>NZ_JBIWMX010000005.1:0-308724 GCF_044766925.1 Nocardia sp. NPDC101769 | reverse complement strand
GCCGCCTTGACCATCAGCGCACTCGCCACCGTGATCTCGGCCCGGCCCGGCCTCGACGACGCGACGGTGACCGCCTGGGCGCATGGCGCGTTCCTCGCGGGCGGCCCCGCATACGCCGCGGGATTCGGTTTGATGGCGGCCGGCCTGACGCTGGCAGGTAGATCAGCCGGGACCATGGCCCACTATCTCGTATGGACCGCAGCCGTCCTGGTCCCGGTCGCGGCGGTATCCGTGCTGACCGTCGCGCTCCCTGCCTGCGCCTACCTACTGCCGGTGGTGCGATTCGGCGGACTGCTCTGGATGCTCGCGGCCCTACCGTCGATCACCACAGGTCGCCGGCGCTGACCGTCACACAGCACCCCGCAAGACAGCTCGACGAACCCATGCATCGAACCCCGGTCCGCCGCGCGGCCGGGGTTCGATCAGTACACCGCCATCGACGACTGCCATCAGGCCGGGCTGCAACAGAATTCAAGGCCTGAACGACGATTCGGCCGGTCGAACCAGCTTCGCCAACGCTGCCAATCATCGGTATACCGGGCAAAACCGACTAAGCACGCTCTCCTAAAGCGAATGTCACGGCCGCCTGATCGGCCCGCAGCTGGCCCGCAGCGACCTTCAATCCCAGCAACGCCATCAAGCAGACAAATGCGCGAATCTGTTGCTGCAGAGCATGATTCGCGCGCCGTCAACCTTGACCAACCTCATCAATAGCCGAGAGGTGCCACCTTAAAATCCGCCAAGTGACGGTTCGAGCCCGTCCGGGGGCACGAGATAAAGCCCCTCCGCAAGCTGCACGCCGAGGGGTGTTTTCCGACATTTTGCAAGGTCACAGTTTGGGTATCAGCCCACGCTAGGTCGCCGGAGCACTCACCACGGGACCACACGACGGGTGACGCTCATTTTGACTAACGTTGCCAAATCCGTTGCCAATCCATCGGATGCCAATTCCTGGCTGCTACCAGGCAATTGCGAAAGTGGGCCCGGAACCTTATGGGTCCGGGCCACTCTCGGCCTATGCCGGGTTGTCGTCCGGCAGGTCGGCCGGCCGCATTCCGGGCGGGCCCAGGATGACGTCTCCGAGTTCGGTGGTGATCGTGTTGAACAGCTCCAGATCCCATTCGGTGTCGGTCGTCGCTTCGGCTTCGGGTGTGCCCGCACGACGGATGAGGTCGACGAAATGCGCTGGGGAACTCATGGCGAGCACTCGGACTCCTTCGGGACCGGCCTCGAGCATGTGCGGGGTATTCATGGTGATCGTGTAGAAGTCGCCGGGTCCCAAGGTGTAGGCGTCCTGGCCGGCCCACACGGAGACTGTGCCCTCGACCACCCAGAGCCGCTCCTCGTAGCGGGTGTGCTTGTGCAACGGGGTATCCGAACCCGGCGGCAGCGTGACATCGGCGAGGTCGTGGCGGCCGTCGGTCTCCTCCGGCGTGGTGAGGATGGTCATCCGCAGATGGTTGCCGAGGACGAAGCGACGGTCCTGTGCGACGGCGGGCGGAGGCGGGAAGGCGGTCACGAGAGGAACTCCAGGAGTGCGGGGTTGACGATTTCGGGGTGGGTCCAGGCGATGTTGTGTGGGCCGCCTTCGACGGTGACCACGGTCAGGTCCTTGATCAGGCCGGGCAGGCGGGCCGCGGTCGCGGAGTAGGGCAGGATGCGGTCGGCGTCGCCGTGGATCAGTAGGACGGGTACGTCGATCGCGGGCAGATCGTCACGGAAGTCGGTCAGCCAGGTGTCGACGCAGGCGTAGGCGGCATGGGTCGAGGCGGTCACCGCGACGTTGAAGCTGTTCTGCCAGGCCTGTTCGCTGATGCGGGTGCTGCCGAGCACGTCGACGTTGTAGAAGGTGTCGAGGAACTCCTTGAAGTAGGCGGGGCGGTCGGCGAGGATGGCGGCCTTGATGCCGTCGAAGACCGCCTCGTCCACGCCCTCGGGGTTGTCCTCGGCCCTGCGCAGATACGGTGGAATCGCGCCCATCAGAACGGCTT
Source organism: Nocardia sp. NPDC101769 (assembly GCF_044766925.1). Classification (NCBI taxonomy): domain Bacteria; kingdom Bacillati; phylum Actinomycetota; class Actinomycetes; order Mycobacteriales; family Nocardiaceae; genus Nocardia; species Nocardia sp. NPDC101769. The sequence goes on along the minus strand of NZ_JBIWMX010000005.1, from coordinate 306,733 downwards.
TCGTGATGCGCGTCGAGCCGTACCGGCTGAGGTACCGGGTGACTTCGCCGGTTCCCATGGAGAAGCCGACCAGGACGGCATCGGTCAGGTCGAGATGCTCGATGAGGGCGTGCAGATCTGCGGTGAAGATGTCGTAGTCGTAGCCGACGGTCGGGCGGCTGGAGTTGCCGAAACCTCGACGGTCGTAGGTGATCACGCGGTAACCGGCTTCGAGCAGGACGCGCTGCTGCTTCTCCCATGAAGCGCCGTTGAGTGGGTATCCGTGAATGAGCACGACCGGTCGGCCACTGCCGTGGTCTTCGTAGTAGATGTCGATGGTATCGCTGTTCTCGCGACCCACGGTCAGCTTGGCCATGGCGATTCCTGTTCTGTGTGTGATGCGGGCGCTAGCCCATGAGCTCCCGTACGGACGGTCCACGACCGTGCAGCACGGCGGTCTCCGACCAGATCAGCATCGCGATCGGTCCGCAGACGAAAAGCTCTGCGATCAACGGTCGTTCGGGTATTTGCCGGTTCATCTCATGAGCCTTTCGGGACTGCTGTCGCTCGGCGATGGCAGCGATCGAGTCGAGAGGACGAAGTTCCGGACGGCGTCGGTGAACCGCCCTGGTTCTTCCAGATGCCCCAGATGGCCACTGTTTTCGAGGACCACCAGCCGCGAATCGGGGATCAGGTCGTGCAGTTCCCGCGCCCAGCGCGGTCCGCAGACGACGTCGAAGAGACCCACGATGACCAGCACCGGGACAGTCACTTTCGGCAGGCCGGCGCGGTCGTCGATGAGGTCCGGCGAACCGAGCGCGTCCAGTCCGGAGATGTAGCTGGCGCGCAGCGCATCTCGAACCGGAGCCCAACGCTGTTCATCGCCCCAGTAGTCGGCGATGTACGAGGGCAGGACACCGCGGGCTACGGCAACAGTCTGCTCATCGCTCGAAATATCGTGCATTCCACCGAATGCCGCGAGCACGTCCCGCAATCCGGGCCGGTCGGCGTGGGCGGCGGCGAACTCCTGCAGCCGCCGCCCGGCCTCCGCGCCGTGCTCGGATCCGGTCACCGGAGCGCCCTCGTAGAGGATGATCCCCGCCAGCCCAGCAGGGCGGTGGATCGCATGGTAGGCGGCGACGAAGGCCCCGTGCGAGTGACCGAGCAGGTACACCTTCGGCACGCCGAGATGGTCGATGATCCGTTGCAGCGCAATGCTGTAGCGCTCGCGGGTGTAACCGTTGGGGTGCGTCGGCAACCGACCGGATTCACCGGTGCCGAGCGCCTCGACGTACACCATGGTCAGGTGTTCTTCGAGCTCGGTCATGCGCAGGTACTCCCAGTGGATGCCCGGTCCACCCGGATGCGCCAGGCAGACAGGTCCATTGCCGTACACGTGGTACCGCTGGACGACGCCGTCGGAGTCGACGGCATGCGCGCCGGGCGCGAGCGCGCCGGAGGTCTGCTGCGGCGCGGCCATTACGCGGCCTGCAGCGGTACGGCGAAGGACTTGCGCAGCGAGGACGGCCCGACCAGGGGCAGTAGCGCCGCCAGGATCTTGCCCTTGAACGCCTGCGGGGTCCGAGTCAGTTCGACATCGACCCGGCAACCGGGCAGATCGGGCGTGATCTTGAAGACCCAGCCGCCGCCCGCGCCGAAGAGCTTGGAGTCCAGCGTGGTGACGGTGACGGTGTCCCCGGCCGGATCCCAGTCGTAGCGGGCCCGCTCCCAGGCGGCGGCGGTGCCCTCGGTGACCTCGGCCCAATTCTCGCCGCGGGCGTGGACGGTGAAGTGTTCGGCGTCGATGCTCGGCCACGCTTCGGGCCGGGTGGGTCCGAAGTCGGTGAGCACGTGCATGACTTCGGCGGGGGACAGGGTGGACATCAGGTGAAAGCGAACGGTAGCCATGGGAAATACCTTCGCCGCCGATGGCAGGGCGCCGAATCTGTCAGGTGACGCTGTCTTGACGTAATCCAGTTTGGGTAGGGTCACGACCAGGCCCGATACCGTTTCGGGGCCCGGAGGAGGATTCCGCACCATGCCGTTGTTCGGACGCGACACCGAACTGAAAGACCTGGCCGCGCTCCTGGACAGCCTCGGCCGGAGCGGCATCCTGATCGAAGGTGAGCCCGGCATCGGGAAATCGACGCTCGTCGAGCAGACCGCGACCGCCGCGACCGCCGCGGGATTGCGAGTGCTGCGGACCGCCGGGGTGGAGGCCGAGAGCAATCTCCCCTACGCCGGACTGCACCGACTCCTGTATCCGCTGCGGCGCGGGTTCGATGCCCTCCCGCCGCGTCAATTCGAGGCGCTGGCAACCGCTTTGGGCATGACGGACAGCACCGACGAGCCGAGCATCCACCTGGTCGGTCTCGCCGCGCTGACCCTGCTCGCCGACGCGGCGACCGACCGCGCGGTGCTGGCCGTCGCCGAGGACGTGCACTGGCTCGACATGGCCAGCGCCGAGGCGCTCGCCTTCGTCGCGCGCCGCATCGACTCCGAACCCGTTGCGGTGCTGGCCACTTCGCGCGACTCCACGACGTCACCGCTGCGCGACACCGGACTGACCGTCATGCGGCTCGGCCCGCTGCACGATGACGACGCGAACGCATTCCTCGACACCATCGCACCGAACCTGGCCGCCCCGCTCCGCCATCGAGTGCTCACCGAAGCCCATGGCAATCCGCTGGCGCTGGCAGAACTACCTATGGCCGCAACGGATCTCACCGAGACCACAGCCGTGCTACCCCTGACTGAACGGCTGGAACGGGCGTTCTCGGCGCGTGGGTCCGCACTGCCCGGGCCGACCCGCTCGGCGCTGCTCGTCGCCGCCCTCAACGACGGCGATTCGGCCGCCGAAACACTCACTGCCACCGGGATTCTCCTGGGCACTGCGGTGACCTTCGAAGTGCTCGCGCCCGCGGTGGCGGCCCGGTTGATCGGCACCGGTTCCGGCACGGTGACCTTCCGCCATCCGCTGGTTCGGTCCGCTCTGATCGCGGCGGCGACGGCCGAGGAACGCCGAGGCGCGCACCAGGCACTCGCCGAGACACTCGGTGAATTGCCGGATCGCCAAGTGTGGCATCGAGCGGCGGGCACTTCGGGCGCCGACGAGAACGTGGCCGCCGCACTCGAGGACGCGGCCGAACGGTCCCGGCACCGCGGCGGCGCGATCGCGGCGCTGGAACGTGCCGCGGCCCTGAGCGCCACTCCCGTCCGCCGCGCGGATCGGCTGCTGCGGGCGGCCGAGCTGGCCGTCGACTCCGGCCACCGCGAGATAGTCGAACGGCTGGTCGACACCGCGCGCACGCTCCCGCTCACCGCCGAGCAGGAGGCCACCGCGAAGTGGGTGCTCAGCGGGTTCGAGGACGGCATGCGCGACAGTCCCGCGCACATCGGTGAGCTGGCCGCGCTCGCGGCCTCCGTCGCCACCGACGGATTTCCCGATGCCGGGCTGCGGATCCTGTGGGCCGCGGCCTCGCGGTGCTTCTGGTCCGAACCCGGACCCGAGATCCGTCAGGCGGTGCTGTCCGTCGCCGACACCTTCGGCATTCCCGACGGCGATCCGGCCAAGCTCGCGATCGACTCCATCGTGGCGCCGTTCGAGCGCGGCGAGCAGGTCCTCGGCCACCTGCGGGCGCTGGCCACGAGCACGGGGCGCGATACGGACGTCGATCACTTTCTCAGCAGCGCGGCCTACCAGGTCGGCGCCTTCGACCTCGCGGCTCACTTCGCCGCCGCGGCCGCACCAGGATTCCGGGCAGCCGGGCAATTGGGGCTGCTGACCCGCGCACTCGCGATCCAGGCCTGGAGCCTGGCCCGACTCGGTGACCTCGCCGCCGCCGCGCCCATCGCGACGGAGGCCGCGGCCTTCGCCCTGGAGACCGGGCAACCCTTCATGCACGCGACCGTCATCGCGGTGCAGGCCGAAATCGCCGCTCTGCGTGGGGATTACGCGCAGGCCACAGCGCTCACCGCGGAAGCCGAACGAACCGGACTCGCCGCCGGCGCACGACCCGTGCTGGCCACCGTGCAGCTCACCCGGGGGCTCACCGCGCTCGGCGAGGGCCGATTCGATGACGCCTTCACCGATCTGGCCCGCATCCACGATCCGCGCGACCCGTCGTATTCGCTGACGCTGCGCGCGTGCTTCCTCACCGAACTCGCCGAGGCCGCGGTCCGCGCCGGGCAGACCGACGCCGCGGTGGAACTGCTGCGCGGACTGGAACCGGTGGCGGCGTCGACGTCGTCGCCCGCCTTGCAAATCGGAATGCGTTACGCGCGAGCGGTTCTCGCCGGCGATTCGGCCTCGGAGCTGTTCGCCGTGGCACTGGCGGCGGATCTCACCGGCTGGCCCGCCGAGCGCGGCCGCCTGCATCTGGCCTACGGCGAATGGCTGCGGCGGCAGCGCCGGGTCGTGGAGTCCCGCACCCATTTGCGCACCGCCCGAGCGATTTTCGATGCTCTCGGCTTCACCGCCTGGAGCGAACGGGCCCGCCTGGAACTGCGCAGCGCGGGCGAATCCAGCCCGAATCGCGACCCGGACGCCCGCGAGCGACTCACCCCGCACGAACTGAGCATCGCGCAATTGGCGGCGCAGGGGCTGACCAACCGGGAGATCGGGCAGCGGCTGTATCTGTCGCACCGGACGGTCAGCACCCACCTGCACCGGATCTTCCCCAAGCTCGGCATCAGTTCGCGGGGCGACCTCGCGGCGCTGCTGCCCACCCTGGAGGAAACGGCGAGCTGATCGATCGGCCGCCCGCGCGGCCGATCGACACCGATTACGTCATCCGACGCACGCGGCGGGGCGGGCGCGCTGCCTAGCGTCGACGGCATGAACATCAACCGACGAGGACTCTTCGCTGGAGTTCTGGCGGCGGGCGCGGCCGCCTCGGCTACGACCGGAATCGGCACGACTTCAACAAGCTGATCTGGAAGCGTGCCTCCCCGGCCTGGAACTTCGATGACGCGACCTATGACCGCAGCGCCGCCGCATTCGACAATCCCGATCAGGTGGACATCGTCATCTCCAACTACCGGTGGCGCTTGAGCCTGGCCCCGGGCGAGCCGCAGTACGACGCGTACGAACAGCAGCTCGCGACCGGACCGGCAATCTCGGTGCCCGCCATCACGATCGGCAGCGATTTCGACGGAGCAGCCAAGGACGGGAAGGGCTACCGCGCGTAGTTCACCGGGAAGTACGAGCACCGCGTCCTCGACGGCATCGGGCACAACGTCCCGCAGGAAGCACCTCATCCGTTCGCCCAGGCGATCATCGACGCCGACCACCTCTGACATCGCACGACAGCCGGGCCCGGCTTACTGCCGTCTACAGCGAGTCGCGTCGCCGCATGCCGCCATCGCCATCGAGCTCGATGACCCGCGCCGTTGCGGCCGACCAGACCGGTGCGCCCGGTGCTCAACGTGCCGTTGAGCCCGGACAGCGCGACGGTGCCGTCGGGCCATTCGAAGGACAGATTGTGCAGAGTGATGGCAGAGGGCATGGATGTGGCTGTGTACATCGACAAAGACATGGGTCGCCGACTCTTTCCTGCTCGTGAACGAGCGGGCCGCACGTGATTTCGGACGTCACGGAGCCAGACGAAGGCAAGAAGGTGTGAGAGAAAGCGCCGCCTTCGACTGGGCAGCTAGATTCTGTCGACTTCCTCGATGAGCACGCCGCGGCTCTACCAGCGGTATCAGACGGTGATCGTCTGGTATTCGGTGTACTGGCCCAGGCCCACAGCGCCGAATTCGCGACCCATTCCGCTGGCCTTGAATCCGCCGAAGGGACCGTCGAATCCGACCGGCGCACCGTTGATGGTGACCGTGCCGGTGCGGATGCACCGGGCGACGGCCACGGCGGCGGCCTCGTCCGCCGACCACACGCCGCCGGAGAGCCCGTAGTCGGAGTCGTTGGCGATGCGGATCGCGTCGTCGATGTCGTCGTAGGCGATGACGACCAGGACCGGACCGAAGATCTCCTCCCGAGCGATCCGCATGTCCGGCGTGACGTCGGCGAAAACCGTTGGCGTGACATAGAAGCCGTCGCGCAGGCCAGGCGGCAGCTGCGGGCCGCCGCAGACCAGCCGTGCGCCTTCGCCGATGCCGATCTCGATGTAGTCGCGGACCCGCTGTTGCTGATCGCCGCGGACCATCGGCCCGATGAAGGTCGCCGGGTCACGCGGATCACCGACCGGCAGGGATTCGACCAGCGCCGCCAGCGCCGCGACCACCTCCTGGTAGCGGGAGTTCGGGGCGAGGATCCGGGTCTGGGCGATGCAGGATTCGCCGTTGTTCAGCAGCGAGCCGAACTTCAGGCCGTTGATCACCGCGGTCAGATCGGCATCGGGCAGGATCACCGCCGCCGACTTGCCGCCCAGCTCCAGGCTGACCCGTTTGAGCTGCTCGCCCGCGATGGTCGCGATCCGGCGACCGGCTCCGGTCGAGCCGGTGAACGCGATCTTGTCCACTCGCGGATGCGAGATCAGATACTCGCTCGTCTCCCGCTCCGCGGGCAGCACACTGATCACGCCGTCCGGCAGGCCGATGCGATCCACCAGCTCGGCGAGCAGGCCCATGCTCAGCGAATTCTCTGGAGATACCTTCAGCACCACCGAATTTCCGGCGAGCAGGGCGGGCAGGATCTTCGAGGTCGCGGAGGAGAAGGGCGAGTTCCACGGGATCACCGCGGCCACCACGCCGACCGGTTCACGCCGAACCACGCTGCGCACCTGCGTATTCGGGTCCGACGGAGTGAGTGTGCGCTCCCAGTCGAAATTCTCTGCGGCCGTGAGGTAAGCATTCGCCTGCCGAGTCAGACCGGCCTGGCCGGCCTTGGTGAACCATGCGGCGGAACCGTTTTCGGCGGTGATGAGCTCGGCGATCCGATCGGCCTGTTCCTCGCGCAGCTCATTGAACTTGCGCAGCACCGCGATGCGCTCGGCGGGCACGGTGTCGCGCCACACACGGCTTTCGAAGCTCGTGTATGCGGCCGCCACCGCACGGTCCACATCGGCGGGTTGTGCCTGCGCCGCACGGCCGATGAGCGATCGATCGTGCGGCGAGAGAATCTCCAGCAGCGCCGGTTCGGTGGGCTCGGTCCACGAACCACCGACATAGAGCCGGTCGTAGGTGATCATTCGTCTTCTCCCTCCGTCATGGCCGGGACTCCGCGCTGAGCTGTGGTCGTCGTCATAGCCCGACGCTAAGATCCGCCACGCACCGGCGGCGAGCGTCGAATGACGTAATCCACGACGCTCACCCGACGCGCGTCCGTGCCGACTAGGCCTTCGCACACTGGTCCCGATAGGTCTCGAGCAGCCGCAACCACACCTCGCTGATGGTCGGGAACGAGGGCACCGCGTGCCATAGCCGGTCGAGGGTGATCTCGCCGGTGATGGCGATGGTGGCCGAATGCAGCAGTTCGGCGACGCCCGCCCCGGCGAAGGTGGCCCCGACGATCACCCGGCGTTCGGGATCGATGAGGATGCGCGCCCGTCCGCGATAGTCCGGATCATGTTGGAGCGCACCGGCGACCCGGCCGATGTCGTAGTCGACGACATCGACCGTCCGGCCCGCTCGTGCCGCGTCCTCGGTGGTGAGACCGACGGCGGCGATCTCCGGATCGGTGAACACGACCTGTGGGACGGCGAGTAGATCGGCGGTTCCGGTGTGCCGCCCCCACCGGGACGTGTCGAGTTCCCCGCCGGACGCCCGATCGGCGATGACCGTGCCCGCGATCCGCGCTTGATACTTGCCCTGATGGGTGAGCAGCGCCCGGTGGTTGACATCGCCGACGGCATAGAGCCATTCGCCCTCGACGGCGGTCACCGTGAAGGTGTCATCGGTGGTGAGCCACTCCCCCGAGGCCAAACCGACCGTCTCCGAGCCGATGTCGTCGGTGCGCGGCGCACGACCGGTCGCGAGCAGCAGTTCGTCGACGACGATCCGGGTGCCGTCGTCCAGGCTCAGATGCACGCCGTCATCGGGGCCGCCCGCCCGTTCCGCGGTCGCGATACCCGAGCCGAACCGCAGCTCGACGCCCGCCGCGCGAAGCCGTTCGGCCACCAGGTCCGCGGCGAAGGGTTCGACGCGGGTGAGCAGCCGCGGCTCCCGGGCGATGAGGACCACCTCGGAGCCGAGAGCCCGCCAGGCCGTGGCCATTTCGACCGCGACCACTCCAGCGCCCAGAATGGCGAGCCGGCGCGGCACGTCGGCGGCACTGGTGGCCTCACGACTCGTCCACGGCCGCAACGTGTCCAAGTTCGACAGCGGCGGCAGCGCGGCGCGCGTGCCGGTGCAGACCGCGACCGCGTGCCGGGCACGCAGGCGCACGATACCGCCGTCCGGGGTTTCGACCGTGACCTGCCGGACGCCGTCGAGTCGCCCGTGTCCGCGAATGAGTGCGATCCCGGCGGATTCGAGCCATTCGACCTGGCCCCGGTCGTTCCAGTCGGCGACCATGCGGTCACGGTTCTTCAGGACAGCGCGGGCATCGAGCGGTCCGGTCACCGCGCTCGCGACGCCGGGGAACCGCACGGCCTCGCCGTACAGCAGGGCCGGACGCAACAGCGCCTTGCTGGGATCGCAAGCCCAGTAGGAGCATTCGCCGCCGACCAGTTCGGATTCGACGATGACGGTGCTCAGTCCGGCGGCGCTGGTGCGGTCGGCGACATTCTCGCCGACCGGACCGGCCCCGAGGACGATGACGTCGTAGGTCTGGGTGTTCTCGTCAGACATGATGTGCTTTCCGGGATCCGGGGGTCAGCGGCCGGGCGCGCGCTGCGTGATTTCTTGCAGGAACCAGCCATTGCCGTCCGGATCGCCGAACGCGGCGAAGGAGCCATAGCTGCGGCGCTCGGGATGCGCGCCCGCGACGCGGCCGGTGGTTCCGGCGTGATGGAAGACGCCGGTCGCGTCCCGGAACGGTCCGTCCACAGCGACGCCGCGTTCGGTGAGTTCGGCGACGGCCTTCTCGATATCGGTGACGATGAGATGCAGGCCGTCCAGCGAGCCTGGCGCGGCGGCGGTGACGCCGGTTCCGAAGATGAGCGAGCACTCGGAGCCGGGCGGGGTCACCTGGATCACGCGGTAGCCGTCGTCCACCGTGAAGTCGGCGTCGAGGCGGAATCCGAGTCGCTCGGCATAGAACGCCTTCGCGCGATCGACGTCCGCGACGGGCAGCACGACGACTTCCAGTTTCATATCCATGATCGTGTTCTCCTGTGGTGGTGGGGGTTTCGGCTCAGTGCGCGGCCGCGGCCGCCTGCTCGATCACCTTGGCGACCACGTCCGGATGCGAGACCGCGACCGAATGCGAGGCGTCGACCTCGGTGACCTGCGCGTGGGCCCGCTCGGCCATGAAGCGCTGCGCCGCGACCGGGATGTTCAGGTCCTTGGTGGTGACGATGTCCCAGCTCGGCTTCTCGTTCCAGGCCGCGACCGTGGCCTTCTCCTCGAGCGCGGACTGGGCGATCGGCCGCTGCGCCGCAGCGGCGAGCGCGGCGCGATCCTCGGGCACATCGGCCGCGAACTGGCCACGGAACTTGTCCTGCTGGATGTAGAGATCGGTGCCGGCGCTGCCGTCGGAATTGGTGAACGGCACCGGATTCAAGGTGCCGGGCAGGGTGGAGCCGGGGTACTTGTTGGTCAGTTCGAGCGCACTCTCGCCGGGCGCGGGCAGGAACGCGGCCACGTAGACCAGCCCCTTGACCTTGTCGTTTCCTGCCGCCGCGGCGCTGATGACCGAGCCACCGTAGGAATGCCCGACCAGAATGACGGGCCCGTCGATGTGGCTGATCACGCTGCGCAACGCGGCGGCGTCACTGCCCGGACCACGTAGCGGGTTGGCCGCCGCCACCACCGGATACCGGTCCTTGCTCAGCTTCGCGATCACATCGTTCCAGCTGGACCCGTCGGCGAACGCGCCGTGCTCCAGCACAATGGTAGGTCGCGGCGCGTCCTCGCCGGGACCGGCGTGGGTGACGGTGTTCGAGGAACAGGCGACGGCGAGGCTGAGGCCCGCGACACCGGCCACGAGTGCGGCGGCAGCCCGGGTAGCGCGTCGCTTGTTGCGGCCATTTCCGTTGTCGACCATTGGATTTCATCCTTCTAACAGGTGGATGCGGGTGGTGCGATTCCACTGTCGTCGCCGGGCCCGGGCGGCACATCCGTCAGGTGACGCTGGCATCGACGTACGTCGTCGCGCGGCCCGACGAGCTACGTCGCGATCACCGTCAGCTGACGGATGCGGGGCTACATCGCCGGTCGCGAGGGTGGTGTCCATGACTTCGCGTTGCTCCGATACCTATGACTTCGTCATCGTCGGTGGCGGTACCGCGGGCTGCGTGCTCGCAGCCCGGCTCACCGAGGACGAGAACCTCCGGGTGCTGCTGCTGGAGGCCGGTGCCGCGGCGCTGCCCGACGCGGTCGCGTATCCCCCGGCCTGGCCGACTCTCGCCAACTCGTCGGCCGGATGGGGCGATCGAACTGTGCCACAGCGGTTTTCGGGAACTCCGGTGCCGCTGCCGCGCGGGAAGGGACTGGGCGGCTCGTCGGCCATCAATGCCATGGTGTTCGCGCGCGGGCACCACACCTCGTATGACAGCTGGAATGTCCACGGTGCCAAGGGCTGGACCTACGACGATCTGCTGCCCTATTTCCAGCGCAGCGAGACCGCCGTGACCGGTGCGCCCGGGCGCGGCACCGCCGGGCCGCTGACCGTCGGCCCGACCACCACGCCCAATGAGATCCTGCGCACCTGCCTGGCCGGGGCGATCGAGGTCGGATTCCCCCGCGCCACCGACATCAGCGGCGGACTCGAGGACGGCTTCGCTCCGGTCGACCTCAATATCGTTGCCGGACAAAGGCAGAGCGCCGCCGATGCCTACCTCGGGCCCGCGCTGGGACGACCGAACCTCCGGGTCGTCACCGGTACGCTCGCGCAGCGGCTGCTCCTCGAGGGTCAGCGCTGCACCGGGGTCGAGTACCGCGTGGGTGGTGAAATCCATCGCGCCACCGCCACTTCCGAAGTCGTGCTGGCGGCCGGAACCATCGGCAGCGCACAACTGCTGCTGTGCTCGGGCATCGGACCGGAGTCCGTGCTGCGGGACGCGAACGTGGCGGTGGTGCACCCGCTGGCCGGGGTGGGCCGCAATCTGCACGACCATCCCCGGATCAACCTGGTGCACAGTTCCCGCCGCCTGGTACCCACGCCACGGGCGAATCACGGCGAGATCATCGGCCTCCTGCGCAGCAACCCGGACCTGGCGGGGCCGGATGTGCAGATCATCTTCATCGATATCCCGCTGCCCAATCCCGTTGCGGCGGTGCCGAACGGCTTCACCATCGGCGTCTCGCCGATGCTTCCGGTAAGCCGGGGCTCCTTGCGCATCATCTCGGCCGACCCGTCCGCGCCGCCGGTGCTCGACCCCGGATACTTCACGGCGGCCGCGGATGTCGAGGCAGCGATCGCCGGCATCGAGGCCGCCCGCGAGATCGCAGGTTCGGCGGCACTGGCCGGATGGGGCGCCACCGAGGTCGCGCCCGGACTCGACGTCACCGACGAGGCGGTGCTCCGCGACTACGCCCGCAGGAATTTCGGCTCCTACTGCCACCCGGTCGGGACCTGCGCCATGGGTGAGGACGAGTCCTCCGTCGTGAATTCCGAACTGCGAGTGCATGGGCTGGAGGGCCTGCGGATCGCCGACGGATCGGTCATACCGGCGATTCCATCGGCCAACACCAACGCGACGGTGTACGCGATCGCCGAACGCGCCGCGGATCTGCTGCGGCGGTAGTAGCTCGGACGAGCACATCACTTCCAGTGCAATCACAGTGAAACGGAGAATCTCATGGCCAGGATCGGCATCACCTTCGACAGCGCCGGTATCACGCTCGCCGGTCATCTCTACATCCCCGAACAGTCCGCGGACCCGCTCCCCGCGATCGTCGTCAGTCACCCCGCCAGCGGCGTGAAGGAGCAGACCGCCGGGCTCTATGCGTCGAAACTTGCCGAAAAGGGTTTTGTGACGCTGACTTTCGACGCCGCATACCAGGGCGAGAGCGGCGGCGAGCCCCGTGGCCTGGAAGACCCCGGCCACCGAGTCGAAGACATCAAGGCCGCGGTGTCCTATCTGACGACTAGGCCCGAGGTCGATGCCGAACGCATTGGCGCGCTCGGTATCTGCGCATCCGGCGGCTATGTGCTGTCAGCCACCGGCAGTGACCACCGGGTGAGAGCGGCCGCGACCGTCAGCGGCGTGGATGTGGCTCGACTGTTCCGCTCGGGTCCCGACGGCGCACAGGATCCCGCGGTCTTCCAAGGCATGCTCGACGCGGCGGCACACGCCCGCACGGTCGAGGCCCGCGGAGAAAAGCCGGACACCCTGCCCCTGTTCCCCGAAACGATCGAGCAGGCCCGTGAGCTCGGCGGCGAGTACGGCGCCGAAGGCTTCGAGTACTACTGCACCCCGCGCGGTCGGCACCCCCGCTCCGCGAGGGCATTCGACTGGACCAGCATCGACAAGCTCGCGGCGTTCGACGCCTTCGCGGCGGTGCCGCTGATCGGGCAGCGGCCGCTTCTCATGATCCTGGGCACCCGCGCCATCACCGCCTGGATGGGTCTCGAAGCCTTCCAGAAGGCAGTGGGGCCCAAGCGGATTCACTGGATCGACGGCGCGAGTCACGTCGACCTCTACGACCGGGAACAGTACGTCGGTCCGGCCGTGGAGCAGCTCACCGACTTCTTCACCGAAAGCCTCGTCTGAACCCGAATTACGTCGGCCGAGCGTCATCTGACTGATGTGTCGGTGGTGGCGCGCCGGACACAGTGGGTGCAATTCCAACTGAGGAGAGATCTTGAAGCGACGAGTACTCGCACTCGCAACCGTCGGTGTCACGGTGGCAGGCGCCGCCGCCATCTACGCACTGGTGGACAGGTCGGACGATTCCGCCACCACTCCAGCGAACGCGAATGCGTTCAACTGCAATACATTTCAGATACCCGCACCGGCCGGCGCCACCGTGGAGTCCCTGACCGCGACCGCAGTCCCCGCGGGAACGTTCCAGGTCCCCGGGACCCCGCCGCTGGGCGGCTACCCCGTGCCCGATGTCCCCGCGCACTGCGAAGTGACGGTCACCCTGACCCACCCCGGCGCGAATGACCATGCCAAGGTGCAGGTTTGGCTGCCGGAGTCCGGCTGGAACGGCCGCTTTCAGGCGGTCGGTGGCGCTGCTTACGCCGCCGGGAACATCGGCGGCGTGGCCGCGGCCGTCAAGCAGGGCTACGCGGTCGGAACCACCGACGCCGGTGTGGATACCAGTGGCCTGAACAGCAGTTGGGCGCTGAACGCGGACGGCCGGATCAACACCGCGCTGCTGGAGAACTTCGCTTCCCGCTCGGTGCACGAGCTGGCCGTCGTCGGCAAGCAGGTCGTCAACGACGTCTACGGGCATGCCGCGTCCTACGCCTATTGGAACGGCTGCTCCACCGGCGGACGACAGGGCTACATGGAGGCCCAGAAGTACCCGACCGACTTCAACGGCATCAATGCCGACGCCCCGGCCATCAACTGGAATCAGTTCGAGGTCGCCACACTCTGGCCGCAGGTGGTGATGAAGGAGGCGCACACCTACCCGACCACGTGCGAGTTCAATGCGTTCAACCAGGCCGCGGTCAAGGCCTGCGACCCACAGGACGGCGTTGCCGACGGTCTGATCAGTGACCCGAGCCGCTGCAACTTCGACCCGCGCAGCCTGATCGGCACCAAGGTCGCGTGCGACGGCAAGGAGTACACGATCAGCGAGGCCGATGCCGAGGTGGTCCGCAAAATCTGGGACGGCCCGCGCGACGGCAACGGCCAGCGGCTCTGGTACGGCCTGCCGATCGGCGCCGACTTCAGCAACCTGACGGCCAGCACCACCGGCCCCAACGGTGTCACCGTGGGCGCACCGTTCCCCGTCCCCGCTCAGTGGGTCGCCAACTTCGTGGAGAAGCAGCCCGCCTTCGACACCGCGAACCTCACCTACGCGCAGTTCGATCAGATCTTCCAGCAGGCCCGCTCCGAGTTCGACTCGGTCATCGGCACCGCCGACCCGAACCTGTCGGCGTTCCGCGACGCGGGCGGCAAGATCATCACCTGGCAGGGTGACGCCGATCAGCTCATCCCCACCGCCGGCATCGTCGACTACCGCAACCGCGTGGACGCGCAGCTGGGTGGCACCGCCAAGGTCGACGATTTCTACCGCGTCTTCCTGGCCCCGGGCGTCGCGCACTGTGCCCTCACCGGCAGCAACGACCTGACCGCCCTGACGGCGTGGGTCGAACACGGCCAGGCACCGGACGTTCTGCGGGCCGACTTGACCACCGCCACCGGCCAGACGGTCTCGCGCGACATCTGCCGTCTCCCATTCGTCTCCCACTACAACGGCGACGGCGACCCGGCGTCCCCGGCCAGCTTCCGCTGCGTCGCACCCACTCCCTGACCCGACCCCGGTCCGGGCCCGCCCCCTCGATGGGGTCGGGCCCGGACCCACATTCCAGGCGACGAAGAAAGGAGCCGAAAGATGCCCGAGAACGACCGTGAGAACATGCCGGACGGCGCACCCGTGGCTCGGAGAACACTGTTGGGCATGCTCGGCGTCGGCGCGGCGGGGCTGATCACGGCGCCGTACCTGCAATCCGGCTGGGAAGGCTTGCTGGCCAAGGCTTCCCAGAGCGATCCGACCGGCCTCACCGGACTGCTCCCGAACCCGGGCGGGTTCCGCTACTACAGCGTCGTCCGCTCGGTTCCGCGCAAAGGCGAGACCGACTACGAGCTGAAAATCGGCGGCCTGGTGGACCGGCCGCGCACGTACACGCTCGCGGACCTGCGCGCATTGCCGCAGACCCGCGTCATCCACGATGTGCAATGCACCGACGGCTGGCGCGTCGAGAAGGTGCCCTTCGACGGTGTGAAACTGTCCGACCTGCTGGACGACGCCGGGGTCGGTACCGGCGGTGAAGCCCTGAGCTTCAACTGTTTCGACGGCGCGTACACCGAGAGCCTCACGCTCGAGCAGGCCCGGCGCTCCGACGTGCTGGTGGCCCTGCGGATGCAGGACGCGCCGATCACGCACGAGCACGGCGGCCCGGTCAGGCTCTACGTGGCGCCGATGTATTTCTACAAGTCCGCCAAATGGCTATCGGGCATATCGGTCACCAGCCAGGTCGTTCCCGGCTACTGGGAGGAGCGCGGGTACGACGTGGACGGATGGCTCGATGACAAGCACTGAACGGCGCGGCGGTGTGCGGCGGTTCACGAGAGCCGAGCGAATGGTCCACCGCACCACCGCAACACTGATGCTGCTGTGCGCGACAACCGCGGCCTTCCTCTATATCGGGCCTTTGGCTCGACTCGTGGGTCAACGAAACATCGTGGCGACCGTCCACGAGTGGTCGGGAGTCCTACTGCCCGTGCCGGTCCTGCTGGGATTGCTCTCACCCGCCTTCCGCGCCGACCTCCGCAGGCTGAACCGCTTCGCACCGTACGACCGGCGCTGGCTGAGTGCGGTCCGTCGGGGCCTCACCGCACCGGCGGACCGCCCCGCCGGCAAATTCAACGCCGGGCAGAAGCTATACGCGGGCTGGATCGCCGGTGCCGTGCTGGTGATGATGTTCACGGGTCTGCTGATGTGGTTCATCCATCTGCTTCCTGCCATCTCCCGGACCAGCGCGATCTTCGTACACGACGTCTTCGCGTGGTCCATCGCGGCAGTCCTGGCCGGTCACATCCGAAAGGCGTTTCAGGATCCGGAGGCGCGGCGCGGCATGCGGACCGGCCACGTCGACCGGAACTGGGCGGACCGGCAGCATCCCCGATGGCTGGCCAGAAACGAAAATGGTCCGGAACCAAAAGGTTCGTGCCCAGCGTAGCGAGCGAGATGTTGACCAGCACTCCAGCCGTAGTGCTGTCGTTGCTCGCGCCGGCACCGCTCACCGTCGTGACCGCCACCGAACACGCCAGACAATTCACGCCCGATGGCCTGATCACTTTGGCTTGCAACGAGATTCGCCGTCTACTCGACCTGCTGGCACGGCATCCGATCCACGACATCGGCTACCGACTCCGCCGATCCCTATGGCGACCTGGCACGCGAGAAGAAGGCCGAACGCGTCGCTCAACCGCTCCCGCACCCATGAGAAGTGCGCTGAGACGACCGCGAATGCCCCGGCGGCTCAGGGAAACCGGGGCACTTGCAGGGCCAGTTGCTACTACCGGGCCGACAGGCTGCTGAGGAGGCCGCCGATCACCGGAATGGAACTCGCGCTACCGGTTCCGCCGCCGGTGGGCTGGGTGCAACTCGACCCGGCCGGAGCGGACTGCACCACGGTGACTGCCAACGGCCCTCCAAAGGGGGTGCCGTAGCCGCCCTGGCTGTATGGGGCCATCATGAGCTGCCACTGCCCTGCCGCAGGTGGCGTCCACTGCACAGTCACGTCCTGGCCGGCGACGTACTTCACCGGGGCGGAGACGGTTGTCGACAGTCCGCTGCCGGCAGACGGTGTTTCCACCAGTGCCCACTCGTTCAGAGCGGTCTCGACGGCAGGCATTTGCGCCCACAGTGCCGCAGCATCTGCCGCAGGCAGGGTGACAGCATAGGTGGTGCCAACGCAGTAGGCCGGCGACGTCGTAATGGTCATCTGTGCGGATGCAGTCGCGGCCATGACGATAGTGGCAGCCCCAACCGCTGCGACCGAAGCGATACCGACGCTCGAACGAGCAAGGATCGACTTTTTCATGCTATGCACTCCCCGTTGTTGAAAACCATCAATTTCAGATGGCTGCGACAGGCTATCAGTGCCATCCGACATCCGAATCAGCCTCCGCGACACGATCACTTTGGTCGTCCGAGGCGAAACGCAGTGACAGGTAAAGGAATTCGCGTTTGGGGTTCGATGGGTCGAGGCTCGCCAGTGTTGGTGGCCGAACCGGTCCGGTGGGAGGTGGAGGTCCGCTGCTTTGTCAAAGACGGTGCGGTGTTGACCATGTCGCCCTACCTTCGTCACGGCGAGCTCGCGCGTGCTGAGGACGGTGGCTGGCCCATGACCTCCGCCGAAGCCGACGCAGTGCACGCTTGTGCCGAAAGGTTGTTCGCCGAGGTGCCGACACCACCGGCGGTCGTTGTCGACATCGGTCCGATCGAGGGGCGTGGATGGGCGGTCGTGGAAGCCAACAGTGCCTACGGCGCCGGCGTCTACGACTGCGATCCGCACCGGGTGCTCGACGTGCTCGCCCGCGGGTGCGTCCCTCGAACCACTCTGAGTTGCCGATCTGGACACAGCGACTGCGATTGGGAGAGTGAGAGATTCGATAGACGACCACAAAGGGGGAGCACGAGGGGGCCGGTTGGGTGCGTATGTTGCGTTGGGTGCCGAGTTGCGTTGGGATGTCCGCCGGCCGGCCGGGGGCGTGTTCGCGCGTCAGGACGCGCTCAGTGCGGTGTGAAGTCGAGTGCCGACGCGGCCGTTCGAGACGTGGACATTGACACGTCAGCGTCCAGTTCTCCGGACATCGAAGAGGCGGACCACAAAGGAAGGTTCGAGGGGCTCACGCCTGGTGTGCGTGGCCCGTTTCGCATGCCCCAATGGGTGCCACATCACTCTGAAAAGGATGTCGGTCAGTTGCTATAGCCTGCGCCAGTCCCCTTGATGCACGGGGATTTTCGACAACTGGAGAAGGAAGTATGAACATGTCGGTCCTTACTCGTTCGAGCGTCGGAATCGCTGCCACTGCAGCGATCGGGGTGGCCACCATCGTCACGGGCGCGACCGCATCCGCGCAGGGCACCATCACCAGCTCGACGGCCTACTGCGTCGGTACGACATACATGGTCACTCTGCCCGCCGCCGACGCCGCGTCGGTCATGGCGAACCTCCCGAGCACCGACAACCAGCTGGTATTGGTGGTGGCGCCGGACGGCGGAAGCCTCACCCCGATCCCCTCCACCGCAGCCACGTATGTGGCCGGCAAGGACGTGACCTTCCAGTGGACCCCGACTGCGGCGGGCAATAACACCGGAGTCTGGGTCTACCCCTACAACGGCCAGAGCATGGAATATCGCAATGGCTCGCTGGTGCGGTACATCAATGTCGTCCAGAGTGCTCCCGCCGGCACAACTTGTTCACCGTCGACCGGTGGGACAGGTAGCGCAGGGTCCATTCCGGTGATCGGCGGTCTCCTGAGCAGCCTTTCGGCTCAGAAATAGCAACACCCTGTCGAAAGCCCTGGCTTGCCAGGGCTTTCGTCCGCAGAGCATCCGCAATAGCGCCGAGCATGGTCCGGTGAACGAAAGTTCAACCGGCCAGGAAGGACAACCGCACGTGCCGCACCGGGTTGTCGACATTGAGATCCACGATGGCGACCGATTGCCAAGTCCCCAGGGCCATTTCGCCGCGCAAGACCGGAATGCTGGCATAGGGCGCAACCAGCGCGGGCATGACATGCGAACGTCCGTGTCCGCGTGAGCCGTGCGCGTGGCGCCAGCGATCGTCGGCCGGTAGCAGGTCCTGCAGGGCGGCGAGCAAGTCATCGTCGCTGCCTGCGCCGAGTTCGATCAGTGCGATGCCTGCGGTCGCATGCGGCACGAATACGTGAAGTAGCCCGTCACATCCCGTGGCCGTCTCACGCAGAAAAGCTGCACACTGCGATGTGAGGTCGTGGACAACCTCGCGACGGCCCGTCTCCACCTCGATCAGCCTGCTCTCCATGGACACCATCGTCCTCCAGCGGTGCCATTCTGTGAGATTGGCGTCCTCGATTCTGGCGGAGGCGTAGCCCTCTCCGCCCGAATCGACTGAAATCGCACTTCACAACCACATCGACCTGTTCGGCAAAGGCCGGGAACGCGGGGATCGAGCGTTCGGACGAATCGTTCGAGCCTGCCAGTTCCGTCACAACCGGGCCTTTTCCCACTCACCGGCAGATTTTCAGGATTCTTCTACAAGCGACGCGCGCGATTCATCGCGAACGATGTCATCGATATCAGAATGCGTTGGCTTCCAGCCGATTTCGACCATCGCCTTGGTTGGGTCGTTGATCAACACCGCAGGTTCCACTGCCGCCGAACGATACTCGAGCGCAACAGATCGGCCGGTTACCCGTTCCACCGCGGCAACCACGTCGAGCACACTCGTACCCCGTCCACTGCCGATGTTGTAGCGGGTAGCGGTACCAACGGGCGGGAGGTGCTCGATACACGCCACGAAGGCACGGGCCGCATCCATGATGTGCAGGTAGTCACGGACGGCGGTGCCATCACCGTTGACGATCAACGCCGAATGCTCGGATGCAGCAGTCAACGCCCGCGGTATCAGCCGACTCGAATCCCCGTCCGCGCCGCCCGCGATATTCGACAGCCGAACAATTACTGCCGCCAGTTCCTTGCTACCCGCGACGGCCTCGACGGCCAGCTCGGCCGCAAGCTTGCTGCCGGCATATGGATGAGGCGGCGCATCACCGATGTCCTCCGTCATCGGCTGAACATCCGGCGTGCCATAGATGGCACCGGTCGATGCGAAGACGATCCCGCGGATCCCCGCTTCGACCATGGCTTCGAGTACCGAGAGCGTCCCGGTGGTATTCACACGGAAGTAGCGCAATGGGTCGTCGGCCGATTCGCGAGCTCGCGTCAACCCGGCAAGGTGACAGATTGCGTCCACGCCGTTTGCCGCGTCGCGGACCGCCTTGCCGTCGAGCAAGTCAGCCACCCGAACATCGGCTGCGCCTGGAATCGCCGGCCCATGAGCGCGAACCATCGCGATGGGCTCGTGCCCGGCAGAGTGAAGGGCTTCGACGACAGCACGACCGAGGTAACCGTTCGCTCCGGTGACAAGTACGCGCACATGGCCATCATGTCATCACGGAAGCAGCAGGTCGCGATGCTTTCAGGTCAATGCAATGCAGGCCGCTGCAGCGGCGGCCAGAGGCTCGTGATTCAGCGCTCGCCGCACGCTGGCCGGCGTCCACCGGATTCCAACCATCCCCGTGTCGAAAGGATAGATCTCGCCTTCGGCATTCTGCGAGACCAGACCGCCGAAGGCTGCGTCGATGACATCGGAGTCGATAACGACTGTCGTGAGGATCTCGCCCGCAGGCGCCAATGGATTGATACCGATCCCGAAGCACCACGCTCGCACCTTGCCGAGCCGGCGACCTTCAGTGAGGGTCCCGCAGCAATCAGGTAGCCGGCATGTTTGAGTGGCACGCATGGAATCCTCTAGTCCTGCACTGCCTTTGGACGCGCTGCCGTATCCGCCGGGGCGGCTTCCGATCCTCGGCGATGTCGCCAGCGTGGACCGCCATCGCCCGACGCAGCATGAGTTGAAGCTCGCGCAGGCCGGGCTGGGCCCCATCTTCCAGCGCAAGCTGCTCGGCACGCAGCTGATCATCGTGACCGGGGGCCGATTGGCCGCCCAGTGCAACGACGAAACATCTTGGGGGCGTGTGCTTCTCGGACCACTGTCGAAGATCCGGCCGGTCGCCCCGCACGGGATGTTCACCGCCAGCTCGAAAGACCCTCTCTGGGGGCAGGCACGCCGCATCCTCACCCCGGGATTCGCCCAGGCCGCGATGCGCACTTACCACGATGCGATGGCCTCGGTCGCCGACGACCTGACAGCCGAGTGGGCCGCCGCCGGTGGGCGCGGCGTGGACGTGCATTCGGCGATGACCCGCGCGACCCTCGAAGTGATCGCGCGCGCCGGATTCGGGCGCGACCTGCAACTTTTCGCCGCCTCGGGGAAGGACAGCGATTCGCACCGCTTCGTGCGGGAACTGGGCCGCACCCTGCAGTGGGCCTCGGAATCCACCAACGACCTGCCCATCATCGGCGACGTGCGCGCAGCGCTGCGTGCGCCAGGCGTGCGCCGCGACATCGCCTCCCTGCAGCGCTACGTCGACGACCTGATCGCCGACCGCCAGCGCCAGACCCTCAGCGAGGCAACCGATCTGCTCGGATTGATGCTGACCGCGACCGATCCTGAGAGCGGGAAACGCCTGCCCGCGGACAATATCCGCGACCAGACGCTGACGTTCTTGATCGCAGGGCACGAAACCACCGCTGCGCTGCTGGAAGTCACGCTGTACTACCTGGCACAGAACCCTGGCTACCAGGACCGCGTCCGCGCCGAAATGCCTGCGCACGCAACAGGTCTGGGGTATGAGGATGTGGCCAAGATGCGGTTCACGCGCCAGCTGCTCAACGAATGCCTGCGGTTGTGGCCACCCGCGCCGGGCTATTTCCGGATTGCGCGCACCGAGCAGAACCTGGGCGGCTACCGGATCCCGGCCGGGCGCGCGGTATTCGTGCTCGCGCTGGCCGCCCAGCGCGACCCCGACGTATGGGGCCCGGACGCCGAGACCTTCGACCCCGACCGCTTCGATTCCGCCGCGCTGCGCGCGTTCCCCGACCGCTTCTTCCAGCCGTGGGGCACCGGCCCGCGCTCGTGCATCGGGCGCGCGTTCGCTCTGCACGAGGCCACGCTCGTACTCGGCCGACTGGTCGACGCCTTCGACCTGCGCACGACCTCGCCCGCGCTGACACTGCGCGAACGCGGCACCCTACGCCCCGATCCGTTCGAACTGACCGCCCGTGACCGGGTGACCGCGACCGCCAGGAGATAGATCCCCCGATGTCATGGTTTCTCATCGAGGCCCTCGGCCCGCTGGATACCCCGATGACCATCCTCGCCAAGGACGGCGAGCGCCGCGATTGGGTGTCGCTGCGCTCGCTGCAACGCAACGAGGGCGTCGACGTCACCGACTTGGCCGAGTGGGTGCGCCGCTCCGGCTCGGTCTTCGATCAGGTGGTCTCCGGGCGATCAGGTCACATCCGCCATGTCGCCAGATCTGTTGCACTCAAATCCATTTCGCAGAGCCGGGTCTGCTGCACCACGGAGGTTACCACCGGGTGCCTCGGTGTCACGGCTGTGTCCGCAACAGACCGGTGGTGAGCGAATTCAGTTCCACCGCACCATCTGCCCCGACCACGACGGTGCCGCCGATGTTCGCGAGCCTGCCCCCGATGACACAGTTGGGTTCGAAAGCGAACACCATGCCCTCTGCCAGCGGCAGATCGCTGCCGATGGTCGGCACCTCGGCCAGCAGCCCGTACTCGGCGGCCTCCGGCAGCTCGCGCATCCCGTGGCCGAAACCACACACGGTGCCATAGGGATTCATCCCATGCACCAGCGGATGCACATTCCAGCCGCCCGCCGCATCGAGGGGGGCCTTCATCGCCTCGACCACCTGACCGAAGGTATTGCCCGGCCGCAGCACGGCCAACCCGGCCTCGTAGGAAGCGCGCGCCACCTTCGCCGCCACCTCGATATCCGGATGCACCTCACCCACGGCAATGGCCACCTGATGCTGAGATTCGCGCATACCGTACTGGCAGAACACCTCCGCCAGGATCACATCGCCGTCCTCGATGGTCCGTGGCGCCTGCGGGCGGTAGGACCAGACCGGCGGTCCCCAGCAGGCGAACCCGGGACCGGACTGGATGAGCATGCCCGGCGCGACCGTGCCCATCCGGAACGACGCCGACATGCCGGCCGCGTACACCTCGGCCTCGCTCACGCCCGGCGCGGCGACATCCAGCATCGCCGCCGCCATCGCCTCCCCGATCTCGGCCGAACGCCGCAGCACCGCAAGCTCTTCCGCGGACGGGGTCAGCGTACGCAGCAGGAACGGAAACCACACCGGCTTGAAATTCACCTGCGGCAACTGCTGCAGGACCGCCGTCCACAGCCCGTACGGCATGATCGGGTTGAAATGGAACGGCGGATACGGCTCCAAGCCGATCACCCCGACCGCCGACCGCTCCAGCCCGTGCTCCTTCAACACGTCCACGACACCCTGAGCATGCTTGGCCACCCGCATGTTCCGCGGTTCGGTCCAGCACGCCTCGCCGCGGCGACGGGCCTCGATGTGGTCGGCGACATGCATCGGCGACCACACCAGCGAGATCGGATCGGCGTCACGGGGGAAGACCACGATCGCGCCGGGACGCTCATTGGTGAAGTAGACATCCGGGGCGAACGGGGCCGGACCACCGTTCTCGTGTTCGCCATAGACCACCAGAGCATCAACGCCCTGCTCATCCATCAGCTCACGGGCCAACGCCCAACGCCGATCACGTTCGCTCAGTGAGTAATTCGGATACATACGGGTTCCTTCTCCAGGTGTGATTCGACCTGGCAGGAACGCTATGTGCGTTATGGGACCGGAGGATTCAGTCGATCGACCTGTCTGGTACCGACCAGTTTGCTTAGGTAGGGTCCGTCGAGTGCTATACGGGCGTGCCGAAGAGCTGGCGCTGATCGATCAACTCCTGGCGGACGCGCGTACCGGCCGCAGCGGGGCGCACGTGCTGAGCGGGCCCGCCGGCATCGGCAAAACCGCACTGCTCGACTACACCGCGGCGAAAGCCCAGGGACTGCGCGTGATTCGCGTGGCAGGCATCGAATTGGAAGCCGAACTCCCCTTCGCCGGCCTGCATCTACTGCTGCATCCGGTGCTGAACCGGCTCGACGCCCTGCCCGCACCGCAGGCCGCGGCACTGCGGAGCGCCTTCGGGCTGGCCCCGGCCGCACCCGGCGATCGCTTCCTGGTCGGCCTCGCCGTGCTGTCCATGCTGGCTGAACTGGCCGAAGACGGACCGGTGCTGTGCCTCGTCGACGACGCCCAGTGGCTCGACCGATCCTCCACCGAGGCACTGACTTTCGCGGCCCGGCGCCTGCACCACGAAGGCGTTCTGCTGCTGTTCGCGGTGCGCGGCGAAGCCCGGGAACCGGCCGGACTCACCGCGCTCACCACTCGCGAGCTGACCGGACTCGATCCCACCTCCTCGGCCGCGCTGCTGGACGAGCGGTATCCCGAACTCGCCACACAGGTGCGCGCCCGACTCCTGGCCGAAACCGAGGGCAACCCATTGGCCCTGGTCGAACTGCCCTCCGCGCTCAGCACCGAACAACGCACCGGCCACGCACCGGCCGGCCCCTACGACCTGGCCACACTGCCCCTCTCCACCCGGGTGCAGACTGCGTTCGGCGAGCGGGCCGCACGACTGGACGACGCGGCCACCAGCCTGCTGCTGATCGCCGCCGTCGAGGAGACCGGCCGGCTCGAAATCGTCTTGGCCGCCGCGGCCGCCCACCACGCGGGACCCATCGAACTGGCAGCCATCGAGGACTCTGGACTGCTTGTGCGCCAAGGCAATCGGATAACCTTCCGACATCCGCTGGCCCGCGCGGCCGTACTGGGCGCCGCACCTATGCACCGCCGGCTCGACGCGCACCGTGCGCTCGCCGAGGCACTGACCGCGAGCCACTCCCCCGAGGCTGCCGACCGAGCGGCGTGGCACCGCGCCGCTGCCTCGACCGGCCCTGACGACGAGATCGCCACGGCACTCGAGACCACGGCACTGCGGGCCGCCGAACGGGCCGACCACGCGCTCGCCGCCGCGGCCATGGAACGCGCGGCCGAACTGACCGTCGAACCGCACACCGCGGCGCGCCGCCTGACCTGCGCCGCCCACTCAGCGGCGACCGGCGGCGATCTGCAACGGACCGCCGCACTCGTCCGCCGCGCCTACCGCGGACCCGTCCACCAAACGGACGCGCCACGCCTGGATTACCTGCGCGCCATCGTGGAATCGGAATTCGGTTCCCGGCACCAGGCCGCCCGCATCCTGATCGACGCCGCCGGGCGGGCTCCGGCCGACCTCGTGAGCATGATGCTCGTCGACGCTATGCGCAATGGCGTGCTGGTCGGCGATGCCGAACTCACCGAACAGGCCGCGACCCTGCTGCAACAGCGCACCGGCCGGACACCGATCAGCGAGGGAATGATCGGCATGGCCCGCATGCTGGGTGGCGACGACGAAGCCGCGCTACCCCGGCTGCACGCCTGCGCGATGCACGCACACTCCCACCCGGCGGGCCTCAGCCCGGACGAGCGCATGAACGCCGCCGCGATGGGCCTCATGACCGGCCTCGACGACGAGGCACGCGACCTGCTCACGACCCTCGTCACCGATGCCCGCGAGCAGTCCGCACTCCGGCTGCTGCCGATGCGCCTGCACTACCTCGCCTCCGCCGAATACGCCACCGGCCGCCTCCGCGACGCCACGGTCCACGCCGAGGAGGCGCTGACATTGGCCGACTCCATCGGACAACACCACCAAATGGACGGCCTGCGTAGCATTCTCGCCTGGGGTGCGGCACAGACCGGCGACGAGCAGCGCTGCCGGGAACTCGCCGAACCCACCCTCGCCGCCGCCCTCGACCGCGGCGAACTCGCCACCGCGCTACTGGCCACCACCGCGCTCGGGCTGCTCGACCTGGGCGCAGGTCGCTACGACCGGGTACTGGACCGCATCGAATCCGCCTCCCGCGGCCCGATGGGCAGCCACTACATGGCCGTCTTCTTCACACCGCTGCGCATCGAGGCCGCGATGCGCACCGGGCAGCCCGCACGCATCGGCGAAGCTCTCGAACGCTTCCGCCGCTGGGCGGACGCCAGTCGATCACCGTGGATTCAAGGCGTTTACGCACGCTGCCTGGCACAGACGAGCTCTGACGACGAGGCCGGAGCACACTACGCTGCGGCGGTGCGGCTACACGAGAAAGGCGGCCGGCCCTTCGAAAGGGCCCGCACCCAACTGCTGTACGGGGAATGGCTCCGGCGCGCCCGGCACAAGACCGAGGCGCGCACGAGTCTGCGTGCGGCACTGGAGACTTTCGATCGAATCGGCGCGAGCGTCTGGGCCGGCCGAGCCCGGGCCGAGCTGCGCGCGACCGGCGACACCGGCCGGCAACCGGCCACCGCCTCGATACTGGATCTGCTCACACCACAAGAACTTCAGGTGGTCCGCCTGGCCGCGCGCGGACTGTCGAATCGCGAGATCGGCGCGCAGCTGTTCCTCAGCCCCCGCACGGTCGGCTACCACCTCTACAAGGCTTATCCGAAACTCGGCGTCGCAGTGCGGGCCGAACTACCCGCACTGGTCCACCGTCTGTAGCGGGAGCCGGTTCGAGTCAGAACCGGTAGCGCAGGATGCGCGCGCCCTGACGGGACAGGGCGGTGCTGCGGGACATGGTCCGGGTGAGTCCCCGCAGGGGTTGCGGCCAATCGGCTACTTCGGGTGCGCGAGTGAGGAAGTCCTCGTCGATGAGGGTCAGCCCGGCGCCCCAGGATTCCGGTTCACGGGGGTCGTCGAAACCCGCCGCGGCGGTGATGCCGAGCGCCTTGATGGTGGGGTGGTATTTCATCGCCCACGCCGCGAAACGGGTATAGCCGTTGAGGGCTATCTCGCCGGTGCCGAAATGCGTTGTGAGAGCATGGGTCAGGACTTGGAACGAGCTGCCGGGCAAAAAGGGGATCAGCCCCTCGGCGACGATCATGGCCGGCCGATCGCCCGGTATTCCCGCGAGCCAGTCCGTGGTGGTGACGTCCGCGCCCACGAGATGGGAGGGCTCCGGCAGGAATTGCGGGCGCAGCGCGACGACCTCGGGGAAATCGACATCATACCAATCGATTCCGGCGGTCGGCCGACACCGGACCATTCGGGGATCCAGCCCACAGCCCAGGTCGAGCACCACCGCGTCGGGATGCGCGGCGGTGAACGACCGCACGGCATCGTCCAATTTCTTACTGCGCAGCGCAGTTTCGTAGGTCAAGGCGGCCTTGATCTTCAAGGTGTCGAAGTCATAGTCGATCCGATCCGCGATCTCCGCGGAGCGGGTGTCGCCGAGCATTGGGACGCGCAGCTTGCTGTCGAGGGCCTTGGCCCACAGTGTGATCAGCAGGGTTTCCTCGAGCTGATTCAGAGTCAAACGGGTGCGTTGCATGGTCATGCGAAGATCCCGTCCGCGAACCGATGCGGGCGATGTTCGAGCCCGACCGGCGACAGGTTCGGTCCCTGATATCCCTCGGGCCGCTCGGTGAGCTCCCGGTCCGGTATAACCTGGTCGGTCATGTCATTGCCTTTCGTCGAGAACGCAGTACCCGCCCGACGTTAGGAAAAGATCACGTCGCCGGAATCCGTCGAACGACTGGTAGCCAGTCCGGATACTCGGTTGAGCAGCCTGTCGGCCCGGAAGTAGCACCACGCTGTCGAAAGCCCTGGCTCGCCGGGGCTTTCGCAGTCCTCACCAGGAACACCCACGACTCGTGGGCCGATTGCTATTCGGGCACGGTGAAGGCCTCGGTGATGCCGCCGTCCAGCGGGAGTGCGGCGGCAGTGAGGAAGCCGGAATCCTCGCTTGCCAGAAATGCAATCGCGCCGGCCGCCTCATCGAGGGTGCCGAATCGGCCCATCGGCCAGTGCACCAGACGTTTGTCCAGGGCGCCCGGGTTGCGGTCGAAGACCGCTCGCTGTGCGGGCGTCTCGATCGGGCCGAACAGCACGGCGTTCACGCGGATGCCGCTGCGCGCGAGATGAACACCGAGATCCCTGGTCAGCTGGACGACGGCGGCCTTGGCGGCCGTGTAGGCCATCGGGGCGGTCGCCGACCCCAGCGCGGACAGGAACGATGCGGCGTTGATGACCGAACCGCCGACCGGCTCGGTGTCCCGTAGGTGTGGGATGCCGTGTTTGCAGGACAGAAAGATGCTGGTCAGATTGGCATCCTGGACTCGCCGCCAGGTCTCCAGGCTGGTGTCCAGCGCCGAATGGTCGCCGGCATCCATCAGTCCCATGTTGTTGTAGATGACGTCGAGTCGGCCGCGCTCACGTACGACCTCCTCGTACATCGCCTGAACCTGCGGCTCATCGGCAAGGTCAGCCCGCATCGACCTGTCGCCGACCGAATGCTCGACCTTGTCGACGCCGACAACCACCGCGCCTTCACGGGCAAACCTCTCGGCGACAGCCTGACCGATCACGCTGGCGGCACCGTTGACCACACAAACCTTGCCGGCAAGCACCCGCTCCTCCGATCACGCCCACTCGCACGACACCCGTCGATCGCTGGGATCAACGACGAATCCAGATCGAACTACGTTCTGCCGCACCGTAACACCCGCGGATCACCGATCCGATCGATGACCCTCCCTCCGGCAACGGACGAAACAGCCCCGCTCATACCGTGACGGCGCCGACAAATGCCACCGCCGGGCTGATCACCGCTGCACTCACACCAGCGGTATCAGTCCACTCTGTCGTGGCCACCACCAAATACCGCCCGGGCCGACCAGCAGTCGAAATACCTTCGGGGCCGGGGTGACTCCGCCGGGCCCCGGACGACGTGATCGCCGATTCGTGAAGTCGGGTGCGCCGGCGTGGCCGATCGGCCGGGCCGAGGTCCCGGTCGGGCGACCAGTTATTTCGGGGGAAAGTCTCAAAAGTTCGTCACGGTTGGTTTGCTATCCGCTATCCTCACTTCCGAGGCACCGCTGGAGTCCGAAAATTAGTGCAGGCCAACCGTATTGAAATCGGCATGCGGGTCGATGGACCGGCTGGTTGCCGCGTCGTCGGTGCTTCGTGTGGTAGCCGTCCGGACAGCAAGGAAACACCGTGCACGCACGTTCCCTCGTCACCGCACTCGGCGCGCTCGCCGTCACCACCGTGCTCACCACCGGCACCGCGGGCGCGACCGCTACGCTCACCGTCGACACCGCCCGAGAAACCAATGGCAATGCCGTGATCAGTGTTTCCTACCAGTGCAGCGCCGGCCTCGGCGCGGAACTGTCGGTAACGGTCCGCGCCACGCCCTACCTCGGCTCGGGAGTCAACGGCAGCTCCCTCGCCCCGGTCAACTGCATCGGCCAGCCCCAGCAGGCGACCGTCACGGTGAATCCCGTTCAGCTGTTCGGCGAGTCGGCCAAATTCCAATCCGGATCCATCACCGACGTGACAATCACCGTCCTCGACCTGACCCTGAATTCGCCCGTCACGACCACGAAGCGACGCTTCGATCACCTCGGCTGACGAAGCCGGGTCAACGCCCGCCCCGCACCGCCAGGCGCATCCGGGCCTACCCCGCGAAGGACTGGGCGATCGAGCAGGACGTACCGGATGAGGTTCGGGCAGCGTATTCACGCCTGGTCGGCGCTGGGTTCGTCCGCCGATTGCTGCCCGAGTAGCAGACCGGCGGATTCATAGCCTCGGCGGTCACCATCGATGCCGACCGCGCCCTGCCTGCGGATGAGGTGCAACAGGCGTTGACCTCGGCCGGGAACTTCACCGTCGTCTGAGGTCGTGCCCGTGTCCGGTGTCGGACACGGGCACGATCTGGTACCTCGCGAGCGGATTCTCAAGCGCGGCGACGGGCCGCGAACGCGGCGCCGCCGAGTGCTCCTATGGCCAGGGCGATTCCGATGCCGCCGAGCCAGCGAGCAGTGGTGTCGTGGTCGGCGGTGGCCGCCGCGGCCGACTTGTGATCGGAGCCCTTCGGCGCGAGATCCAGTGTGGGGACCGGGCGTTCGGGTTCGGTGCCGTCCGGGTTATCGGCCTGATCCCACTTCACGACCTCGCCGTCCGAATAGGTCTGGGTGGCCGGGAACGTGAGGTGGTCCTGGTCGGGCAGATCGTCTGCGAGCACCTGGAACTGCTGGAACTGGCCGGGTGCGATGCCCGCGCCGGGATCGGCGGTCCAGGTGACGGCGGTGACCTTGCCGGCGGCGTCCTTGGTGATGACCGACTTCCACCCCGGAATCGGCTGGGCGTCGACCGACAGCAGGGACGGGAACTGAACGGTCAGTGCGGTGGTCGGGCTATTGGTGCCGGACTCGTTGGGGACGCGGAAGGTGAGGACCGCGTCGCCGGACTGGGTGGCGTCGGGGGCGGACACGGTGACGTGCGCGGAGGCGACGCCCGCACTGGTGAGGAGGGCGGCGGCGCTGATCGCGGCCGTGATGGCGGTCCGGGAAGCGGAGGAGAGGGCCATGGCAGGAAGTCCGTTCGGAGGTAGCCGAATTCGCCGTGCCCGGGTGTCCCGGCGACGCGGGACACCCGGGACGCGGATCAATTCTGGCTGTTGGTGAGGGTGTTGTACATCTGAATCAGGCTGACCACGGTCACCGGTGCGCCGATGGCGATGGTGCCGATGGCGGTGCCGAGGCCCGCGCCGACACCCGCGCCCGCGATGCAGCCGCCGGGCGCGCCGACCAGGAACGCCGGCGGCATCAGCTCGGTGCCGACGACCGCACCGGCGATGCAGCCGCCGACAAGCCCGATGGCCGCGCCGAGCATGCCACCGATCGCGGTGGCCAGGCCGATCTGAGTGCCCGCCACGCCGAGGGCGTCGTTGAAGTCGTCCTGGGAGAAGATCGGCTTCAGGGCGACCTCGGCGGCGGGGGTGGCCTGCGCGGGGTCGGCACTCGGCGTGAGGGTGATGGTCCGGCCGTCCGCGTCGACCTGCGCAGCGATCGGCCAGTCCTTCTTGTCCAGCTGGTAGGTCAGCGGCATGCCGAAGGCCAGCTTGCCGTCGGCGTCGAGCACCTCGAACTGGCTGCCGCGCACATTGATCCGGCCGGCGTCGGTACGCAGCACGACGGAGTGATCCACCACATTGGCGGTGTAGTGGATGCCGGGAACGATGTCGGTGCTGACGGTGCTGCCCGGTCGTTCCTGGGTCGCGGGGGCGTCGGCGGCGGCGGTGCCGGTGGTGATGGCGAGCGCGGCGACGGCGAGCGCGGCGGTGGCGGTGAACTTGTTCAGGGTCTTCATCAGGGGATGTCCTTCCTCGCGAACTCCGGTCCGCGAGACGAAAAGCTGTGGGGAGGAGGGGAACTACTGCTGCGGTGCGGTGCCGTCACCGGGCTGGGCCAGCGTGAACGTGCGCTGCCCCTCGATGCGGTGTCCGTCCTTGGAGGTCACGGTGAAGTGGGTGGTGTACAGCCCGGCCGGGCCCAGCGGGGCCAGATCGACGCTGAGCGTGCGACCGTCGACGTGCACGTCGCCGACGGAATAGGTGTTGCCGTCCGGACCGCTCACCGCCAATTCCGGATCTTCCACCTTCTCGTTGAAGGTGACGCTCACCTGCGGCGGGCCCGCTTGCAGCACCGCGCCGTCGGCAGGCTCGGCGTGCGTGATATGCGAGTGCGCGTCGGCCACTCCGGTGCCCAGCACCGTCGCGCCGATCAGTGCGGCGGCCAGCACCGTGAACGCGGACCGCAGCCGGGGCAGCCACGTGAATTTGTTGCTCGACAAAGCATTTCCCTTCCACACGCCGACCGGAACGATCGACGGCAGCATGAATCCGTCATTCGCGCAGCACGAATTGCCAATGGTCGATAAACGATCGACACCGCGCGATTTCGATATCAGTGCACAGAGGTCGATTACATACGGCCGCGGGATAATTTCTCACCGCGCGAATTACGCAGCGGTGAGCCGGACCGAAAAATGGACGCACCGATATCCTTCCGGCGCGAACTACGTATCCGCGACGGGCACAAGGACGGCCTCGGACACGCGCGTACCCGGGCCTACCCGGATCAGAGCGCGGTCGCGAGGGCGGAAGAGATCGGCGGGCCACGCCGGGAGATGGCGCCGAGCAGCAGCGCACCGGGCGGCCGGACATGCGTATCGGGCGTGCGGACCAGCCGATCATCGCGCGGCGCAAGCGATTCGAAGTGCGCGAACAGCGACCAGACGGCACGCGATACCGCGGCGTAGATGCGCTCCACGGCGGCGATCAGCAATGCGGCGAGCACGGTGGCCGCGGCGTGTGCGGCCAGCATCGCCCATCCGGTGACGCCCGATCCTTCGACGGTGGCGTGGGAATGACCTGCGACGGTCGCCATCATCAGCGCGTTGTGCGCGAGGAACTGCCCCGCTCCGAGCGCCGCGACGAGCCGTACCCGTCCACGCCCGGCGGGAGATCCGACCGCCGCGCCGACGGTACCGCTGACCAGCAGAAGCAGTGTCAGCGCCGCCGAATGCGGCAGGTCGCCCTCGCAGCCGTGGGCCGCTATGGCCAATAGCCCACAGAGAATTCCGGCCAGACTGCCACGTATTCGGTCACGCGAAGGAGCGCCGGCACAGGCGAGCACAACCATCGTCGACAACCTTCACAGACAAGACCAGAGCCAGAATGGATTCGCGAAGACTATAACCGGTCCTCCAGAATTCCCGAAATCCCTTCCGCGACCTGAAATCAACTCGGCCGCAATACCAATTCGATTCCGAACGGAAGGGATTCGGCGGCCCGGCCCAACCGGTTCGACATCGGGCGGCGGGTTATAGATATCCACTCTGAATCGGTGGCATAGGCTACAGCGAGCACGAGGTTGTCTCCGATCCCGTTCAGACGAAGGAGTGACCGTTTCGATGAACAATTCACGGATCTATCGAGCCGGGTTCACCGGCGTCGCCGCGGCCGCGGCGGTCGTGATCACGGCCGCACCCGCGGGCGCCCATGTCAGCGTCTCCGGGCCCGATGCCACCCGGGGCGGTTCGGCCGTATTGACGTTCCGGGTGCCAAACGAGTCGGCCACCGGCAGCCCGACCACCGCACTGGCCGTGCAGTTCCCGGCGCTCACGGAGGTGAACACCCAGGCGATGCCCGGGTGGCGCGCGGAGGTCTCGCGGAACGCCGACCACAAGGTCACCGGCGTCACCTGGACTGCGGACGCGGGCGGCGGCATCGGCCCCGGACAGTTCGGGTCCTTCGCCGTACTGGCCGATGGCCTGCCCGACACCGATTCGATCACCATGCCCGCCACTCAGACGTATGCGGATGGGCAAACCGTGAAGTGGGACCAGACGTCGTCGGGTGGCTCCGAGCCCGAGAATCCCGCTCCGGTCCTGCAATTGGCCCCGAAGCAGTCCGGGGCGGCGGCCGACCACGGTGATGTCAGGACCGCGACGCCGCAGTCCCGGTCGGAGAAGGACACGACGGCCCGCTGGCTCGGCAGCATCGGCATCGTGCTGGGTGCACTGGGCCTGCTCGGCGGCCTCGGCCTCGGATTCGCCCGCCGCAAGTCCTGACGCGTTACCCGACCCCGCACCGCGGCCGACCGGTACGCCCACCCGGGCACGTACCCGTCGGCCGCGCGTCTTCTCAGTGGCTGTGGTTGTGGCCGTGACGGGCCGTCGTCGTCGGAGCGGGCGGCCCGGACTGGTCGGGAGCAGCCCACGCGCCGACCGCCCAGGCCGCACCGAACACGACCGCGAGCACGAGCACGAATCCGGCAATCCTGGGTATGACGCCGAACCGTGTACTCATCGCCGATCCCTCTCTGGCAGTCACTCGAGTCCGCTCGGTCACCCGAGGCTGAAGGGCTGTCCCCAGAGCGTGACCCAGGTCTTGACGTTATCGGTTTCCACTTCGACGTTCACGAACGAGCGGGCCTGAGCGTAGCCGCCGCAGCCCGACAGGCCGATGGTCTCGTCGGACCAGCTGACGCTGCCGTTCAGACCGTGGAATTCATTGCGCCAGCGGTGGATCTCACGGCCGAAGTCGTCGGGCTGCTCCAGATCCAGCAGGTGGAAGGCCTGGGCCTGCCCCGGGCCGAGGGTGAGGTTGCCGCCGCCATTGACACCCGCCTGCGGGGTCACATTGCCCTGGTTGTCCCAGCTGGCCCCGACGCTGGGA
This sequence comes from Nocardia sp. NPDC101769, assembly GCF_044766925.1. Lineage (NCBI taxonomy): Bacteria > Bacillati > Actinomycetota > Actinomycetes > Mycobacteriales > Nocardiaceae > Nocardia > Nocardia sp. NPDC101769. Next base: position 273,165 of record NZ_JBIWMX010000005.1, on the reverse strand, counting down.
CCGCCGTTCACGCCGCCGCCGTCGATGGCGACCTGGCAGCCGACGACATATCCGGGGTCGATGCGGCCGCCCTTGGCGGTGGTTCCGGACAGCTGCACCGAGACGGCACCGGAAGCCCAAGCGTTGCGGTGCACGGGTGTCGCGCCCATCGACGGGCTGATGGTGGCGGATTCGCCGGTCAGCGTGACGTCGATGACGGTGCCGTCGGACAGGGTCTGGGTCAGGTGGCCGCCGGGCAGCGGCACGAAGGTGTCGGCGTGGGCTGCCCCGGCGGCGGACAGGCCCAGGGCGACGGTGGCGGCCGCGCCGATTCCGGCCAGCCGGGCCGCGGACTTACGGAACTGCATGATGATTTCCCTCTGGGTATCGAATTCGCTGATGCGAGAAGTGAATTGGCGATGTCGGCCGACGTCAGCCGATGCTGAACGGCTGCCCGTAGAGGGTGGTCTTGGAGTAGTGGTCGCCGATGATCTCGACCACGGTGTAGGCGCGCGCCTGGGCGTAGCCGGCGCAGCCCTGGATCTGGATTTCGGCGTCCCGGTATTCCACCGAGTAGGTGCCCGCCTTCAGGATGTCCTTGTAGTCGATCTGCACGAATTGCACCTGGCCGGGGCCGAGGTTCACGCCGATGGACCCGCCGAGGCTACCGCCGTTGAGGCTGAGCGAGCCCGAGATCCCGGCCGAGACGGCATTCTCGCCGATGCTCACCTGGCAGCCGACGATATAGCCGGTGCTGATCTGGGAGGCGCCGTGCGTGGAGGAGTTGTTGGAGCCGGCCTGGTTCACCGGACCGTTGTTGGGACCGACGGTGCCGTCGGGCGTTTCGGTGACGTCGGCGGTCGCGATGCCGGAAACCCAGACCACCCGGCCCGCACCATTGGCCGCCAGAGACGGTGAGGCCACGGCGTGTTCGCCGGTGCGGGTGACCGTGACGCCCGGCGCGGACTTCTGCCCGTCCGGCAGCGGCACGAAGGTGTCGGCATCGGCCGCGCCGGTGGAGAGCAGGCCGATGGCCACGGCCGCCGCTGCCCCGGCGCCCGCGACACGGGCGCCGTGACGCACGGCGGAATTCTGGATTTCTCTCACGAATGGTCCTTCATCAACTGTGACTTGCGTTTTCCGGAGAGTTAGTCGGATGCGACCGCCCCCGGTTCCCGGCCGCAACGTGAGGTGTGTCACCGAATTCGGTTCAGGCAGACCGACTTTCGTGCGATTCCGCCATCCGCCGCAGGGCGCGGCGATCGACCTTCCCCGCCGGGCCCAGTGGCAGTGCGGGCAATGCGAGCAGGCGCTCGGGGAACTTCCGCGGTTCCAGGCCGCGCCCGGCGAGATACTCGGTGAGGTCGCGCAGGGTCAGTGTCGCGGTGGCGGCGACGCAGGCGCACAACCGTTCTCCGTACAGCGGATCCGGCACCGCCACGCAGGCCACGTCGGTGATGGCCGGATGGGTGAGAAGCAGCGATTCCACCTCGGCCGGGCTGATATTGAGCCCACCCCGAATGACGACGTCCTTGCTGCGGCCCACGATCGTCAGGTATCCGTCCGGATCGAGGACGCCGAGGTCACCGGTCCGGGTCCAGCCGTCGGGGGTGCGCAGTGTGCGATCCAGTTCGGCGTCGTCGACGTAGCACATCGGCGACATCGGCCCGCGGGACACGATCTCCCCCACCGATCCGGGTGGCAGGCTGGTGAATTCCCGGTCCACGACCCGGATTTCGGCGACGGCCGGATGGGGACGACCGGCGGTGGTGGCGCGTTCGGGCGGATCGTCGAGGGCGGTATGGCAGGAGACGCCGTCAGCGGATCCGTAGAGATTGATCACCGGGCAGCCCAGCACCTCGCGACCGCGTACGGCGGTCGGCGTATCGAGGGCGGAGCCGCCGACCACCACCGCCCGCAGGCTCGACAGGTCCGAGGTGGCGACGGCCGGATGATCGAGCAGCATGCGCAGCATGGTCGGGACGCCGAGCAGATGTGTGGGAGCGGCCCTTTCGATCATGGCGAGGGTCGCGGCGGGCTCGAACCTGGGCTGCAACACCAGCGTCGCCCCCAGGGTGGCCAGGGTGACCGACGTGCCGCTGGAACCGAACGCCGAGGCCAGCGGAACCAGGAACATATTGCGCATGGTGGACGGATCCTCGTGTAGCGCGGCCAGCATGGCCCCCCGCCCGCCCGCCAGCGCATTGTGCGAGTAGAGCACCATTTTCGGTTCGGCCTCCGAGCCGGAGGTGACCAGAATCCGGGCCGGGCCGTCGGGATCCACGGTCCGGGCGCGGAATTCGCACGCGTCGGTGGCGAGCAGGGCGTGCACGGGCACGCAGCCGCGCGCGACGTGCCGCCCGACGGCGACGACCGCGCGGAGTGCGGGCAGTTCGGCCGCCATTTCGCGGATGCGTGCGGCGCAGGGGAAGCTATTGTGTTCGGCCAGGGTGATGACGACGACGGCTTCGGAGCGCCGCAGCAGGCTCGCCGCTTCCCGGCCGCCGCGTCCCACCGGGAAAGGCAGCGCGACCGCCCCGAGTGCGGCAATGGCCAGGTCCGCGGCCCAGGCCAGGCGTCCGTTCGGAAGCTGCACGGCGACAACATCGTCGGCGGTTACGCCGAGCCCGGACAGTCCGGCCGCCAGCCGCCGGGCCTGTTCATCGAGCTCGGCGTAGGTGACGGTGCCGTCGGCGTCGATCACAGCGGGCTTGTCCGGATGCTGTGCGCACCGCGCGGTGTAGAGCGTGTAGATATCGCGGCCGGGGTAGTACCCGGATCGAGCCCAGGAGTTCCGGAGCTCACCGGGCACCAGGTCCGAATACCAGTGCGCGGCCGTCCTTTCGCTGCCGCTCACGAGATTCTCCACGGGGTGCTGAGAGCGGGGCAGCCGAATTCGTCGCGGCCGATCACCGCGGCGAAGCGCGCATCGGTGAGAAGGTCACCGAGATCGGTGGCGACCGCCACGGTGCCGGTCGTCCAGCCGTCCCCGTCGGGAATCGGCTGCCGATCCGCCGTCTGCGGGCGGACGCCACAGCGGCGCAGCGTATTCGAGGCGCTCAACAGGCTGCTCTCGACTGCGGCACCGGTGCGGTCGCGCTGCCGCAGCAGCAGTCCGGCGACGGCGGCCTCCGCTCCCAGGATGCCGCCGAGCACGTCGAGCAGGGTCATCAGCGAGGGTGCGGGCGGTGCGCACGGCGGGCCGACCAGTTCCGCGAGGCCGGTGCGGGCCTGGACCATGAAGTCGGTGCCGGGCGGCAGATCGGCGAGCTCGAGGCCGGACCAGCCGGAGGTGTAGACGTGAACGATGCCGGGCGGCATGTCGGTGGCCGAGAGTTCCAGCCCCTCGGCCTTACCGGGAGCCCAATTGTGCAGGAATACATCGGATTCGGCGGCGAGCGCCCGCAGGCGCTTCCGGTCTGCGGTGGATTTGATGTCGAACTCGGCCGCCCGCTTGCACCGGTTGAGGGCCAGCCAGCGCGACGACAGATCGCCGCTGCACGGCGGCATCTCGCGCAGCGGGTCGCCGCCCGGCGGTTCGATACGCGTCACGTCGGCTCCGAGCAGGCGCAGCAGGTGAGCGGCCAGCGGCGCTTGCACCCGGCGGCCCGCTTCCAGGACGACGAGGCCGCTCAGCGGAGTTTCGAGGGTACCGTGACATCGATCCGGCTGGGCGAGCAGCGAATTCGGGACCGGCATCACCGTCCACGGCGCAGGCAGCGACTGCGGGGAGGGCGTATCGGATTCCGCCGCGCTGTACAGGCGGCACACCTGTACCCCGGAGTGCGCGGCGACCGCCCGGATCTGGTCGAAGGTGTACGCGCGGGCGGTGTCGTGCAGGTTCTCGGCGAGCGGTGCGGTCGCGGTGGCGTAGCGGAATTGGAAGGGCCGCCAGCCTTTTCGCCAGGCCCCGGGTCCCGCACCCAACTCCGTCCAGAACGCACCCCATGGCTCCGGTTGCAGCGACTCGATTTCGAAGCGGATGCCGTCGGCGCTCGTGAACGGCGGGCCACCCGGGGCGAGGCCCACGGCTTCGGGATCGTCGGCGCCGGCCGCGGCCAGGTACTGGGAGATCGACAGCAGGGCGGCCTCGGCGACGCTGGTCTCGACCCGGGCGAAGCCACCCGGCGCGGTCAGCAGGCTTGCCAGCAGCGCGGTTCCGGCGAGAACCCCCGCGGCGGTCTCGCAATAGTCGACCGAGAGTCCCCGAGGCCGACCGGCCCGGCGCCCGTTGACGTGCATGACCCCGCAGATCGCCTGCACGGCAGTCTCATTCGTGAGCGCCGGTTCGGTGAGCGGGCCCGCCCAATCCACCGTCAGCTCGCGCCGCGTGCCGTCCGGGAGGGCCAGGTGCGCCGTCGCCGCTACGCCGCGGGGCAGATCGCCGACTGTGACGGCCGCGCCGAGTGCGTCGAGGTGGATGCGCAGCACCTCGGCCGCCGAGCCGGACCCGCTGACGGTCGCGGTCGCGCCCGCGAGCAGAGGGGCGACCGCCGGGATGGTTGCATGTGTGTGCGACATTGCGCGCCTTCCGCCGGATTCGGGTGTGCAGTCAACGAGTCGGCCGGAAGGGCAGAAGAGTTCCGATAAATGGTTCGATCGGGACATGCCACCCGAATCACCCCCTGCATCCACTGCGTCCACGACCCTGTCGACCCGGGTTCGGGAATTCGTTGACTCCCAGGTCATTCCGCTCGAGGAGGCGCTCGACGCCGATGACCGCGCGGCGTGGGCCACCCTGCGCGAGCAAGCCATAGTCGCCGGACTGTGGGCGCTGCCCCTGCCACGGGAACACGGCGGCGGAGGCGTCCCGCTGACGGACTACCTCGCGCTCGCGGAGCTGGAGGGCCGCAGTGATCACGGGCCTGAGGCGCTCGGTTCCTCGGCGCTGCTCACCGTCCGCATGCTGGGCGCGCACGCGCATTCGGAGCTGCGTGCGCGCCTGCTACCGGAGCTGGTGACCGGTACAGCCAAGGCGGCGTACGCCATGACCGAGCCCGGAGTGGCCGGATCCGATCCGAGCGGACTGCGCACCATGGCAGTCCGCGACGGATCCGGTGGATGGATCGTGACCGGTCGCAAATGGTTCATCACGGCCGCCGCCCGCGCCGACTGGGTGCTCGTCGTCGCCCGCACCGGCATGGATCTGCCCACCCGGCAAGCGTTCTCGATCCTGGCCGTACCGACCACCGCCGCGGGATTCCGGGTGATCCGAGAGGTCGACGTGCTCGGAGTGGGCGGCCAGCACGAGATCGAATTCGATCGGGTCCGCGTGCCCGGCACGCACCTGCTGGGCGCGGTCGGCGCCGGGATGGCGCTGGCGGCCGAACGGCTCGCGCTCGGACGTACCCTGCGCGCGCTGCGCTGGATCGGGCAGGCCCAGCGCGCCGTGGAACAACTCGCCCGCCGCGCGACCGAACGCCGACTCGGCGACGGCGTTCTCGCCGATCGCCAGCTGATCCAGCAGCTGGTGTTCGAGTCCGAGCTACAGCTCCGCTCGGCACGCCTGCTCGCCGCCGAGGCCGCCCGCCCGGTGGTTGCCGACGCCCCCGCCCATGTCGAGGTCGGCCTGGCCAAGACCGCCGCCGCCCGAGCCCTCGGCACCGCCGTGGATGCCGCCATCCAGGTCTACGGCGCCGAGGGCCTCACCGCCGCAACGGGTCTCCCCCGCCTGCTGCGCACCGCCCGCGCCGCGCGCATCCTCGACGGCGCGGACGAATTCCACATCACCGCCACCGCCCGCCGCCTCCTGCGGGACTACTCCGGCCACGGTCTACCGCCCGCCAACTGAGGCCCCACCCGGTGCGGCGATCGTCGGACCGTGGGAATCGCCCGCCGGCGCGAGAGCCGTTCGCGTGGCGGCGAAGTCGCTTCGGCCCCAAGCGATTCGGGCGGAGTCCATAGCGACGCGTTGCCCTTCACCGAGGGGTGGATCGCGGATCGATCCATGTCGGCCCGGCCGGGTATGTCCGCGAGAGGCGGCCGGCAACGGACGGCGACCTCGAAATCCCGGGAACCGAATAGATTCGCGGCACGACTTGTGGATCGACGACGAGTGGAGCTGAGGGTGCGAGCGGGATCCAGGGTGGAGCTGACCGGGGTGTGCTGTGCGCACGACCGGCGGCCGGTCGTGCGAGACGTCGATCTGGTGGTCGAGCCCGGTGAGCGGGTCGCGCTCACGGGTACCAACGGGTCCGGGAAGACGACGCTGCTGCGTGCGCTGCTGGGGCTGCACCCGGTGTCGTCGGGTGTCATTGCCGTGGACGGGGATCGGGCGCGGTCGGCGCGGGATTGGGATCGCCGCCGCAAGGTCGCGGCCTGGATTCCGCAGCGGCAGGCCTCCGGCCGGTTTCCGCTGCTGGCGCGCGAATTGCTGGTCAGCAGTGGCGATCTCGGCGCGGCGCTGGAGGCCGGCGAGCGGCTCGGCGTGGCGGATTTCGCGGATCGGCCGCTGGACACGCTGTCGGGCGGTCAGTTGCAGCGCATGTATCTGGCCCGCGCGGTCGGCTGCGTCGCCGCGGGCGCACGACTACTGCTGGCCGACGAGCCCACGGCCGCACTCGATTTCGCCGGTCAGGCCGAAGCGGCCGAATTACTGGTGGCGCTACCTGTGACCGTGCTGGTGGTCACCCATGATCGAGCGCTGGCCGACCGCTGTGATCGCGTGCTCGAGATGGCCGACGGCCGGTTGCGCGAAATCCCCGCTCGGCACGAGGAGATCGCGTGAACAGCGCCGCGAATTTCATGGACGTGTGGCAGCTGGCTCCGGTGCAGCGCGGGTTGTTCGCGCTGGTGCTGGGTGCGGTCGGACTGCCGATCGTGGGCGTGGTCATCATTGGGCTGGACATCATGCCGGTGCGGTTCGCCATGATGCACGTGGCGCTGCTCGGCATCGCGGTCGGCATGCTGACCGGGCTGGACCCCATGCTCTGCGCCCTGGTGGCCTGCGGCGGATCGGGCGCGGCGCTGACGCCGCTGGCCCGCAGCCGCACCGGATTGTCCGGGGCCATGGGCCTTTTGATGAGCCTGTCCATCGCGGGCGCGCTGCTGGTGCTGTCGATCTCGGGCGTCAACGCCAATGGCGCATTCGAACTACTTTGGGGATCCATCCTGGCCACCCGCACGCCCGATGTGGTGCTGCTCGGTGTGCTCGCCGCAGTGGTGCCGCTGCTGTTCGTGCTGCGCCGCCGCCAGATCGGACTGCTGCTGCACGATCGGGAACTGGCCGCCTGCTCCGGTGTACGAGTGGACCGGCTCACCCTGATCCTGCTGGTGCTGGTCGCGATCGCGGTCGCCGCCGGCATCCGGCTCACCGGCGCGCTGCTGGTGGACGCGCTGACCCTGCTGCCCGCCCTGGCCGCGCGGCGGCTGGCGAATTCGCTCACCACCATGGCGATCACCGCAGTCGCGGTGGGCGTGGTGGTGAATATCGCGGGCTTCACGCTCGCGGTGGCGCTGGACCTGCCGCCCGGTCCGGTCCTGGTGCTGCTGGCGGGGGCGGTCGCCCTCGTCGTTCATGTGATACCCGATTGGAGAAAACGAGGATGGCCATCATCCGACGAAACCGGCTCGCGCGCATCGCGATCGGTGCCGTTGCACTGATCACCGGTGCGGCCGTTGCCACCGGCTGTTCTTCGAGCAGCGACCTTGGCCACAACGGCCCGCATGTGGTGGCCGCGAGTTCGTGGGAAGCGGCGTTCGCCAAAGCCGCCGGGGCCTCGGACGTGACGGTCATCGTGCCCGCCGCCATCAAGCACGCCCCCGATTACGATCCCAAGCCCTCGGATCTGGCCACGGTCGCCAAGGCCGACTTCGTGCTGTACGCGCAGTTCGAAGGCTTCGCGGGCAAGATCAAGGACGCGGCCGGATCGAAGGCCAAGCTGGTCGAGGTCAATCTCGACAATGCCAAGGACACCATGGAATCCGAGGTGCGCCGCCTGGGCGACCTGTTCGGCACCCGCACCACCGCCGACAAGTGGATCATCGATTTCGAGACCGAGTACGGCAAGCTCGCCACCGACGTCAAGACCGCCTGGCCGGGCGGGCAGCCGCCGAAGGTGGTGCAGCAGGCGTTCATGGGCTTCGCCGCCCAGCTGTCCGGCGCGCAGGTGCTCGGCACCTACGGTCCGGCACCCATCACCCCGGGGCAGGTCGCGGATCTCTCCGCCAAGAACCCGCAGTATGTGCTGGGCAATGAGCAGATGAGCACCGGCCAGGTGCTGCCCGGCTCGTCCGCCAAGCAGATCGATCTCACCAATTACCCCACGCAGGACCAGGACCTGCTCTCGGTCTACCGGGACGCCGCCACCAAGCTCACCGCAGCGATGCACGGCTGAGCGGCCGGGCCGGGCTGGGCGGCGTGTCCGACGGGGGCGATCACAGTTCGGCTGGATCGACCTCGCCGGACAGGATCGCCAGCGCGGGCATGAGAAAGAAATCGCCCCAGATCAATTCGTGGCGGGTCGTCGTCCACCCACCCCGTGTCCGGCGCGCCACCACCACGCCACCACTGCCGCCCCGGCGAACGCCCCCGATACCAGGGTCCACGCGGGTCCGTAGCGGCCGTCCGAGGTGTCCACGAGCGCACCGAAAACCGGTGGCCCGATGACGAATCCGGCGAAGAATCCCGCCGACACCACCGCCGAATCACGGCCCACCTGCTCGGGCGCGGCCGTCGCGATGACGGTCATCATCGAGACCGCGTTCGCCGAGACCGCACAGCAGCCGATGCCGAGCGCGCCCAGCCACACCCAGCCACTCCACCAGGTCCCGACGAGAATGCCCAGCGCCGCGACCGCCGCACCGAAGGCCAAGGGCCCCAGCAGGATCGCCGGAGTGGGCAATCTGGACGACCACCGGGTCCAGACCACTCGCCCGGCGACTCCGGCGACACCGAGCACGGCGACCAAGGCGCTCGCCGCGCTCGCGGACAGTCCCAGCTGCTTGGCGGCGTACAGCGCGATATAGGTGTTGATCGCCGAGATTCCGATCCCGAGCAGCACCGAGTAACCACACATCCAGCCCGCGTCGCCGTGCGGGCGTGCCACCGCCAGTGGCGAAAGGCGGGGCGGCTGCGGATCTTTCGCCATCGTCAGCGCAGCGGCTGCCGCCAGCGCCGCTGTCGACGCCGCGGTGGCCACGGCCGCGCGCCAGCTCACCGCGCCCGCGATCGCCGCCAAGGGCAAGCCCGCGAGAAACGCGCCGAACTGCACGCCCGACTGCTTCCATCCGGCCACCGCACCGCGTGCGGAGGCCGGAACACGAGTTGCGATCAATTGATTGGTCGCGGGGTTGGCCAAAGCCTGCCCCAGCCCCGACACCGCGATCGCCGCCACCAGACCCCCGTAGCCCGGTGCCGCCGCGAACAGGGCGAGGGCCAGCGTGGACAGCGCGAACATCCCGATCAGGCAGCGGCGGGCGCCCAGCGCCGCCACCATGGGACCGACAACCGGCGACAGTATCGCCGCTACCCCGAACCCGGCCGCCACCAGCAAACCCAGTTGCCCTGTGGCAATACCGAATTCGCCGACCAGCCGGGGACCCAGCGCGCCCAGCAGGAACAGCGGCAGCATCGACAGGGCCATCGCCGTGGTCAGCAGCACCGTCAGCACCGCGCTGCGGATGGCCGTGACCGCCGGGGTTTCCGCGCGCACACTCACATCCGACAAGTCGAACGAGCAGCGGCCCCGGTTCCCGTGGATTCGGTCGGGACTCGGCTCGCCGTCCGGCCCGCCCGGAACTTCGCTCCGGGCCTGCGCGACCATTGAGCCATGAGGTGCGAAACGATCCGCGAAGCGCTGTCCGCGCGAATCGACGGCGAACAGGAGCCCATCGCGGCCGGATCGGCCGATCGGCACCTGGACGCCTGCGCCGATTGCCGTTCCTGGTACCGGCACGCGGAATCGCTGCACCAGACGATGACAGCGACCCCGGCACCCCCGGTTCCCGACCTCACGGCGGACATCCTGCGACAGCTGCCACCGAACTTGCCGCTCAGCTCGGTCCCGTGACGATGGGCCGGTCGGGCTCCTTCCACGCGAGGACCAGGGATTCCCGGGCACGGGCCACCCGGGAACGGACGGTCCCGACCGGACAGCCGACGGCCTCGGCCGCCTCCGCGTAGGACAGCCCGAGCATCTGGGTGAGCACGAACGCCTCCCGGCGGTCGTCGGGTAGACCGCGCAAAAGGTCTGCGATGGCGAGCATTTCGGGGAAATCGGAACTGTCACGCTCGCAGCGCTCATCGATCGCGGTCTGCCAGTCGCCGGGTGCCTTCTTCGGGCGCACTGCGGCGCTTCGGATCCGGTCCACGACGGTGCGCCGGGCGATGGACAGCAACCAGGTTCGCGCCGAGGATCTGCCGGCGAAACCGGGCAGGCTGCGCAACGCGCGGAGATAGGTCTCCTGGGTGAGGTCGTCGGCGGATTGCACATCGGTCAGATGCGCCATGAAACGCCAGATGTCGCGCTGGGTCCCGCGAATGAACTCTTCGAGGGCGCCGCGGTCGCCACGACCGGCGGCCAGCGCGAGCGCGGTCAGCTGATCATCCGCCGAGACCGCGGGGCTGTTCGGGGCCGGGTTCGCCCGGATGAGACCGCGCGCAGACGCTGACGCGGAAGGGATTAGATGCATTGCCAAGCCTTCGATTACAGACGCCACAGCAATGAGACGTCGATCGGAATCGGTCGCCGCACGATCAGCGGCACACCGCGAAGGGGGCGGTCGATCAGTCACCGGTGGGCGAATTCGCCACCGGCAGTGAGCTGTTCAGACCTGGAATGCACACGCGGGCGGGCCGCGACGAGCCAGCACATGCCGTAGCAGGGTTTCCGATGGCTTCGGAACCCGGTGTTCCCCCATCCGCCCGGCCGGCAGACCGGCAGGCACACTCGGATGGAGATAGACGAGCAGCATCGGCACGAAAAAGCGCGCATACAGCGCACGCAGCAATGCGAACAAGGCCCGTTCGCCGCGCCACAGCCAGATGCCGCAGCACATCGCGGCCAGTGAGTGCGCCGCGATCATCGCCGGAGGGATCGACCCGGCGCCCGCGCCGTCGCCCATCCCACCGCCGTGGTTCACGTGGCCGCCCGACATCGGCGCGAGCCCGAACCACAGATGCAGGACCACCTGCATACCGGCCAAACCACCGACGATGGGCAGCACACCCCACTGCCGATCCGCGAAAGCCCATGCCACCGCGGCGGTCGCGGCGCACGCCACTACCAGCGCCGAGAACGACAGCCCGTGCCCGACCACGTGACCGTGCCCAGCGGCCGACACCGCGACGGCGATCACGGCGAAAATCGCCGCCCGCACGGCACGCGACGCCGGAGTCACGAGTGGGTCGGTCATGGCACGCTCCATCGTCGCATCACCACGCGAACGCCTGTGCCAGAGGGCTTCTCGACCTCACGTCATCCCATGAATGCAGTGTCGGGATCGGGCACACGTCGATAGGACGGCTCAGTCCCCGCCCGGGTTCAGCACCGCGGTGCGATCACCTCGGCCGACAGGCCGGATTCACTCCGACGCGGCCGAGTTCCAGCGCTGCTCGACCTTGGCCCAGCGCCAGTAGGCGACGGCGATGATCCAGGCCAGCACGAACAGGCCGACGATGCCGAAACCGACATTGTTCAGGTTGATTCCGGCGATCCAGTCGGTGATCGGGTTGACGAAGTCGGCGTCGTCGTGGAGGACGGTTATCAGTTCGATGGAGCCGACGATCAGCGCCACCGCGATCGACAGGGCGGTGATGGTGAGGTTGTAGTAGATCTTGCGGATCGGCTCGGAGAAGGCCCAGTCGTAGGCCACGTTCATGAACAGTCCGTCGAGGGTGTCCATCAGACTCATGCCCGCGGCGAACAGCAGCGGCAGCACCACGATCGCGTACCAGGGCAGTCCGGCCGCGGCGCCGGAACCGGCGAGGGCCAGCAGGGCGACCTCGGTGGCGGTGTCGAAGCCCAGCCCGAACAGCACGCCCACCGGATACACCTGCGCCGGCCGGCGCACCGCCCGCATGACCGGGCCCAGCAGCCGGGCCAGCGCACCGCGGGCCTGCAGGGCGGCCTCCAGCTCCTCGGCATCGAACTCGCCGCGCCGGGTGCGCTGGAACACGCGCCAGATCCCGATCAGCGCAACCACATTGAGCAGCCCGATCAGATACAGGAACGATCCGGACGCCACCGTCGACACCATGCCCAGGGTCTTCCGGGTGGGCGAATCCTCATCGACCAGCTCGCCGACCACCCGCGCACCGGCCACCACCAGCGCGGCCAGCACGAACACGATCGTCGAGTGCCCCATGGCGAACCAGAACCCGACCGATTTGGGCCGCTGCCCATCGGTCATGAGCTTCCGGGTCGTATTGTCGATCGCCGCGATGTGGTCCGCGTCGAACGCATGCCGCAGGCCGAACGCGTATGCGGTGAAACCCAATCCGACCCCGAACACCTGCGACCCGAGCTGATAGCTGTGCGGCGCCACCGCCCCGAACAGCAGCCCGAACGCCACCACATGGATGGCCGCGACCACCCCGAGCAGCACCCCCGCCTCGATCCAGTCCCGCCGCGACCAGTCGTGCAGGACATGCCGCAACCGACGGCGCGCGGGGACAGCGGAATTCGAACCAGGATCGACAGACATGCGCACAGAGACCTTCTCGGGGAACCCGCGTCCCCGCACGTAGGGCTGTGACGACGCGAGGTCTGACTCCCGTACCGCCGCAGCGGCCCGGACACAGTGGCGCGACCGTCCCGGATTCCCACCGGGTTCCCACCATCGTCACAAAATATTCGCCCGACTATACAGAGCAGCGCCGACGGCCCCGACGTCCAGCGGTGCCGCGCCCGAATGACATCGGATTCGTGGTGGACCGTCTACGAACGACCGGGGAACCACAGTGCGGGCAGACCGGTCGTGAGTACTTAATGACGACAGATTCCCAGGTCCGGCGTTCTTCATAACGTTGTCCTCATCAAGTTCACACCAGCAAGGAGAACCGACATGAGCGACATCAACGAACTCGTCCAGCGCTACCTCACCGCCTGGAACACCACCGACGCCTCGACCCGCGCCACCATGGTCGCCGAGTTGTTCACGGACGACGCCGAATACACCGACCCGCTGTGCTCGGTCCATGGGCACGCCGGGTTGGACGCCACCATCGCCGCCGTCCAGGCCCAGTTCGCCGGACTGGAGTTCAGCCTGGGCGCCCCGGTCGACGCCAACCACCACATCGCCCGCTTCACGTGGCACCTCGGCACCCCGGGCGCGGAACCGCTGGTGATCGGCTTCGATGTCGCCGCCATCGCCGAGGACGGGCGCATCGAACGCGTCTACGGCTTCCTCGACAAAGTCCCGGCCGGGGCTTGATCGTTGCGCCGCAAGCAGTTCGAAGGCGCGGCGGTAGGCGATTGCCGGAACTCCGGCGACGCCGGGTGTCCGCTCGATGCGGGCGGCCACCCGGCAGACGTTGATCAGCGGTAGGAACCGGCGCTCAGGTCGGCTGTTGCGCTGGGGCCCTGCGGGTTCCAGCCGAGGTCGGTGCGGGCGCCCTTGCCGGTGATGGATTGGCTGAGGGCCAAGGCTTCGGCGAAGGGAGCGCCCAGGGCGGCTTCCGCTTCGGTGAGGGGCCAGATCACCGGGTCGCCGGAGACGCCGGCGGCCTGGGCCGCAGCGGTGGCGAGGTCGAGAACCGAGACGGCCGGCTCGGTGATGGCGTGCCAGATGGTGCCCGCCGGAGCCGCTTCGACGACCTTCACGAAGAGGTCGGCCAGGTCGTCCACGTGAACGGTGGGCCATACGACAGTGGAGTCGGCGACGACGACCGGCGCATTGTGCTTGCGGGCGAGATCGACCAGGAGAGCGGGGATTCCGCCATTGCGACCGTGCACGATGCCGGGACGGATGACGGCTGCGCGGACGCCCGCATCGGCAAGGGCGAGGACCTGGCGTTCGATGACCGGGCGGTAGCCGACGATGGGAATGGGGTTGGTGGGCGCGGATTCGTCGGCGCCATCGGTCGCGCCGAGGACCCAGACGCCGCTGGTGTAGACGAAGGGCTTGCCGGTGCCGCGCAGCGGGTCGGTGAGGGCAGCAATGGCGGCGGCGTCCGCGTCCGCGTCTCCACTGGGGGTGGCGAGGTTGACCACGGCGTCGATATCGGGGGTGACGGCGGCGGTGAGGGATGCCGGATCGGCGAGATCACCCGTGCGCGTCTCGAATCCGGACTCGCCCTCCTTACCCGGCCGTACCAGTGCCACTACCTCGTGCCCCAGTCCGGTAAAGCGTTCGGCGACCGCGGAACCCAGGTAGCCGCCGGCCCCGATGATCAGTACTCGCATGAATCTTCTCCTCCATCTCGGCCGTGCCGGCCGTCTTCACGACAGCCTCGTCGGCCGCACTGGTATTCCGCTGTCAGCGGGCGCCTTCTCGACTACCCGCGAACAGCACGTCAATTACCGGCGAACAGCACGCGATTCGCGTATGCGGTGTCGAAATACTCCCGGGCTTCCGCGATTCGGCCGTCGGCGACGCGGAAGGCGACGACGACATCGTTGACATACTCCGCGCCCGCCGCGGTAGTCGCCCGGGTGGTCCACTCCGCCACGGCGCGGTCCCCGTCGGCGATCACGCCGCGCACCTCCTGGCTCATGGGTTTGGTGGTGTCGAAGCGCGCCAGCATGGCGGGCAGGAAACCGTGGAAGATCTGGTCCGGTCCGACCCAGGTGCCCGAGGTCGGCAGGTCCCCGGCCAGTGTCCATGTGGCATCGGGCGCGAAGAACTCGCTGCGCCGCTCGACCGCCTCGCCGCCCTGCAGGGCGCGAATGTAGTTCTCGATCACCGTCCGGGTCTCGTGTGTGGTGCTCATGCCATTCAGTTCACTGGAAATCCCGAGCCCGACCAAGGGCCGGCTCACACACTCAGCGATAAAGAACGCTTATCGATGCAGAATGCCGGACCGCGGATACGGAAAGCGCCCGCGGCGTTCGGCCGCGGGCGCTTTCACGCTCGGAGGGTCAATCCTTGACCAGTGCGACGTCGGCGGCATCCAGGGCCTCGGGCGAATCCTCGACCGGCTCCGGCGATTCGGAGCGGTTGGGTAGCAGCACCGCCATGACGATGACGATCAGCGCCAGCGCAGCGGAGACCGCGAAGGCCAGCCGCATGCCGGACAGGTGGGCGTCGAGCGGGTTGGCGCCGCCATCGGTCAGATGGGTGGCCCGTGACGTCATGACCGTCACCACCAGGGCGGTGCCGAAGGCCGCGGCCACCTGCTGCAGCGTGCCCAGCATGGAGCTGCCGTGCGAGTACAGGTGCATCGGCAGCGCGCCCAGGCCCAGGGTGAACACCGGCGTGAAGGCGGCGGCCAGCGACACCATCAGCAGGATGTGCAACGCCACCAGTACCGGATACGGCGTGGTCAGCGAGAGCTGAGTGAAGCCTACGAGGGCGGCGGTGATGCCGGTCGCGCCCGGAATCACCAGGACGCGGCCGCCGAACCGATCGAACAGCCGGCCCACGGTCGGGCCGAGCAGACCCATGGCAAGACCGCCGGGCATGACCAGCAGACCGGTCTGCAGCGGGCTCAGGCCACGCAGGTTCTGCAGGTACAGCGGCAGCAGGATCATCGAGCCCATCATGGCCAGGAAGGCCACGGCCATCAGGACCAGCGCCTTGACGTAGGTGCCGGACAACAGGATTCGCAGATCCAGCAGCGGGCTGCCGTTGCGCTGCAGGTACACCTGGCGGAACACGAAGACGGCGACCAGGGCCACACCGCCGGCGACGATCAGCACCGGAGTGAGCGCGCTGCCCGCGCCGAACTTGCTCAGGCCGTACACCAGCCCGCCGAAGCCGAGGGCCGCGAACGCCACGCTGAACCAGTCGATCGAACCTGCTTGCGGCTCACCGACGTTCTCCAGCTTGCGCAGTCCGAACCAGGTCACCGCCGCGGCGATGGGCAGGACGAACGCGAACAGCCAGCGCCACGAACCGATCTGGAGCACCAGGCCGGAGATGACCGGGCCCATGGCCGGGGCGACCGAGATGGCCAGGGTGACATTGCCCATCACACGGCCGCGGTCGTGCTCGGGGACGACCGTCATCAGGGTGGTCATGAGCAGCGGCATCATGACCGCGGTGCCGCCCGCCTGGACGACCCGACCGATCAGCAGCACCGCGAACGACGGCGCGATCGCGGCCACCGCGGTGCCGAGGAGGAAAACGCCCATCGCGAGGGAGTACGCGCGCCGGGTGCTGACGCGCTGCAGGAACCAGCCGGTCACCGGGATGACCGCCGCCATGGTGAGCATGAACGCCGTGGACACCCACTGCGCGGACCGCTCGGTCACATGAAGATCCGTCATGAGCCGCGGAATCGCATTGATCATGATGGTCTCGTTCAAGATCACCGTGAAGGTCGCGAGCACCAGCAACCGGATGACCGTTGGCGTCCGCTGCTTGGTCGAGCTAGCGGATAGATCGGGCATCGGAAAACCTCCGGGGGTGTTCGTATTCGAGGGGGTGACGCGGAATCGGCGACGGTGCCGTCCGGGGGGCCATATCGGTGCAGACGGGTACAGGTCGCTCAACTCATCGGTCGCCAGACAGTATTCCGGCGGGGTCCGACAGAATTCATCCGATTATCGGGTGAACCGCGGCCCAATAGCATGCTGAAAGTGTGCTGTTACCAGCACTTATCGAACTCGGCAAAATCGTCGAGTGAGGCAGGTCACGTTTGAGCGGATGTGAGCTCGGATCGGCCCCGGATCCGGAACCCGCCATGATGGAGGGGGATGCCCCGCCGCGATGGTGCGGTCACGGGGCGGGAGGGTGTGAGAACGACCGTGGCCGAACACATTCCGCAGCTGCGTGGACGCGAGCACGAACAGCAGGCACTCGACACCCTGATCGAGGGTGCGCGCGACGGGCACAGCGCGGTGCTGGTGCTGCGCGGCGAGCCCGGGATCGGCAAGACGGCACTGCTCGGATACGCCGCCGCGCAGGCGGACGGCATGCGGGTGCTGCGTGGCACCGGCGTCGAGGTCGAGGCCGAATTGCCGTTCGCCGGACTGCAATTGCTGCTGCGCCCCGCCCTGGACCGGCTGCCCGGCCTGCCGGAACCGCAGCGGGCGGCGCTGGCGGGCGCGCTCGGCCTCGGTCCCGGCGGATGCGAGCCCATGCTCATCGGTCTGACGGTATTGTCGCTGCTCACGGATTATGCCGACGGCGCCGGGCTGCTGGTCGTGGTGGACGACGCGCAGTGGCTGGATCGGGCTTCTCAGGACGCGCTGCTGTTCGCGGCCCGGCGGCTGCAGGCCGAGGGTGTCGCCATGCTGTTCGGCGTCCGGGAGGGCGAGGGGTCGTTCGAGGCCGCCGGGCTGCCCGAGCAGCGATTGACCGGTCTGTCCCACGAGGCGGCGGCGGCCCTGCTGGATGAGCACGCGCTCACCCCGGCCGTGCGCTACCGGCTGCTGGCCGAGGCGCGCGGCAATCCACTGGCCCTGCGCGAGCTGCCGCTGGCGATGGCCGCCGAATCGACGCCGGATCTCGCCGCGGGCGCGCTGCCCCTGACCGATCGGCTGCGGCTGGCCTTCCACGGCCGGATCAGTCAGCTGCCGGAGCCGACCCAGACCCTGCTGACCGTGCTGGCCACCGACGAATCCGCTGAGCTCGCCGTCGTGCTGCGTGCAGCGGCGAGCCTCGGAGCGAGCATCGATGATCTCGCACCGGCCGAGGCTGCCGGACTGTTGCAACGCGGGAGCGGCGTCGACCTGTCGATCACGTTCCGCCACCCGCTGATTCGCGCGGCGGTGTACCAACGTGCCCCACTCGGACAGCGATTGGCGGTCCACCGCGCCCTGGCCGAGGCGCTCGACGCGCCAGAGCAGGCGGATCGGCGGGCCTGGTATCGCGCGGCGGCGGCCCTCGGCCCCGATGCGGAGGTGGCGGATGCCCTGGAGCGCAGCGCTGTTCGAGCGCGCGAACGCGGCGGACACAGGGCGGCGGCCGCCGCCTACGATCGGGCGGCCCGGCTCAGTGATCGGCCCGCGGATCGGACGCGACGTCAGACGCTGGCCGCCCAGGCGGCCCTGGAGTCGGGTGATCTGGGGCGGGCGGCCGAGCTGGCCCGGCGCGCGACCCGCGAGGTGAGCTCGGAATCGTTGCGCGCCAGTCTTTCCCAGGTGCGGGCGCTGGCCCTCTTCTGGCAGGGCAAGTTTCCGGATGCGCACCGGCTGCTGATCGACGCGGCGACGAGCATAGCGGCCACCGAACCCGCGCAGGCGGCGGACATGCTGGTGCAGGCCATACACACCGGGTGGTATCTGGGCGAGGCCGACTTGCGGGAGGTCCTCGAACACCTTGCGGACCTGCGGTTGCCGGATGCGCTGCCGGTGACCCCGGTGGTGCGGTTCATCAGCCGGATGTTCGGGCGTGGCCCGGGCCGGCCCTTGGCGCTGACCGATATCCTCGGCGAAATCCGTTCCCGGGGAGATGCTTCCGACCAGGTCCTGTCGATCCTCTGCGGCACCGCGCTCGCGCGCGGGCAGGACGGGCCCGCCTTCGATCTGGCCATGTCCCTGGAGGGCAAGCATCGCGCCGCCGGTGCCGCCGGGCGACTGCCGACCGTCCTGTTCTTCGCCAGCGAGGCCGAAATCTTCACCGGCCGCCTGCGCGACGCGCGCACCGCGACGGTCGAGGCCCGCGACCTCGCCCGCGACACCGGCCAGCAGCAGTGGGTGCGCCAACTCAGCAGTGTGCTGGCGCATTTGGACGCACTGCGCGGGGATGAGGACGGGTGCCGGACGCAGGCCGAGCTCGGGCTCACCGGGGATACACCGGGAGCGATCGCGCCGGGCGCACCATGGGCGCACTGGTCGCTGGGACTGCTCGACCTCGGGGCCGGGCGAGCGGAATCGGCGCTGTCGCGCTTCGAGCGATTGACGAAATCGCCGTTCGATCACCATATTTGCGCCACCCGGGCGGTGCCGGATCTGGTCGAGGCCGCCGTGCGGATCGGAGCCCCGGAGCGCGCCGCGGCGCCTTTCGCGAACTTCACCGGCTGGGCGGAGTCGGTGGGACAGGAATGGGCCGATGCCCTGGTGCTGCGCTGCCGCGCGCTGCTGGATGACCAGAACGCCCAAGATCTGTACGCCAAGGCGCTCGAGCTGCACGACCGCGAGGCTCGTCCCATCGAATTCGCCCGTACCGCTCTGCTTTACGGGGAATGGCTGCGCCGCGCCCGCCGCAAGGCCGAGGCGCGCACCCGATTGCACGACGCCCTCGAGGTCTTCGAGCGGCTGGAACTGGATCCGTGGGCCAGGCGCGCCCGCCACGAGCTGACCGCGGCCGGCGCACCGGATTCCGATCCGGGCCCGTCCCGCGGTACCGCGACCGGCCTGACCCCGCAGGAATTGCAGATCGTCCGCCTCGCCGCGCAGGGACTGTCCAACCGCGATATCGCCGCGCAGCTGTTCCTGAGCCACCGCACAGTCGGCTACCACCTCTACAAGGCGTACCCGAAGCTCGGCGTCACCTCGCGGGGCGAGCTGAAGGATATTGCCACACAACTTCATTGATCATCGCAACTGCCGGATCAGGCCTTGATGAACTCGAGCAGGTCGTTGTCGAACTGCTCGGCGAAATACAGCTGTGACTGCCGGGCCATCCACTCGGGCCGGTCGGTGCGGATGCGGTGCGGCATGTCCTCGAGCACCGCCACTCGAGCGGCGCTCGGGTTGTCGTCGGTGAGCTTCGGGAACGGCAGCATCGAACTACGGATGCGTTTCGGCCGCCCATTCCCCCACCATCGGCCGGAGCGGCGGCATACGATTGGCAAACCAGTCGGAAAAGGCCCGGTCAGCCGGATTCGACCGGGAGACAGTCAGGAGTCACCAATGACAAAATTCCTGGTGATCTACAAGTCGGACCAGTCCGCTCGCGAGCAGATGGCCCAGACCACCCCCGAAGCCCAGGCGGCGGGCATGAAGGCCTGGATGGACTGGGCCGGTCGGGCGGGGTCGGCGATCGTCGATCTCGGATCGCCGCTGGGACCCGGATCCCTCAACGCCGACGGCCGGATCGGCGGCTTCTCCATCCTGCAGGCCGACTCCAGCGAAGCACTTCAGGAGGTACTGAAGGGCCATCCGCACACCGAATGGGGCGGCACCATCGACATCTACGAATTCCTGGCCATGCCGGGCATGTGACGACGGGAGTTAGTGCACGCCCTCCATGTGGCGGCTGATCCAGGGGGCGACGGTCCAGACGATCGCGCCGACGGCCATGGCCACCAGACCGGCGACGCCGAAGTACACCAGTTCGTGGGACGGGTCGTAGAACTTGGACAGCACGCCCGACATCGAGGTGCCGATGCCGACCGAGAAGAAGTACAGGGCCATCATCTGAGCGCGAAAAGCGTTGGGGGCCAGCTTCGTCGTGACCGAGAGACCGATCGGCGAGAGCATGAGCTCCGAGACCGCGAACGCGCCCAGGATGAAGAAGACGATCACGAACGACACCGACTTGCCGTGGCTGCCCGAGAACAGGGTGAACAGCAGGAAGGCCGCGCCCATCCCGATCACGCCCAGCGAGAACTTGCGCGGAGTGCTCGGGGAGCGCATGCCCAGGCGGGTCCACATGATCGCGAACAGCGGCGACAGCGCGATGATCCACACCGGCTCCATGGAACCGATCCAGTTCGACGGCGCGGTCCAGCCGAAGATGGACCAGTTCATGCGCTCGTCGGAGTACACCGCCAGCACCGTGAAGATCTGCTGGAACAGCGACCAGAACACCGCGTTCGCGACGAACAGCGGCATGTAGGCGCGCACCCGGGTGCGCTCGATCGGAGTCACCTTTTCGCTGGTGAGCATGATGGCGAAGTAGGCGATCGAGGCCACGACGATCACGAAGGTGGTGGCGTCGGGCAGGTTGGACAGGGTCACCAGCCTGGTGGCCCAGGCGATGCCGACCACCACGAGGATCGCGGCGAAGGCCGCCACAACCTTGGGAATCGCGGTGCGCGGCAACGGGTTCGGCACATCGCGGCCGTGCGCGCCCAGGTTCTTGCGGAAGATGACGTACTGGGTGAGGCCGATCGCCATACCGATGGCGGCCGCGCCGAAGCCGTAGTGGAAGCCGACGTGATCCTGCAGCAGGCCGGTGATCAGCGGACCGGCGAAGGCGCCCAGGTTGATACCCAGATAGAACAGCGTGAAGCCGCCGTCCGCACGCGGATCGTCCTTGTCGTAGAGGGTGCCCAGCAGCGAGGAGGCATTCGCCTTCAGGCCACCTGATCCCAGCGCGACCAGCACCAGACCGACGCCGACACCGGTCAGGCCGGGCAGGATGGCCAGCGCGATGTGGCCGGCCATGACGACGACACCGCCGTAGAAGACGGTGCGCTCCGAGCCGAGCAGACGGTCCGCGACCCACGCGCCGAGCACGGTCGACAGATAGACCAGACCGCCGTAGGCGCCGACGATGCCGGTGGCGGTGGACTTGGCCATGCCGAGGCCGCCGTCGGTGGCCATGTAGTACAGGTAGTAGCCGAGAATCGTGAGCATTCCGTAGAACGAGAACCGTTCCCACAATTCGACGCCGAACAGATTCGCGATACCGATGGGGTGGCCGAACAGGGTCCGTTCGGTGACCGGTTTCACGTCGTGAGCTACTCCAGACATACCCGCGACCCTCCCATAAAGGGCAATCCAGCAGCAACCTCAGAAATTAACCTACGTCACAAATTGCCAAGGAAATATTCCGGATGCGCTGGCCGAGGGACAAATGTCCCACAGACGCTCGATAGGCGGTCCGATCAGGCGATTGACAGTGCGATGCCGTCCAGGATGTCGTGTTCGCTGACAATCAGCTCGCGAATCCCAGCACGCCGTGCCAGCTCATCGGCAAGCACTTCGGCTATTACCGCGCCGCCGCCGATCACATCCACCCGGCCCGGATGCATGGGCCCGAGCGCGGCCCGCTCGTCGTGGTTCATGCCGATCAGCCGATCGCACACCTTGCGCAGGTCGGCCAGCGGCAGGCGGGTGAGATGCACACGGTCCGAATCGTATTCGGGCAGATCCAGCGACACCGCGGCGATCGTGGTCATGGTCCCGGCCACACCCACCCAGGTGTGCGCCCGCTCCACCGGCACCACGCCGAACGCCTGTGCCAGCCGCTCCGAGGCGAAGAAGCGCGCCGAGGCGACCTCCTCGCGGGTGGGTGGATTGCCATGCAGGCAGCGCTCGGTGATGCGCACGCAGCCGATATCGGCCGAGTACGCCGCGTGCACACCGGCCGCATCGCCCAGCACCACCTCGGTCGACCCGCCGCCCAGATCCACCACTACGAAAGGCCCTGCGGCACTGGACAGTTCACCGACAGCCCCGGCGAAGGACAGCCGCGCCTCCTCGTCGCCGCTGATGACCTCGGCCTGCGCCCCCGGCACCACCCGGCCCAGCTCGACGCCGGTCATGGTGAAGAAGTCCTCGCGGTTGGCGGCATCGCGCATGGCAGAGGTGGCCACCATCCGCACCCGTGTCACACCGTGCTTCAGCATGAGGTCGACATAGTCGCGCAGCGCCACCCGGGTGCGTTCGATCGCTTCGGGGTTCAGCGAACCCGTGGCATCCACGCCCTGGCCCAGTCGCACGATCCGCATCTCCCGATGCACATCGGTCAGATGCGGCTTACCGTCGGCGTCGCGTGTGACATCGGCGATCAGGAGTCGGATCGAGTTGGTTCCACAGTCGATGCCCGCGATCCGCTCGTGCGCTTCCGCACCGGGGGCCGCACTCCGCGCGAACTCTGCCTTGCTCATCCCTGACCTCTGAATTCGACTGGTTCTGAACACATCTCGCCGACCAGACCACCTCGGCGCTGCACGACCGATGGAGGGCGGTCGTCAATCCGGGCGCGGCCGGCTCACTCGCCGGCAGGCTCCGAATCGGTGCGGTACTCCTCGTATTTCGGCCAGTCCGCCGGAATGGCGGTGCCGCGCAGGCCGTGGTCGGCGGCCAGGGCGACGGCCTCGTCGCCGAGGGGGTTGAGGCCCGGGCCCTTGGCCAGAGAGTGGGCGATGAGGACGTGCAGGCACTTGACCCGGTCGGGCATGCCGCCGCCGGCGAAGTCGGTGCCGAGGTCCTCGATGGCATTGCGCTCGGACAGGTAGCTGTCGTACGCGGCGCGGTATGCGGCGGCGAGTTCCGGGTCGCGGGTGAGGCGTTCGGACATGTCGCGCATCAGGCCGGTGGTCTCCAGACGGCTCGCCTCGGCGGTCAGGCGCGGATCCGTCAGGTAGTACAGGGTCGGGAAGGGGGTCCCGTCCGGGAGCTTGGGCGCGGTCTTGACCACCGCGGGCAGGCCGTCCGGAGTGCGGTAGGCGATGGCGAGCACGCCGCGCGGAGCCCGGCCCAGTTGCTCGGCGACGATCGCGAGATCGCGCTCGCCGGGGACGTTCTCGGCTGCGGTCACCTGGGTTGTCCTTCCTCGGTGGGGGCGGGCGGCGGGGGCGCCGGTGCGGGTGGCGGGGTGGGAGCGGGGGCGGCGACGGGCTGCGGCGAGGAAACGCTGTGCCACAGCTGCGTGTACCAGGGGTCGGGCTCCCGGGGTTTGGCGGGCTGGGTCGGGATGGCCGGTTGCTCGATCTCGGGGATCTGCACGATGTAGGGCGTGTCCCCCGGCATCACCAGACGCAGGCGGTCCCGGGCCTCGGCCTTGATGTAGTTCGGATCCTGTTGCTGCGCACGGCGATCGCGCAGGTTCACGACATCCTCCTCCAGCTGGCGATGCTGAGCTGCCAGCTCGGAGGCGTCCGAGCGCTGCGTGAAGTAGGTGCGCAGCGGCACCGCCAGGGTGAGCGCGAGCCCCGCCAGCACGGCGGCCAGCAGCACCGCGCGACCGGTGGACAGGCCGAGGATCTTGCGTTCGTGCCGTTCGGATTTCGCGGCCGCCCTGGGGGCGGTGCGACGCTTGGGAGCCGGCTTCCCGGCAGCCGTGCGGCTGCTGCTCGAGCTCGAAGATTTCGCGGCGGCACCGGATTTCGGGACGGTGGCGGATTCGTTCCGCTTCCCGCCCGAGGCGCTCTTGGCGCGAGCGGAGCGCGACGGGCGCCGGTCACTTCGTCCTGCCGGACTAGTTCCGCGCGCCCGTCGCTCCGTCATCTCACACCTCGAAATTCAGTAGTAGTCCCAACTCTCGGAGGCCGGGTCGGGGCTCGAGCTACCGATTATTCAGCCTTCGAACGCGAATCGCGGGAAGGCGGCGTCACCGGCGTAGCGCGCCGAGTCGCCCAGGGCGTCCTCGATACGCAGCAGCTGGTTGTACTTGGCGACGCGCTCGGAGCGGGCCGGGGCGCCGGTCTTGATCTGGCCGGAGCCGACAGCCACCGCCAGGTCGGCGATGGTGGTGTCCTCGGTCTCGCCGGACCGGTGGCTCATCATGGTCTTGTAGCCGTTGCGGTGGGCCAGCTCGACCGCGTCCAGGGTCTCGGTCAGGGTGCCGATCTGGTTGACCTTCACCAGGAGTGCGTTGGCCGCGCCCTTGGCGATGCCCTCCTCCAGGCGGTCCGGGTTGGTGACGAACAGGTCGTCGCCGACGAGCTGCACCTTGTCGCCGATCTGGTCGGTCAGGGAGACCCAGCCGTCCCAGTCGTCCTCGGACAGCGGGTCCTCGATCGAGACGATCGGATAGTTGCCGAGCAGGCCGGCGTAGAACTGGGCCATCTCGGCGGCGGTGTGCAGCTTGCCTTCGAACTTGTAACCTTCACCGGTGGTGTAGAACTCGGTGGCGGCCACGTCGAGCGCGAGCGCGATCTCGCTGCCCAGCTTGAAACCGGCCTTCTCGATCGCCGAGGCGATCAGGTCCAGGGCGGCACGGGTATTCGCGACCGACGGCGCGAAACCGCCCTCGTCGCCCAGACCGGTGGACAGGCCCTGCGCCTTGAGCACCGACTTCAGCGTGTGGTAGACCTCCGCGCCCCAGCGCAGCGACTCCTTGAAGGTGGCCGCGCCGATCGGGGCGATCATGAACTCCTGGACGTCGACGCCGGAGTCGGCGTGCGCGCCACCGTTGAGGATGTTCATCATCGGCACCGGCAGGACGTGGGCGTTCGGGCCGCCGACGTAGCGGAACAGCTCCAGGCCCGAGGACTCGGCGGCCGCACGGGCCACCGCGAGCGAGACACCCAGCAGGGCGTTGGCGCCCAGACGCGACTTGTCCGGGGTGCCGTCCAGATCCAGCAGGGTCTGGTCGACGGTGCGCTGCTCGACGGCGTCGAGACCGATCACGGCCGGGGCGATCTCGTCGAGGACGCCCTCGACGGCCTTCTGCACGCCCTTGCCCTGGTAGCGGTCGCCACCGTCACGCAGCTCGACGGCCTCGTGCTCACCGGTGGACGCGCCGGAGGGCACGGCCGCGCGGGTGAGGGTGCCGTCGTCGAGAGCGATCTCGACCTCGACAGTGGGGTTGCCACGCGAATCCAGGATCTCGCGAGCTCCGACCTGTTCGATGATGGCCACGAAACGACACTCCTTCGGCTGCTGAGTCGGCAGGTCGCACGGCGAACCCGTGCGCTGACGAGCCTAACCTGCCACGATCGCGCTGACACATCCCCCCGTCGGCGCGCCCGCCAGATATACACAATGACCAATCAATGCCGTACGCGGAGACATCGACTCACAGGTTCGCGGCGCAAGCGCGGAGAGGCGGAGCGCTCGTTCTGGACTGCGGCTCGATAGACCTCCGCCTTGGAGCGACGGAGCGAAGCGGAGGAGCGGAGGGAGGGAGCGAAGAATCGAGACTTTCAGCGCCGCGAACCCGCCCGGAGCGGAGCGGAGGGCAAATCAAACACGGCGGCCCACGCTGTAGGCGGCGGCGCGGTAGCGGACGGTGTTCATATAACTGGTGGACTGGTTGTAGGTGAGCAGCGCCTGCTGCCAGCCGGGTGCGCCGGTGAGGTCGCCACCCATGGCGCAGAGGTAGCGCGCGGCGGTCAATGCCGCATCGTCGATATTGTCCGGATCGATCTTCCCGTCGCCGTTGGCGTCCACACCCCAGCGCTGCCAGGTCTCCGGAATGAACTGGAACGGGCCCATCGCCCGGACATACACCGGATTCGCCTCGGTGGAGCTCGCGTCCAGAATCCGCGCGCGCCCGGGCGAACCATCCAGTGGCAGCCCGCGAATCGGCGGCGACACCGTCCCGTCATCGGCGATGTGCGATCCGCCGTGCGTGCCGTGCTGGCTCTCCACGCTCGCGATGCCCGCCAGCGTGGTCCAGCCGATCCCGCACTCCGGCTTGGACCGCGCCATCACTGCCGCCGCGTATCCGTAAGCCTCCAGGGCCAGCACCGGAATGCCGGTCGACCCGTGCTGTTCCTCCGCCCAGTCCTGCAGCTGAATCGCGGTGCGCCCCGGCGCATCCAGGTCGATCGGCGGCAGTGGTGCGCCCGCGCCCGGCGGCATGTCGTCCGGGACGGGCGTGAGATTGCTTGTCCCGCAACCGGTCAGCAATAGCAGCGCGGTGGCCGTGCCCAGCAGGCCGGCGCGGGTCAGCGGGGCCCGGAGGCCGGCCATTCGGATACGCACCCCATTCATCATCCAGATGGATCGGCGTGGAGGCGAACACCGTGAACACGGTTCGCCCCGGGTGGGCGGTAACGATCGTGTTCGACCGGGCTCCGCGCGGGAATCCCATACCCATCCGCTATTTCCACGACACGCCCTTAGGTAAGGCTTGCCAAAATTTCGCGGGGGTAATACCGTCTTTCGCCGAGCCAAGATCACCATGCCACCGCCCAGCCAGGAAGGCCCTCCCGTTGGTGAAAAGCGTTCTCTCCGAACGTAGTCAGCTCCATCCCGCTCAACTCGAACGACGCGACCTGCCCGAATCCGCAGCCCGGGCAGTGCGCCACCTCGCCGCTGAGATCGCCGTCACAGTCGGGCGCTGTCCGGAGATCGCGACCACCCTCTCGCACCCGGTTCTGCTGCGCCACATCGACGCCAAATACGGACGGCTGCCCGACGCGGTGCACGAGGCCATGCGGCCGCCCGCCACGGCGGCGGGCGTGGCGGTCATCGGCCGGCTTCCGGTCGACGACGAGGAACTCGGGCCGACGCCGTACAACTGGCAGAAGGCGACCGAACTGGCCGGAACCCGGTCACCACGGTCCGGCTCCTTCCAGCTCGATGTCGTCATGCTGCTGCTGGCACGGTGCGCCGGTGAACCCTTCGGCTGGGAGGGCCAGCAGGCGGGACGGCTGGTGAACAACATCGTGCCCACGCCCGGCCACGAACACGAACAGTCGGGCGCCAGCAGCACCGCGCTGCTCAGCCCGCACACCGAGGACGCCTTCCACCCGGACCGGGCCAACCTGCTCATGCTCGGCTGCCTGCGCAATCCCGATCGGATCGCGACCACCGTGTCCTCGATCCGGAACGCGGAACTCGATGCGGCGCAGCGAAAGATCCTGAGCACGGCGCGACTGCCGATCCTGCCGGACGTCTCCTACGGCAGCGCCTTCGGGGACACCCCGGCACCGCCGATCGCCACCCTCGGCGACGATGCGGGCGGGACCACACTGCGTTTCGACCCGGCGTACACCCCCCTCGACCGTGCCGACGACGAATTCCGCAGCGCCTACCGGCATTTGACCAGCGAACTCGAAAGAGTGTGCGTCGCCGCGGCTTTGGCGCCCGGAGAACTGCTCCTGGTGGACAATGACGTGGTGGTGCACGGGCGGGTGCCGTTCACCCCCCGCTACGACGGCACCGACCGCTGGCTCAAGCGGGTCAATATTCGCCTGCCCCAACGCCGCCGCGATGCCGAGGCCGGGGAGGACGGCTACGGTCAGCGCGTGGTGGCACCGTTCCGCACGACCCGAGGACAGAACACGTGAACTGCCGCCCCACCCCGCTCCGCGTACTCAGCCGCAGCGACCTGGCCGACGTCCCGATCTCCCCGGCCGAGGTGGTGCGGGCCGTCGAAGACGCGTATCTCGCACTGGCGGGCGGAGATTCGGACAACCCCCGCAAACTCAGCGTCGCCCATCCCGACGGGTGGTCGGTGGCCTACGCCATGCTGGGGCGGGACGGGCGGCGCCGGGTGGTGGCCATGAAGACCAGCTACAAATTCGACCCGCACCACGACAGGTCGAACAAGCGGTATTTCACGACGATCTCGCTCTACGACGACGCCACCGGAAGCCCGATCGCGCTGATGGACTGCGCCCGCGTCGGCGCCCTGCGCACGCCCGCGGTCTCGGCACTGCTGGTGCGCGAATGCGCCCGGCCGGGAGCACGCAGCGTCCTGCTGATCGGCACCGGCACCCAGGGCCGCAATGCGCTACCCCACCTACTAGCCGCGAATCCACAGCTGAACCGACTCATGCTCTACGGAACCCACCCCGAAGGATTGGAAGCGGTGTATCGGCAACTGCTGCACCATCATCCGCACGCCGAACTCGACATCGTGAGCGACCCGTACGCGGCGGCGCGCGAAGCGGACATCATTCTCGCGACCGCCGGACCCGGCACCCAGGTGGCGATAGAGGCCAAGGACCTGGCGCCCGGGGCGACCGCGGTACTGGTCGGCTACGGCCTGGCACCCTCCACCCTCGTCGAGGCCGATCGCGTAATCGCCACCAGCGCAGAACAAATGGCTTTGACCGGTACGGATATGGCAGGCCCGGACGGCCGACTGCGCAGGGTCGACGCCGAGCTACCCCAAATCCTCGACCGTCGCGCGGCGGGTCGGCTCACCGACGACGAGAAGATCTTCGTGTACAACAGCGGCCTGGTACTCACCGATATCGCGGTCGCACATGCCCTGGCCAATCGTGCCATTACGGAGGGACGCGGCACGGAGGTCGCGCTGTGGGACTGACCGTCGCGGCAGATTTCTGAAATGTTCGTATTCGCTGCGAAATTTCACGTTACAGACGTTGTCTTTGCTCATATGCGTGGCACGAACTTGAGATAACGTCTCACGCAACATTCATACGGGTTGGCTATCGCCGCCCTGGCCGGAGACCGGGGCTGGGGGTCCGCTGCGAGGTATGGCCGGTGCCACCCGCAGCAACCGAAAGGGAAGACGCTGTCCCCCACAGCTCAAGCCGCACCAGTGCGGGAAACCGACGCCATCACCGCCATGCCGATGCGGACCGACCGCATCGAATGGGAAGAACGGCTACTGGCCGACGAAGGACTGCTGCGGCACATCGCCGACAAGATCAAGGGTCCATTCCACGTCATATACCCGGATCAGGTCGTCGAGAACATTCGCGCATTTCAGAAGGTATTCGCCAACAGCGAGGTCAAAGGACGAATCTATTACGGGAAGAAGGCCAACAAGTCCGCCTGCGTCGTGGCGGCGTGCGCCGAGGCCGGGGTGGGCATCGACGTGGCCAGCGTCGATGAGCTGACCACCGCGGAGGCCGGCGGAATTCGAGGCCCGGATCTGATGGTCACCGGTCCGCACAAGTCGGATGAACTGCTCACCAGGGCCGCGAAAGCCGGCGCCCTGATCGCCGTCGACAGCCTCGGCGAACTCGCTCGGCTGAGCGAGCTTTCCCGCCGGGCCGACAGCAATGCACCCGCGCGAATCGTCATGCGCGTCCTCCCGCCGAACTCCTGCAGCCGCTTCGGCATGACCGCCGAGGAGCTCGATGCGGCGCTGCCCCGAGCGGAAGCCATGCTGGTTCGCTTGGAGGGCTTCAGCTTCCACCTCGGTGGATACGAGGCCGCGCCGCGGGCCGAACTCGCACGAGCGCTGGTCGAGCGCTGTCTCGACGCCCGCGAGGCGGGGCACCCTGCCGACACCATCTCCATCGGCGGAGGCTTCAGTGTGAACTATGTAGGCGCCGCAGCATGGAATGCCTTCTCGCGCAGCGTGAATGCCCATTGGTTTCAAGGCGGACGAATCCCGCGCGGGGAGTCCTATCCCTACCACTGCCCCGCACCCGGGCCGGAGATGCTGAAGAACATCCTCTCGCACAGCAATCTGGGAAATATCCTGCGCGAAAAGCATATTCGCCTCGCGATCGAACCGGGCCGCGCCCTGCTGGATCGAGCGGGCAGCACCGTCTTTCGCGTCCAGGGCCGAAAGACCCGGGTTGCACACGGACTCCCGTACGACATTCTGACCGTCGACGGCACCAGTTTCAGTCTTTCCGAACAATGGTTCGACAGTGAATACCTGCCCGACCCGGTCCTCTGGCCGGAACGTGCCGGAGCCGAGACCCCGACATGCGTCGGCGGCGCCTCGTGCCTGGAGTCCGACATGCTCAGTTGGCGTCGGATTCCCCTGCCCCGCGCTGCCGAGGTTGATGATCTTCTCGTATACCCCAATACCGCCGGATACCAGATGGACAGCAACGAATCACGATTCCACGGATTGCCGATTCCACCGAAGATCGTCTTGCGCGACAAAAAAGATGGGCGACAATTCACATGGGCGCGCGAGAAAGATCCGCACGAGCCCGAAATCTGTCAGCACTGCTCCAGCACTCACCCTGCGCTGCACCCTTCCTAAGGAGAGGCCCGCTATGCCGGTTATCGCCAGGCACGTGTCTGAGCTGATCGGGCAGACACCGCTATTCGAGCTCGCTGTCAGTCCCACGACCAGGACGCGTCTGTTGCTGAAGCTCGAAACCATGAACCCGACAGGCACCGCCAAAATTCGGATGGCCCGGGCCATGGTGCTGGACGCGGAACAGCGCGGACAGCTGCTTCCGGGCGGCCATATCATCGAATCGACTTCCGGGAATACGGGTTTGGGGTTGGCCGTAGTGGCGCGGGAACGCGGGTATCGGTTCACCGCGGTGGTCGACCACCACGCGTGCTCAGCGAAGTTGAATGCCATGCGCGCGATGGGAACCGAACTCGAGTTCGTCTCCGATGGTGACGACGAGGGCCTCTCGACCTCGGCTCGGGAGGAACGCGCGGCGCAGATGGCGCAGGAGGAAGGACCCGGCGCCTTCTTTCCCGCACAGCACGAGAACCCTGCCAATGGCGTCGGGTACTACGCGCTGGCCGAAGAACTGCTGGAGGTCCTTGAGAAGATCGATGTCGTCGTCGGCGCGGTCGGTACCGGCGGCTCGCTATTCGGTACCGCCCGTGGTCTCCGTGACCGTGGCTGTGAGCCCAGGCTGGTCGGAGTCGAGCCCGAGGGCTCCATCGCCTTCGGCGGTCCGGCGCACGACTATTGGCAGTCCGGGACCGGGACGCCACTGGGAGCCGCACCCGGAATTCACGTGGAGCAGGATCTGCATCTGATCGATGAGCGAGATCGGGTCAAGGTCTCCGACGTCGACGCGTTCGCCACCGCCCGGGCCCTGGCCGCGGAGGCCGGGCTGCTGATCGGCGGTTCCTCCGGCAGTTCGGTGCACGCGGCCCTGACCCGGCTCGAGGAGTACCCGGACTTCTCCACCGTCGTCGTCATCATCAACGACGACGGGGAGAAGTATCTCGACACCGTGTTCGACGACGGGTGGATGAGCGACCGCGACCTGATCGATGTGGAGCGCGAGACCAAGATCGTGGAACTGCTGCGGGCCTACGCACCACCGCGCCGCCCGGATCCCGGCGAACTCACCCTGCGGCGTCACATCCATCGGGCGTTCCCGGACAACTTCGCCGTCGAGAAGGGACTGACCGGGACGCACCTCGACGACTACGTCGACATGAAAGTGCCGCAGGCCAAGTGGGCTCGTGTGCTGCACCGGGCCGGCATGCCGGCGCACGAGATCGGAGATCTGCTCGCCACCACCGGCGAGAGCGGCCTCGTCCAGGCGCTCGAAAAGCACAGGAATCGCCTGATCGATCAGGCCGCCATGATCTCGGAGGCGCTCGCGAGTATGCGAGGAGTAGGGCAGGAGCGGCCCACCACGCACACCATCCCGCTGCCCGTCTCCGCGCTCGCGGACGCGAGCGCCGACGCGGACGGAGCTGCCACGAAATGATCGGGGCGCTTCGGCAATCCGATGGGAGGGCGCTGACTTCGCTTGCCACGCCCATCGCTTTGACCCAGCTGGCTCAGGTTGCGGTGTCCACCACGAATATTGCGTTGATGGGGACGCTCGGGGTGCGGGAGGTGGCCGCGGGTGGGTTGGCGCTGGTGTTGTTCAACCAGATTCGGACCATGTGTGTGGGGTTGATTACCGGGACGGGTAATCAGGTGGCGACGGTGGTGAGCCGGGCCGAGAAGCACGGGCGAGGAGCCGAAGGGGAAGTTCGGGAGGTGGTGCGGTCGAGCTTCCTGATCGCGACGGTCGCCGGATTGCTCGGCGGCGCACTGCTCATCGGGCTCGGATGGGCGCTGCGATGGCTGGGGCAGGATGCGCAGGTGCTCGCGCAGGCGCGGCCGATGATGGTCGCGCTGGCGCCGGGACTGGTGCCGTGCCTGTGGTTTCAGGTGTTGCGGCAGTACACCGTCGGGATGCAGCGGCCGCAGGCACTGCTGCTGGTGACACTGGGGTCGGTGGTGCTGAATCTGGGGTTGGCACTGGCGTTCATACACGGCTGGGCCGGACTGCCCGAACTGGGGCTGACCGGGGTCGGCGTGGCCACCTCGCTGGTTTTCCTGATCACCTTCGGGGTGTTCTGGGCGATGGTGCGTCGGGATCCGAAACTCGGTGCGACACTGCCGGTTCGGATGTGGCCGGTGCATGCGGCGACGGTGTGGGAGGAGTTGCGGCTGGGGACGCCGATCGCACTGACCTACGGGTCGGAGGCGGGCATGTTCTCGGTGCTGGCGCTGGTGATGGGGAGTCTGGGGGCGGCGGCGCTGGCGGCGCACAATATCGTCTATCAGATCGTGTACATGGTGTTCCAGGTGGCGATCGGGCTCTCACACGGGGCGTCGATCCTGGTGAGCAAGGCGGTGGCGCGGGACGAGTTCACGCACGCGCGGTCGGTGGCGTGGCTGGCGCTGCGGTGCGTGGCCGTGGTCGCCGGGGTCACAGGGGTCGCGTATGTGCTGGCGCCGGACTGGGTGCTGCGGCCGTTCCTGGCCGACAGTGATTCGGCCACGGTGACACTGGCGCACACGCTGTTGCTGATCGCCATCGTCCTGCAGTTCTCCGACGCTGCTCAGAACATCGGGGTCGGGCTGCTCCGCGGACTCAAGGACACCAGGGCCGGGTTCCGGCTCTCGCTTGTCGGGTACTGGGGTGTGGGATTGCCCACGGCGCTGCTGCTCGCGTTCCCAGCACACCTGGGCGCGGCGGGCGTCTGGTGGGGTCTGGCCGCCGGTCTGGCCACCACCGCTGCCCTGATGCTGCGCCGCTTCTTCGCCCTGCTACATGCGCAGGAGCAGGCGAATCCGCGGGTGCTGGCCGGTAGCCTCGGGCATTAGCCCGACACCCAAATCTCACCTTCCCGCAAGCATGTCGTCACTGGGCGCGGGCAACCTGAAAGAAACGGGCTTCGCTATTCTGGCGACGAATTCGGCAAGCGCAGTCGACAGGGTCGGCAAGCCTAGGGCGCACACCACCAACGCCGGGGAGGATGTCCGTGCACATCTCGCGAGTCGCCGAGTATCCGAGGGCAGATCATGTCCTGTTCCATTTCAGCGACACCCATCTGATCGCCGCCGACGCCGAGCTCTACGGTGCGGTCGACGCCGAGGCGCGGCTGACCACGCTGCTCGGGCAGGCCGAGGCGAGCCGCATCGCCCCGACCGCCATCGTCTTCACCGGCGACCTCACCGACCAGGGCGAGCCGGGCGCATACCGCAAGCTGCGGGATCTGGTGGAGCCGTGGGCCGAACGGATCGGCGCACCCGTGGTGTGGGTGGCCGGCAACCACGATGACCGGGCGGCGCTGCGCGAGGAACTCCTCGACGCGGTGCCTTTGAACGACGCGGCTTCCGGCGCACCGTTCGACGCCGTGCACATGTTCGACGGGTTGCGCGTCATCGCCCTCGACACCACCGTCCCCGGCCACCACTGGGGCGAGATCACCGATGACCAGTTGGCCTGGCTGCGTGAGGTTCTCGCCGAGCCCGCCCCCTTCGGCACCGTACTGGCCATGCACCACCCGCCCATCCCCTGTGTCCAGGACCTGGCCGTCCTGGTCGAGCTACGCGACCAGCGCCGCCTCGCCGATGTCCTCGACGGCACCGACGTCCGCGCCATCCTGGCTGGGCACCTGCATCTTTCGAGCACCGCCACCTTCGCCGGCATCCCGGTCTCGGTCGCCTCGGCCACCTGCTACAGCCAGGACATGGCCGCCGCCGAGGGCGGCCAACGCGGCCGCGACGGCGCCCAGGCCTTCAACTACGTCCACATCTACCCCGACACCATCGTCCACTCGGTAGTCCCCATCGGCCACGGCCCCACCGTCGGCAACCCGGCCGACCCCACCCAGGCCGCCGCCAAACTCGCCGGCGCCGGCATCATCATCCCCCCTGCGGCCCGCATCCCACACGTCCTCCGCCGCCGGACCGAGGCCCCCGAATCCGACGGCGAGACAGTCCTCTGACCGAGAACCCTGCGGGAGCCGAAACCCCTTCGGACTGCATCCAATTCGCCACCGCCCTGGTTCCCGACCGCGAGTGGTAGTGCGCGTTCAGGCCGGTTGATCTTGCTGCCCGTCCGTGCGCGTTTCTTCGATCGCAGGACCCCTCTACCACTCCTGTCGAGTGGCTTGGTCGAGGCAGGATGTGCGAGCGGCCTCGACGCTCATGGCATCCGTGGCCCACAACGGCGAGATCGCCCTTCGGGATCGGCAACCGGGCGGCGCGCGAGAATGATCCCCCCGAGCTTGCTCTCGGCTGAGGTGAGAGTTCTGGATGCCTCGACGACGAAGCCGGCATCCTCGAGCCACGCATACATTTGGCTGTGCTGGCGACGATGGACATAGAGCTTCATTGGGTGCCCGCCATAGCCCTGGGTCATCAACTGCGACTCGTCTCCGACGTGGAACCCGAGCAACAGCGGCCCGCCGGGCCGAAGCACTCGCTGGAAGTGCGCGAAGACCAGACTGATCTCATTGTCGGGGATGTGGATCAGCGAGTACCACCCGACCAGGCCGGCCATCGAGGCGTCCGCCAGAGCGAGGCTCGTCATAGAGCCAAGATCGAACCGGAGGCCGGGGTGATCACGCCGAGCCACCTCGATCATTCCGGGCGACAGGTCGATTCCGAACACGTCCACGCCCAGTCGACACAGGTGAGCCGTGATCCTCCCCGTCCCGCATCCCACATCCGCAACTGGTCCCCCGCCCTGGGCACGCACCAGATCGGCGAACAACGCCAGGACAGCGCGCTCTTCGGGTGTTTCATCCAGAAGGTGACGCGTCAGGTCTGCATAACTAGCAGCGACGGTGTCGTACGACGCCTGCGTGTCTTCCAGCCATCCACCAGCATTCGGTCCCATCCCCACCACGGCAGGTTACACACCAGCCCACGACCCCTCAGTTCAGCAAAGTCGAGATCGACTGCACCACGGTCGATCCTTTCCATGGACACCGCTGGATGCGCAATCGGCACTGCAGGATCCGCGGCGGCACACTACATCCGCTCATGCCTGACCGCGCTGACAGAACCAGCGAGCACGGACCCTCGGAAATCAACGGGCAGGGGTCATCCGAGCCCGCTGACCGAACGTCGTCAGTGCACGGTAGCCGCATATAGCGCTGACCGAACCGACCAGCGCGAGGCGTCCGCGGCCGGAACCTGTTGCGGTGCAGAACATCCGCTTCTGCCGATGAGCGTTCATCCGCTGGAGGGCCTCGAGAGTTCGTTGTTGTCATCGTCGGGTTCCCGCGACATGACAGATCGATCGGACGGTTTCCGTTGTGTTGTGGAATGTTTCGCGTGTAGCCTGCTGGACGTGCAGCGAGTTCAGTTCACTACGACGCCGGAGGACATCCCGGCGCACTGAACCCTGTTCTGATCAGAGCCCCGGGCGGATGCCCGGGGCTTTCGCGTGTGGTCATCCGCCCTCGACACAGAGGAGACCCACGTGTACGACCACCGAAAACTGGGCCGGGAACTCGGCCTGTTCGACACCGATCCCCTGATCGGGGCCGGACTACCGTACTGGTTGCCCGACGGCGCGATCGTGCGCCACAGTCTCGAGGAATACATCCGCACCGCCGAATGCGCGGCTGGCTACCAGCATGTGTACTCGCCAGTGCTCGGTAAACGTGAACTCTACGAAATCTCCGGCCACTGGGCACATTACAACGACGACATGTACCCGCCGATGGACATCGGCGGCGAACAGGTGCTCCTGCGTCCCAGCCTGTGCCCGCATCACGCGGTGATGTACCGGTCCCGCTCACACAGCTACCGTGAGCTGCCCCTGCGCATGGCCGAACTCGGCGCCATGTACCGCTCAGAGTTGTCCGGCGTCCTCGGCGGTTTGACCCGAGTGCGATGCATCCAGCTCAACGACGCACACATCTTCTGCACCCTCGATCAGGTCGCCGATGAGGCGGCCGCCGCGCTGGCGCTGATTGGCACCGCATACCAGGCCATGGGAATCACCGACGCTCGCTACCGGCTGTCGCTGCCCGGTGCGAGCGGAAAATACGTGGCAGCACCGGAGATGTGGCGGCGGGCGAGCAAGATCCTGAGCGAGGTTCTCGACAGATCCGGCGTGCCCTACGAATCCGTCGAGGGCGAAGCCGCGTTCTACGGCCCGAAGATCGATGTCCAGGTCAGCGACCATGCCGGCCGTGAATCGACCCTGTCCACCGTCCAGGTCGATTTCTACCAACCCGAGCAGTTCAACCTGCACTACACCGGCGCCGATGGCGCCAAACACAGGCCGGTCATGGTGCACCGCAGCATCATCGGCAGCGTCGAGCGAGCGGTCGCCCACCTCATCGAACATCACGGCGGGGCTTTCCCCGCCTGGCTGGCTCCGGTTCAGGTCGCGGTGCTGCCGATATCCGACGCCGAAGAACCCGCCGCCGCCCAACTCCGCGACCACTGCCTGAACGCGGGACTGCGCGCCCAGATAGTGAACGCCGAGGCAGGGAGCCTGGGGGCGCGCGTACGCGAAACCCGCCTGGTGCCATACCAGTTCATCCTCGGCCCGGCCGAAGTCTCCAGCGGGAACGTGGCCGTACGGCTGCGAGACGGACGCCGTCTTCCCACCCGATCTTGCAGTGACGCCGTCGCACAGATCCAGGCACTGATCCAGGCCCACGAGACTCGCCTGTGGGCTGATTGATCCCTACCGGTGACCAACGGTGAACCGGCATCACCCGATCTCGACGGCGTGCCGCGCCCCAAAGAGGGCCGTCAACTGCGCGCCGTTCAAGTAGTTCGGCCAGCGGTGTCGGTTCGCAGCCGTTGCATCTCGGGACGGTCAGGTTCACGGACATCTTTCGGCAACGCACTCCTGCCGCCGGAACCCGCCAGCGCGGGGGGCGCTGGCGCCCGGAACCCGGTGCGGCGCAGAACGTCCGCTATTGCTGAATGCCGTGCATGCTGGGTGCTAGCTTTGCCACGGACCAGACCGCTCGAGTAGCGTCGTTCTGCGGCCAAGATCACGTCACGACGGCTGCAACTGCCTACAATGCGATAGCCACCGGATACGCCGACTTCACAAAGCGCGCTGCAGCAGCCCCAATGATCGTTTGAGCCTGCAGCCACAGACGCTCGAGCATGGGGTCGGTGCGCTGATCGAGTGCGCGGTCACTAGCTATGGCAGCTGGCCGAGTTGGTGACCGTGTTTCGGAAGTTTCGTGTGGCGCCGCGGTAACCGTCTTGGGCTGATTCCGACACAGGCCGGCGGCAAGTGCCCGCGCGGATCGGGGGCGCGCAGCCGCCAGGA
Source organism: Nocardia sp. NPDC101769 (assembly GCF_044766925.1). Lineage (NCBI taxonomy): Bacteria > Bacillati > Actinomycetota > Actinomycetes > Mycobacteriales > Nocardiaceae > Nocardia > Nocardia sp. NPDC101769. Next base: position 235,391 of record NZ_JBIWMX010000005.1, on the reverse strand, counting down.
GTCGACCTCCAGTCACGGCCCGAACGCACTCAATTGCCGCATGCCGCGCTGATCGAACCGGCCAGCGCGGGCATCAGCGGACGGAACCTGGTGCGGTGCAGAACATCCGCTACTACCGAATGTCGCGCCTTACTCGGGCTCTGAGTATCCGCCGTTACGGATACGCGCAGGATCGAGGCCGCGGGCCCGCGGGCGCATATCCACTCGAAGATGTATCGCGATAGTCCCATTCGACCGATTTTCTTCTCGCGTAACAAGCGAAACAACACCTCGTTGCCTCCATGGCTCGATCCTTGTTGGACCGATTGGATCGGACATGGTAAGACAAACGATGATGCGAACGACCGACCGAGTGAGTGTGAATCGCCGGGTCGGCGATTCACACTGTTGCGACAAAAGTTTCAGGAGCGTCACCGATCACCGTTGAATTCCCGAGCATGCCCGCTCGTGCTGTGACACCCAAGAAGAGCTCGCTCCCACGGTGACGCCGGATTGAGGCAGAACGGCGCCGACCATCGGTCACGGCCACACCAGAAATCTCCGGGCAGCACTTACGGTGAGCGCCGACCTCCCATTCCGAGTACCAGCGGAGATGCCCCGCATGCTCTATGGCATCAGCCGATTTCCGCGAATCAAACTACGCCAGCGCCCTTTCGGATCGGGCAAACCTAGTCGGAGAAGAGAACATATGAACATGTCGGTCCTTGTGCGTACGAGTGTCGGCATCGCTGCCGCGACAGCAGTCGGGGCTGCGTGCGTGGTCACTGCGTCGACGGCGTCCGCGGTGTTGACAGTGTCCGCGTCACCGGCGTACTGCGTCGGCTCGACCTACACGATCTCTGTGCCCGCCGCTGACGCCACGACCATGGCCACCCAGTATCCATCGGGCTTCGACCACTTCGTCTTCCTCGAGAGGTCCTCATACGACGGGAGCCCAGCTGTCGGAATCGGCACCGCGGCATATGTAGCCGGCCAAGATGTGACAGTGCAATGGACACCGACCACCGCTGGACAACGAAACCTCGTGGCGTCCGCCGTCTGGTCGACCCCGCAGGCCAACACCGACAGCGACTTGGCCGGGCCGATCACCGTCGTCCAGAACGCCCCCGATGGGTCGAGTTGCACCCCGTCCGGCGGCGGAACCGGCAGTGCGAGTTCGGTTCCGGTAATCGGCGGTCTCTTGAGCAGCCTTTCGCCGCATTAGGTCCTGTGTCCCAATGAGCTGAATCGACCGGCGGCCGCATTGCTGGGGCCGGTCCGTGCGGCGGCGGCCCGAGTCGAAAGCCGGGCGTGTCCCTGGGCAGCATCACGCACCTGGGCGGTCCATCGTGCGATGTTCAGACCTTTGAATTCTGTTGCAGCACGATCTGATGGCGGCAGAGCTCGGACGGCTACCGAATGCGGGGTGACGACGGCTGACCGAACCGGCCAATGCGGGGCGCCCGCGGCCGGAACCTGGTGCGGTACAGAACGTCCGCTATCGCCGAGGACCGGACATGCCGATGCTGATGAAGCTGTCCGGATACACGTCGGTTCGCAGCCTCGCGAAGTACGCGAGGGTGTCCCGATGAGGATTTCCTGAACCTCCGCGCCGACACCGAACTCGCCACGCGTCGCCAGGCCGGCGGCCGGACGAATAGTCCTTCAGCCCGAGAGGGACATGACGAGTACTGAGATATCTATCCCGTTGTGCGAAACGGCATTTCATGGCCTGCGCGAATGGCACTAGCCCACTGCCAACACTCTGACCTGGGGCGGGCCACCTCGGATAACGGATCGAGTGCGTGACATTGCCGGTGAAGGTGGCCTGTTCGACCTTCTCGTTGCGCGAAGCGGCATTTTATGTCCTCTGCGGCAGGCCAATAGCGTCGGACTCATGGAGTGGAATTTTCAGTCGGCGGAAGAGCTCGCGGCTGCGTTGCGTGCTGGTGAAGTGACCTCGGTGGAACTGACCGACGAGGCGATCGCCCGTATCGAGCGGGACGACAAGGCGATCAACGCGATCTGTGTACCTGACTTCGATAATGCGCGGGCCGCCGCGCGCCGCGCCGACCAGGCGCGTGCCCGCGGCGAGGACCGGCCGCTGCTCGGCATTCCGGTGACGGTGAAGGAGTCCTACGACATCGCCGGGCTGCCCACGACCTGGGGCATGCCGCAGCACGCGAACTACGTACCGAACGAGGACGCGGTACAGGTGTCGCGGCTGAAGGCCGCCGGCGCGGTGCTGCTCGGTAAGACCAACGTGCCGTTGATGCTGCGAGATATCCAGAGCTTCAACGAGATCTACGGCACCACCAACAACCCGTGGGATCACGGCCGCACGTCGGGCGGGTCGTCCGGCGGTTCGGCGGCGGCCCTGGCGTCCGGATTCGGCGCGCTGTCCCTCGGCTCCGACCTCGCCGGTTCGCTGCGCACCCCCGCGCATTTCTGCGGGATCTACGCGCATAAGCCGACACTCGGGCTGGCGCCGACCCGCGGCATGGTCGCACCACCCGCGCCGGCCTTGCCGATCGATCTCGACCTCGCCGTCGTCGGCCCGATGGCGCGCACCGCCCGCGACCTCACGCTCCTGCTCGACGTCATGGCCGGACCCGACCCGCTGACCCACGGCGTCGCCTACGACGTCGCACTGCCGCCCGCGCGCCACGAGCGGCTGGCCGACTTCCGTGTCCTGATCATCGAGGACCATCCGCTCATTCCGACGGGATCGGCGGTCCGGGCGGGCGTGAACCGGGTCGCCGAGGCGCTCGTCGACGAGGGCGCCCGCGTCGAACGGCACAGTCCGCTGCTGCCCGATCCGACCGAAGCGGCGATGCTCTACATGCAGCTGATGCTGTCGAACGCCGCCGCAAGTCTTTCCGTCGACGTGTACGAACAGCTGCGGACCCGCGCCGGCGCCCTGAGCGCGGACGACCGGAGTCTCGATGCGGCGCGGCTGCGCGGCATGGTGCTCAGCCACCGCGACTGGGTCGAGGCGAACAACCGTCGCGAACTCCACCGCCACGGCTGGCGGCAGCTCTTCGCCGAGTTCGATGCCGTGGTGTGCCCCATCACGCCCACTCCCGCCTTCCCGCACGACCACAACGGGGGTCTGGAGGACCGGCACATCGACATCGACGGCGTCCAGTACCCGTACTTCGACCAGCTCGTCTGGGCCGGTATGGCCACCATGCCCGGCCTGCCCGCCACCGCCATCCCAGCGGGCCGGTCCCCCGAGGGCCTGCCGGTGGGAGTGCAGCTCATCGGTCCGATGTTCGAGGACCGCACCCCGCTGCGGCTGGCCGAACTACTCGAGCAGAAGATCGGCGGCTTCCAGGCACCGAAGTAACGCGTACCACCGGGTATCCACCCAGGACGAAGCGCCCCCATAAATCGCAATCGACCACAACGAACCGAGAATCGTTGCAGAAGTCCCGCGCGGTCCGAGTCAGCCATGCGTCCTGACGGAAATCAACGCACTGAACTGCCGCATACCGCGCTGATCGAACCGGCCAGCGCGGGGCACCGGTGCCCGGAACCTATTGCGGTGCAGAACATCCGCATCTGCCGAGTTTCGCGCAACCGGCATAGCCCCGCACTACTGATCGCAAATCGCCCGCATTTCGCCAATTCCTCAGTGGTTGTGCGCGATTAGACCGGTCGACCGCAACATCGGCTGGCACATAGCTGTGCACCATCCTGGCTCACCCAGCGCTGGCAGAACCGGCCGGCGCGGAGCGGCCGGAACCCGGTGCGGCGCAGAACATCCGCTATTGCCGAATATCGGATGTGCCGTCCGGGGTTGTAGCAATCCCAAGGGTGGCCGACCGGGCCGTGTTGTCGGGATTGATCCTGCGGTTGAGCAGTGCCGCTGGGAGCGGGCTGCATTGTGTTGGTGCGGGTTAGGGCTCGAGCACGATTTTGCCGTGGGTGTGTCGGCGTTCGAGTTCGGTGTAGGCCTGGCGGACGTGTGTCAACGGGTAGACGTTGGCGATCGGGACTTCGAGGTGTCCCTCGGCTATCAGGGCGGCCAGTTCGGCGAGTACCTCGGCGCCCGGCCTGGCGTTGGTTCCGGGTTCGGTCATGACTCCGTACTTCGCGGCTGCTGCGAAATCGGCGATGGTGTCGATCCGCTCGACCGCGACGCCAAGAGCAAGGGCCAGTTCGACGTACCCGCCGCCGTGGGTGTCTATAAAGGCATCGATGCCGCCCGGTGCGGCGGCCTTGATCCGGTCGATGACGCCGTCACCGTACACGACTGGGATCACGCCGTGGCTTTGCAGCCACTCGTGGTTGTGCTGGCTCGCCAGGCCGATGACCGTGGCTCCGGCACGGCGCGCGAGCTGAACGGCGAGCGAGCCGACTCCTCCGGCTGCTGCGGAGACGACAACGGTCTCCCCCTTGTCGAGTTGCACGGAATGTACTGCCCCCCATGCCGTCACGCCGGCGACGTACAGGCCGCCCGCCACCTCCCATGAGACGTCGCGCGGTTTGGGTGTGAGGTTGTCGACGTCGACCAGGACCAACTCGGCCTGGGCGGCCCGCTTCTCGGAGAACCCGATCACCTCGTCGCCGACCGAGAATCGGTCGACGCCGACGCCGACTTCCGCGACGACCCCGGCGAGATCGCTGCCCTGCCCGGACGGAAAGGTCGAGGGAAAGATGTCAGCCATCGCGCCGGTTCGGATGGCTGCCTCACCGGGGTTGATGCCTGCCGCCTTTACCCGAACCAGGACCTGCCCGTCGTCAGGCACGAGGCGGTCGACATCGTCGACCCGCAAGACCTCGATTCCGCCGAACTCGTCGTATCTGACTGCCTTTGTCATTGTCTTGCTTCTCCTCCGATGCACGACGCGCGGCTGACTTCGAGAACGGGAATGGTGGCCACCGGTGTGCCTGTCACCAGGGCACCGTTCCGGCGTCGTTGAGGAATTCGCCGGTCGGGCCGTCGTCGGGCAGGGTCGCGAGGCGAATCGCGATGGCCGCACCCTGTTGCGGTGTACGGTCGCCGCTGAAACCGGTGAAGTCGGTGGCGGTCAAACCGGGACAGCCGGAGTTGATCAGGATGTTGGTATCACCCAGTTCCTTGACGTATTGGATAGTGAGGGCGTTGAGGAAGGTCTTCGAGGCCAAGTAGGCGGCGGGAACCGGGCCCATGTCGATGCCGGGCGTGGTTTGCAGGGCGAGCGAACCGACGCTGCTGGACATGTTGACGATTCGCGGTGAGGCCGAGGCGCGCAGCATCGGCAGCATCGCGTTGGTCACCCGGATGACCCCGATCACGTTGGTTTCCACGATAGCTCGCACGGTCGCGGGATCGACCGTGGTCGGTGTCTGCGGCATATCGCCGGTGACGCCGTTGATCGCGGCATTGTTGACCAGAACATCGAGCCCTCCGGCATGGTCGGCGATCAATTCGGCCGCCGCGGCCACACTCGCGTCGTCGGTCACGTCGAGCGGCACACCGAACGCATCGGCCCCGGCCGCGCGCAGCTTCTCCACCGCGGTGTCGCGGCGTTGCCGATCCCGCGCGCCTACACCGATTCGCCAGCCGAGCGCGCCCAGGCCGGCGGCGATCTCGTATCCGATTCCCTTGTTCGCGCCGGTCACCAGCGCAATCGTCTGTTCACTCACACCGCCGATCCTGCTGCGGCTCCGGGTGGGGCGTCCAAGACCGATCGGGTGGGCGGCGATACCGCACGGGTATTGGTCGTGGTAAGCGCCCGATACCATGACCCGGTGGAGACGCGGGAGATGCGATATTTCGTCGCCGTCGCCGAGGAGTTGCACTTCGGCCGAGCGGCACAACGGCTCGCGATGGCGCAACCACCGCTGTCGCGGGCGATCCAGCAGCTCGAACGGCGGCTCGGAGTCGTTCTGCTGCACCGCACCGCTCGCGCAATCACTTTGACCGAGGCCGGGTCGGTGCTTCTGCGGGAGGCCCGGCTCGCCCTCGAAGCGGTCGAAGCCGCCGAGCGCCGCACCCGCCGCGCCGCGGCCGACCGGCCCGGTGTGGTGCTGGCCACCAAGGCAGGAGCGTCCAGAGAACTGTTGTCGAAGCTGCTGGACGCCTACGCCGCCGACCCCTGCGCTGCCGCCGTCGAGGTGCTGCTCTGCGGGCCCGGCGAACCGGAAGGCCTGCTACGCAACGGGCGAGCCGACGTTGCTCTGCTCCAGCGGCCTTACGACACGACAGCCGGATTCGACACCGAGGATCTGCACACCGAACAGCAGGTCGTGGTCCTGCCCGCGGGTCATCCCCTCGCCAACCGACCCCACATGTCGATGGCCGAGGTCAACGCCCTGACGGACCTGCCCCTGCCACGCTGGCCTCGACGGGATGGGAGCTATCCCGACGGCCCCGGCCCGCAGGTTCGCGACCATACCCAGTTGACCCAGCTGATCACGCTCGGACGGGCCTGCGCGCTCATGCCCGAGTCGCTCCGAGCCCAGCTACGCGACGATCACGCCATCGTGCCCGTGCCGGACGCACCGGCCGTCACGACCGTCATCGCCTGGCCACCACACAGCAGATCCAAAGCCGTCGCCGACCTTGTCCGTACGGCGATACGCCTCTAGCCGACAACATCCGCAAATGCCGCATAGTGCGCTGACCGAACCGACCGGCGGGGGGCATCGGAAGATCAACTGGCCGTTTCGATCCGGCCGACAGAATGTCCGCAACTGCCAATTACACGATGTATTCGCGTGTTTCGTCCGGCGGTTCGTCCAGGGGGAAGTTCAGGGTTCGGTCGTCGCCTGGCAGGCCGGGCACAGGCCGTGCAGGGTGAGCCCAGCGATTTCGGGTAGCGCGAAACGGCTCCCGAGGCGTGCTTGATCCAGGGCGACGCTGAGAAGTTCGGCCGGCACTTCATCGATGGCACCGCATCGGGTACAGACCGCGTGATGGTGTGGCGTGTCGGTGAGTCCGTAGCTGGTGACGCGTTCATCGATGACCAGAGCGTGGAGGACCTGCGCGTCGGCCAAGGTCGAGACTGTGCGGTAGACGGTGGTGAGGTCGACCTCGTGGCCGGCGTCGGTCAGGCGTTGCTGGATCTGGGCAACCGTGAGATGGCCGTGTCCGCGTGATCGGTCCAGTGTGGTCAGGACCGCCAGACGTGGTGCGGTGCATCGCAGTCCGTGGCTGCGCAGCAATCGGCGCGCGTACGGCTCGCCGGTTGTTGTCGGGGAGTGGGTGTGGTGTGTGACGCCCGCCATGGCCCCAGTCTGCCCCTCGCTCGCGAGCCTCGCGTCTTGCCAATGAGTTGCAACAACGCCGTGGTGGTTTTACCTTCAATGAATTGGGTTCGCGCGGAAAAGAACAGATCGTGACGTCACCAGTGCAGCAACGCAGGCTCTTTCGAACCGTGACCGACCGGCTGGCCCTGACCCGACAGGAATGGCTACGCCTGGCCGCCATGACCGGGGTGATCCTCGGTCTGCATGCGCTGGGCTGGTTCACCCTCGTCGTATTCGTGGCCCCGCACCACGTCAGCCTCGGTGACCGCACCCTCGGCATCGGCATCGGCCTGACCGCCTACACCCTGGGCCTGCGCCACGCCTTCGACGCCGACCACATCGCCGCCATCGACAACACCACCCGCAAACTCATGCACGACGGGCAACGCCCGCTCTCGGTGGGATTCTTCTTCTCCCTGGGACATTCGACCGTGGTGTTCGGGCTGGCGTTGCTGCTCTCACTCGGCGTGAAGGCCATCGCTGGTCCCGTCGAGGACGATTCCTCGGCGCTGCACCACTACACCGGTTTGATCGGCACGACCGTGTCGGGGACCTTCCTCTACATCATCGCGTTCCTCAATATCGCTGTGCTGGTGGGCATCCTGCGTGTGTTCCGGCGCATGCGCGGCGGCGAGTTCGACGAGACCGAGCTGGAAAACCAACTGGCACAGCGAGGTCTGGTGAACCGGCTGCTGGGCCCGGTGATGAAGTCGGTCACCAAACCGTGGCAGATGTACCCGATCGGTCTGCTGTTCGGCCTCGGCTTCGACACCGCCACCGAGGTCGCGCTGCTCGTCCTCGCCGGCACGAGCGCCGCGGCGGGCCTGCCCTGGTACGCGATCCTGTGCCTGCCGATCCTGTTCGCCGCCGGGATGAGCCTGCTCGACACCATCGACGGCAGCTTCATGAACTTCGCCTACGGCTGGGCCTTCGCCGAACCCGTGCGCAAGGTCTACTACAACATCACCATCACCGCATTGTCGGTCGCGGTCGCGCTCATCATCGGCACCATCGAACTGCTCGGCCTGCTCGCCGACCAATTCGGCTGGACCGGCGGCATCTTCGACTGGATCGCCACGCTCGATCTCAACCTCGTCGGCTACCTCATCGTCGGCCTGTTCATCCTGACCTGGGCCATCGCCATCCTCACTTGGCGCTACGGCCGCATCGAAGAGAAATGGACCACCCGAGCGCAGCTTCGAACCGACACCCCCGACTGACAGCCTGCCAGGTCCAGCTCAGTCATGGGTGTGCGAGTGATCGTCCAGCAGACCGTTTTGATGCACATGGCAATGCGAATGTTCCACGCCGTCATGGCTATGCGTGTGTTCATGTTCGACATGATCGTGCTCGTGTGTGGTGTGGGCGTGGGTATGGGTCATCATGCCGTGACTGTGCGCATGAGAATGCGGCTCGTGATGGGCGTGTTGCTCGGTCATCTCGGGCTTTCCTTTCCGTCTCGAGCGGGTTCGTCGATACCGCCGCGGTGCGGCCGGCCCGATGCGCGGCGGCATGAGCGGTGCCGGGAACCAGTTGGACTGCGAGGCGGGAGATCACCGGCTGCCCTCATCGCGGATGCGCACCGATCGCGCCCGTCCGCTGTTCCGCGACATCTTGGGATACTTTTGGTGCTGGCTTACTAACCATGGGCCGGCCAGATCGTTCGCACAGTACGGCATCGACCGGAACCCGCAGTACTGAACACGCGTCGAATCGGCGAGCATCCTCAACAAGTCGACGCAGACCTACGCCTACAGCCCGGGTCGAATCGGTGACCCCGGCGATATGCGCCGCTCGATGAACGCGGTTCGGCTGGGGTTCGGTCCCGATTGTCACGGCAATTCCGCGGAGGACTACGCGGAGTGGCGGGCGGCCGGAATGCCGCTGCCCGCGCGGTTCGAAGCGTCCGGCCTGGAAGATCAACGGCCTGAGCGACTCCCAACCGCCGGCAGTGCGCGCTCAGTAGCCGTTGAGCGAGCGTGTTGCGCTACGTGCCCATCCGAACGACGGGACCGAGTCTCGAGCGACGGCGAGGCGTCTTGCCCTCGGTCGTCGAGATCGGCGAGTGCGAGCGCTACGTGCAGATTGTCGACATCTCGCAGTGTGTCGGCGGCAGGAGGGTGCAGACCTGATTTGCTGCAGGCATCCAGTAACCGGAGGTGCACCGCCCACGTCACCAAAAGTGGCTCGGACAGAAGGGGTAGCAGCGGTTCGATGCGGTCGCCGAGTTGGGATACCGCCTCGGCGCGATCTGGTCCCGCTCTCGAACACCGGGATCGGTCAGTCTCCGGATCAACTCGAACGTCGCAGACCGATCCGCCTGCTCGGTGATCCGCTCCAACTCACCACTCATCTGCACCCCCGTACCTTGCCAAGGCGCCCCCGCTCGGGCCACCGAGAATCGGCAGTCACAAGGCTGACCAACGCCAATGGTTTTCCGTTCAGAGCCGACACTGGCGGTGCCGCCGACAATCGCGAACGCCACCTGCGGCTATCGAAAGTCTCTGCCGCCCCGCCCCTTTCCCTAGCTGGCCATTGTCTGGTGAAGTTTCCGCTTGGAAGCCGCATACCGCGCAGACCGAACCGGCCGGCGCGGTGCGCGGAAGATCAACGGGCAGGGGCGTTGTATCCGACGTCGCTGGCGGGTGTGCTGGTCGTCGGGTTCCCGTCGACAGCGCGAAGCAGGGCTAGACGGGTAGCTTGTCGAGCCAGGTGCGGATGATCGGGTCGGTGACCTCGGGGTGGGTGAAGGTGATCGTGTGCGCGGCACCGAGACCCTCGATCGTTTCGACCTGGGTGGGGCCGCCGAGCTGGGAGGCCAGATGTTCGGTTTGGCGGCGGGTGTGGATCTGGTCCTGGACCCCGTGCATCAGCAGCGCTGGCGCGGTGATGTCTTTGACCAGGTCGACGATGGATTCGCGGTCGATGAGGGCGCGGCCGGCCTGGCGCAGGCGGCGGCGGTCCGACGCCATCCATTTGTCGAGCCAGAATCGGCGGTGATCGCGGGTGCCGCCGATCATCTGCACGGCGATCGGGGTGGCGACAGCTTCGAGTGGGCCGTCACCAAGGATCCACTGATTCATGATGATGGCTTCGAATCCGCCTTTCTCCGCGCCGTCGTAGGCGTCGGCGCGGGTTCCGATGAGGATCAGTCCGCGTATGCGTGAGGGTGCTTGCAGTGCCATGCGCATCGCGATCCAGCCGCCTTGCAGGACGCCGCCGGCGACGAGCTGGTCGATGCCGAGGTGGTCGATGACGGTCCAGGCGTCGCGGGCCAAAGTCCAGTTGTCGAACGGGGTGTCGGGGTCTTCGGTGAGGCCGTGGCCACGCTGGTCGATGCAGATCACGCGGTAATCCGGTGACAGCGAGGCGATTTGGGGTTCCCACTGGTCGATGTCGTTGAAGAATCCGTGCATCAGCAGCACGGCGGGGCCGTCGCCACCGGAGTCGGTGTAGTGGATGTCGGCTCCGTCGTCGGTGGTCACGAACGGCATGGCTGTGCGGCCCTCCAGTGTCGGTATTGGGTTGCGCCGGGTCGGGTTTCGGCGCTTTGCCCGACGATAACAGTAACGTGTTCTAGTTTTGTGGGCATCTCACTGCCCGCCAGACAGCACCCGAACGTCAAGACTGCTGCTCGAGCATCCGGATCATCCCCTCGACCAGAGCGCGCTTGTCGGGAGGCAGTTCGAGGTGCGCCGCCAAACCAGTTGCAGCGCACGTGGTCAGCGTGTCATCGCGATGGCCGGGGGCTCTCAACGCACTCTATTGCCGCATTGAGCGCTGACCGAACCGGCCAGCGCGAACCCTCGGAAGATCTACGGGCAGAGCACCGTACGGCCGTCGGCAGTGCGCGCTCATGCCGAATTGAGTGCACTGCGGACGGCGATTGCGGCCGATACGGCCTGTGAGGGCCAGTAGCGATAGAAATCGCGCTTACTGTAATCGCCTGGAAAGACGCTAATTCCCCAGATAGGAGAACTCCGGACAGAATGCGCCGATGGATGCGCCGATGATGAGGGCGGTCTGGTCGAGCGTGTAATCCGTGCCCTTCATGATTCGATCGAAAATGTAATCCAGCGATCGCGGGTCGGCGGCCACGCCCAGCACCGCATTCGTTTGCAGTGCGGCGCATACCGTTCGGCCCATGGACACCGTTTTGGTTCTGTCCTGGAACTGGATTCCGTCCCTTTGCAGGGTGGATGTATAGAGATTCTCTGATTCGGGGCCGTCCGGAAGACGATCGACAACGGTGGGGATGACCGGCTTGATGGGTTTATGGGATGTCGTCACCGGCAGATTCTGCGCGTCATCGGATCTGTCGCAACCCGAAATCAGGATCAGGAAGGCAATCCCCACCGCAATCTTGTGCATGGCCCGGACCATACATACGGGTACATCACGATCACGTCATGCGCGGATAACCGCTACCGAGGTTGAACTCATGAAGTTATCGGGTCGAGGGTGAGTCCGGTTTCGGCGAGCGTTGTCGGCTCGGCATCCGATACCGCTGCCCGATCTCGCGGACCATATGTCCATCAGCGAACGCACCCTCCGCCATTTGCTCGCCGAGGGTGCCGGGCTGTCTCCCAAACCCTTCGCCCATATCGCCCGACTGCGTAGCGCGCTCGCCTACGGCAGTGCCGAATCCGTACATTTGGCGCAGCTCGCCGCGACCGCCGGTTACTACGACCAGTCTCATATGACCGCCGAATTCGCCAGCATGATGGGCGTGGCCCGGGGCGTTCGTCGACGACTGGGTCACAGCAGGGTTGCAGCTCGAGTCCCGTTGTCGGGAAACGTGTTTCGCCGCGGGCTGGCCGGACTTGCGCGGAGTTGCGCACGTTGGGAGGGTGCGCCGCCTCCGGCGGCGTGTTCGCGCGTCAGAACGCGCTCAGTGCGGTGGTCGATTTGGCGTTCGAGTATCGCGAGGATTACCACAAAGAAGGGATCAACCTAGTTGCTTCGTTGCCGTAGCTGGCCAGGAGAAGCGTGGTAGCTGTCCCGGCAGGCCTTGTTGAAGACCGACAGAGTCGAAAAACCGCTGTCGTAGGCGATATCGGCGATGGTTCGGCGTTGATTCTGTGGATCGGAGAGGCGTGCCACCGCCCGTTCGAGACGGGCGGTGAGCAGGTAGCTGTGGGGAGTAGTGCCCGCCAGGCGCATGGCACGTTCGAGCTGGCGGCGCGTGATACCGAGATCTTCTGCGACGGTTTCCACGGTGACCCGCGGGTCATCGGAGCATCTGCGGATGTGCAGGCGCGCATGCCGGGATATCGCGGCCAGTTTCGTGTTCTCCGGGGCCCAGCGTTCGTCCAGAGCACCGGCCAGCAGCCCGGTCCAGTGCGTGCTGATCTTCAAGAATTGGGTCGCCGTCATCGTGTCGCCGTGGCGGTCGAGCTGTTCGGTGAGCGCAAGCACGGACCCGAGCAGCGGGTCGCGGGCGTCCAAGGCCAGATGCGGCGGCCCATCGGGAGACAAGCACAGTGTGTCGGCAGGAACGTTCAGAATCCAGGCCCGCACATGGTCGCCGTGGAAGAGCGCCATGCGCTGGCCCCAATCGACGACGCCCATCTGACCAGGCCGCAGCAGCACTCGTGTGCCGTGTTGCTCGATGCCGAGGGTTCCGCTGCGCGGGATCAGCAATCGGGCGCTGCGGTCGCCGTCCGCCTCGACCTCGGCCAGCGTGCGTTCGTAGGAAATCTTGGTGGATTCGAACTGCACATTCTGGAAGTCGCCCAACTTATAGCCCGCCAGGCGCTGAACCCGCAGCTCGCCATCGAAGTTCGGCCAATCGCTGAAGTTGACCCGCGCTCCACCCTGATTGATGGAAACCTGCTCGCGCCAGAACGCCGGTCTGTCGTCCTTCGGCACCTCGGATGTGGTGTCGCTTGCCAATTCCAGCTCAGACACCTGCGGTCCCCCTTCAGCGTTGTCGCAATCCCGGAAGAGGTTCGTCGCAAATCCGGTCGACCCGAATCTATACGCGCACTTAACCTTTGACTAAAGAGTCGCTCGCCACGCTGCTCGACGAAGTCGAACGCGAACAGGGCTGACCCGCACCGATGTCGATGTTGCTGATCTACGAAGGGGGTAGATCAGCAACACCTCAGCTTCGCTCGCTGACGCGGGCGCACTCACCGGCCGCGCCTTCACGCTCTCGGGCCAGGCGCACCTCACCGGCATCGATGCCCAGTGCCTCGCGATCCAATCACCTGCGCTCGACGCGGGTGATCTTCGACCTCGGCAGACCCGCGAGCCTGCCGAGCTCCGGCTCCGTGAGCACCGCGGGGTGCCGTCGATCCGACATCAACCGGGACCGGGGATCGGGCCACCTATCTCGGTCGTCAGCGAACCGCAGCCGGTGCCAGCGGCGCGCAAGCTGTTCCCCGAGAAATATCGAGCCCTCACAACCAGTCCGAACTTCCTGCTCTTCGTCCTAAGCGCAGCTGACCGCCGCGGAACGTCCGCAACTGCCGCAACCGCGCTGACCGAACCGGCCGGCGCGGAGCGGCCGGAACCCGGTGCGGCGCAGAACGTCCGCTACTGCCGAGTTGCATGCGTCGATCTTGGTCGTCAGCCGAGGTCGGGAGTGGCCGAATGTGAAGAACACTATGAGGACTTGGACTGAAAAGTGCTCCAGAGGCCTCTTCCTGGAGGCTCGCTGGAGATCCCCTCGGTACCGTCAATGATCGTCCGACCGTCGCCGGTCGAGCGGCTGTGACGTGGCACGACAAAGGCATTCGAACCGAAGGGTCAAGCACTTGAAGCTCCGTCAAAGTGGGCATATCGCCATTGCGGCACTAGCCGCGGTGACCGCTCTCGGTCTGTCGGCATGTGGCAACGGTGAAAAGAACGAGACCACCAAGCCGGCCAAGCCTTCGACTACGAAAGTTGCTGCCGCCCAAACCTACCCGCCTGCTCCGACCGCAGCGGATCTGAACAGTGCAATGCAGAAGGTGCTGGATCCGAGCGTTCCAGACTCCGAAAAGCTGGACCTGATGCAGGGCATGCAGGCCGATCCGAGCCTGCCTTCGCGAATCATCGAAGCCTACAAACAGAACAATGCTTCCATCACCGTCACCAACGTCACCGACCTGGGAAACGGCACCCTCACTGCCGACGCGCAAGCAGCGATCAACGGCGGTACGGCGCAGCAGGCAGTCGTGCCGTTCGTCGCCGAAGACGGCAAATGGAAGGTCCAGAAGGACTGGATCTGCAACATCCTGTCGCTAGGCAACCAAACCTCACCGGCATGTAGCTGAACCTCGAACATCCTGACATGCCGCATGCCGCGCTGACCGATGCGGCCAGCGCGTGTGCGGCTCGCCGACAGCTGTCGCACGCCGATGCCCTCAGGGTGGCGCCCGAGCTTGTTCGTCCGCCGCAATGAGAGGGGCCGCTGCGCATCTGTCAGTCGGATTCGGGGCGGCGGTCGTAGCGGGCGCGGGCTCGATCGTGGGCGTTTCGGAGCAGGTTTCGGATTGGGGCCTCGGTTCGGGGGCCGGGGTTCACGACGGCGAGCCAGGCGGCCGAGGCGTAGATCGGATGTGGGATCAGGGTGTCGGTGGCACTCGGGTCGAGGGAGCCTGATTCACGGGGAGTGTGGCCTGTCCACTCGATGAACTCGTCCCTCGACGTGTTGATGTTCAGGCGGAACGCGTCGGGCCGGTCGAGCCGGGAGGTGGTGTCGTCGGGGTAGTCCTTCGTGATGAGGGTGGCGAAGGGCTGGACCGTGGTGGGGGTGACACCGTCGGGGGCGTAGTAGAAGAAGTAGTCGCCCCAAGCGATTTCGGGGGTGCCGTCACCGGGGGCCGGGTGGAGGGTGAGGACGCCGCCGAGGGATTCGATGTATGTGGCCAGGTCTTCGATGGTCATGAGTTACAGCGTTACATTGAAGTGCTTGTGTGGACTTTCCCTGGATATAGGGAGGTGAAGGGTTGCGAAGTCGCAACTCGGACCGGTTACGGACGGTGGATGTGGCGCGGCTTGCGGGGTGCTCGGTGCAGCAGGTCCGCAACCTGGAGAACGAGGGTGTGCTGCCGCCGGCGATCCGCACGGACGCCGGTTACCGGATGTACGGCGGAGCCCATCTGTGGTCCGCGCGGGCGTACCGGAGTCTGGCGGCGGGCGCGGGGCCGGGGGTGGCCAAGCAGATCATGCGGGCCGCGCAGGCGGGAGCCGTCCCCGAGATGCTCGCGTTACTGGATGCGGTGCACGGGCGGCTCGACGGCGAGCGGCGGGAACTCGAAATCGCCAAGGCGGCAGCCAGGTTGATCGCCGAAGAGCCCATCGGGAATGAACGGCCCTCGGACGAGATGGGCGTGACCGAGCTGGCGGAGGCACTGGGGGTGCGGACCTCGACGCTGCGGCACTGGGATGCGATGGGGCTGGTCGTGCCCGGACGCGGAGACAGCCGGGGCACGCGCAGATATGCGCCGGCCGAGGTGCGAGATGCGCGGATCGTGCATCAGTTACGGGCCGCAGGCTACCGGATTCCACAGTTGCAGGAGTTGATGCCGCAGTTCCGGGGTGCGCGGCGGTGGGACGCGGTGATGGCCGGGCTGGCCGCGCGGGACAAGAGCATCGAGAACCGGTCCCGGGCGCTGTTCGAGGGCACGGCGGCACTCAGTGCGGCCGTTTCGGCGGCCGCCGACAAAGAACGTACGACTTCTCCTGATGGACTGCCGGTTTCGGACTGACGGAAGAATACGCTCGTCGCACTACCGGCATGCCGCACTGCTCGGCACGACCGAACAACCACTGATAGCCCTGTAGCGAACCGGCGGGCTCGTCGGCTCCTGTGAATTCGGGGCATGAACAGAAACCAGTCATGGTGCGCATCGCACTGGGCGGTGTGGTGATCGCGCTGGTTATCGCACTGGGCGTGGTGGCGGGGATGTTGGTTGCGAAGGGTGGTGACCTGGATCGGGTCACGTCCGATCGGAATAGCGTTGCCGCTGAAAGGGATCGCGTAGCTGACGGCTTGGCTCAGGCGAAGGACCGTGATGCGGCGCGGACGGAGGGACCGCGCGCCGAGGACATCGCGACGCAGCATGCGGTGGGTGCGGCGACCGTTGATTTCCATGACTTCGACGGGTGGGAGCAGCGGTTGAAGGCGAACGCGATGCCGCAGTTGGCGGGGAATTTCGACAACACCGCGGCCGAACTTCGGGAGATTCTCGTTCCCTTGCAGTGAGTTTCGACGGCAAAACCTATCGCAGCCAAGGTGATATCCGGGATCGATGGCGTGTACAAGGTTGACGTGTTCGTCGAGAGCACGACCACGAGTGCGCAGAGCCCGCAGCCGGCCGTTACCACGGCCTACTACGTCGTCACCGTCGATCGCGGCCAGGGCTGGAAGATCACCGATGTCAGTGGGTCGGGCACAGGTATCTGACGAGTACGTGCAATTCTGAGACCCGGCAGGGGAACAGCGAAAGGTTCTGCTCAGCGGTTGAATTCGCCGTTGGCCACGCCTTTGGTGAAGGCGTCCCATTCGGCGGGGTCGTACTCGAGGGTGACGCCCTGGGGGTTGCCGAGTGTCGCGCTTCCGTCGACGAAGACGTTGACAGACAGCTGTTCTCCGATTCGGCCGGAGTTGCCGCTCAACACCAGATCCAGGAAGGTGGGCCAGAGCCCAGGGGCGATCGCGAGCAGCGGCTGGCCGTGAGATGAGCCCGTGTACTTGCTGTCCCGGACGAGTACACGGTCAGGGCGGTGGGCGACCTCGACGCAGGTACCCTCCGAACCACTGAAGGTTGATCTGAAAAACTTGGCGCTCACGGAAGCCACCCTAGCTCGGGCCGGTAACCCGCTTGATCAGCTCGAGTGATCGCTCGCGGTCCAGCGCGATCGACTGGATCTGGGTGAAGAGGTAGTCGAGCGCGGTGACTCGCTTGGGATCATCGACAACCTCGAAATATGAGGCGGATTCAGCCCAGCCCAGCATGGGGAGGCGGGCACTCTTGAAGTCCAGAAGATGGAACGTGGCTGAATTGAGGCTCGCAATGGCGCTGCCCGCTTCGTACGGAATGACGCGGATGTCGAGGGTATCCGGATGCCGCTCTGCCATCGAGATGAGGTGCTGGAGTTGCCTGCTGCGAATGTCATCGTCGCCGACCTTGTACATCAGCGCCGCCTGACCCATTACCACCGATAGTTCGAGAGGGTCAGGACCTTCGAGTCGCCGCTGCCGCCGAAGCCGCGCACCGACCCGTTGCTCGACCTCGGTCGGCCTGTAGGTGGTCACTCGGGACTTCATGAGAACGCGAATGTACTCCTCCGTCTGGAGAAGGCCTGGTATCACGATGTTTTCGAAGCTGCGGATGTTCTGCGCGCCGGCTTCCAGGCCGTAGAAGCGCATGAGCGGCTCGTTGAACAGGGCCGAATACTCGGCGAACGGATGACTGCCCTTCGCGACCTCGCGCAACTCAAGTAGTTCGCTCTGCTCGTCGGGCTCGAACTCGAGCAGCTTGACCAGCAGCGTCAGCTTCTCCTCGGTCAGGACGCCGCGCCCCTTCACGAGCTTCGACCAGTACTGCGGGGTCACGTCGACCGCCCGCGCGAGCGTGTGCCCCTTCTCGCCACGTTCCTCGGCACGAGAGCTGATGCGCAGCATCAGCTCCCAGCGAGCGATCGTCGGAGATATCGGTGGCATCTGACCTCGATCCTTCCCGGCACAGCAGCTGACCCCACCGTAGCCGACACGAACACGAGTTCAGCCACTGTTTCATTGTCAGGTTTACTAAACCAGCGTATTGTTCAGTGGACAGATGCGGCGAGGCGCCGCCAAATATCGAACCCCAAGATCCGCAAGCGCATTCAGCGAGGAGCTGGCGTAATGGTTTGGGACATTTGGTTTTTACTTCTGATTACTGCTACCGGAACTGCACTTCTGGCTGTCGCGCGGTGGGGGTTCAGCGATGGCCGCGCCGCCGCGCCGGGTCACGCGGCACTGGTTGCGGGCAGATTTGCCCGAGTGCCGCTACATAACCGCCACCGTGTGCGCGGCAGACACCGCGCGTGGTGACGACGTGCCCTCTTCCCGTCAGACGACTCGGAGTCGATGATGACCAATCCCTATATCCCACCCGCCGATCCGCCCACGCCCGACCGGGCGGCGTCGCTGCGCGACCATCCGTCCTGGCATGCGCAGCCCTCACCCCGGGCGGTGTTTTCCGATCGCGAGATCGAAGCCCTGCTTCGCGCCCACAGCGATGCGTGCGACAAGGGCGGATGCGCACTACGCCGACACCTGGTGAACTTGCGCGATGAGCGTGAGGGGCGGCGGTGATCAGGCTTCCCAACTGGGTGAAAGTCGGTGCCCCCGTGCGGTTCCGGATGACCGGCAGAGACGATGCCGACTGCACTATCACGGCGATCAGTTCGACCGGGCGAGTCACTCTCTGCAATGGCGAGTGCTTCGCCCCAGCCCATCTGACATCCGGAAGTCTCGATGCCACACGCTATTTCGAGAAGTTCAACCGCCTGTCGCGAGTTACGAAGTCCTTCCGCAAAGCCTGACATACGGTGGCGTCGGGCTACGCCGGACCCGACGGCCAATGGCGAAGGTTCTCCGCCGTGGCTCCAGTGCTACCGGGGGGCGTCCTGTGTTCCGAGGTCATCACATGCCGATGGGGAGCACGCCGAGGGCGCGCTCCCCCATCGTTCATGGTGTCGGAATTCAGTCGATCTTGACGCTGAGACCGTAGTCGACGGTGCTATGGCTGGGAGAGGAGACCACGAGCCGGTAGGAACCGTTGACCGGCAGGGTGACCGAGGTCCACTGACGCTGGTAGGACAGGGTCCCGGTGGGGCCCGTGATGGTGACCGTCGCGTCCGACCAGTAGGGGGTGGCGTCGACCACCATGACCTGGCCGCCGCGGGCGTCGACCTGGTACGTGTCGTGGCTGAAACCGGTCAGGCGGCCGCTGACGTAGCCGTTGTCGGTGTCGTAGGCGAAGTAGATCTGGTGCACATCGTCCGCGGAGGCGGGGCCGGTGCCGAGGATGGTGGCCGTCGAGGCGGCGGCGAGGACGGTGGCGGCGAGGAATTTCTTTTTCATGCTGCCGAGGGTGGGCGGCGGCACCAATCAGATTCCAACCGAACACTATTGGTGCATATCAGCGCCACCGCTCGACGGCCGGCGCTCTCGCGGTAGTGGACTCGTACGGAGCGATGACACACCCATCTCGGGGTTGGAGGTCCTCACACCGAGGTACTCGCGCCGTTGTTGGAACGTGGAACCCCCTGCAACCGGGACGAACAGCCGCGGCCGCCGCTCTACCTTCGGCATCCAGGTTCGGGCAGTGAGACTCGGCACCCGCAGGAAGGACATCCAGATGACCACGAGCAACCGGATGCGCGTGCGCATCGCCGCCGCGATCATGGGCGCGGTCGTGGTGGCCGGTACGCACAGCGTGAACGCCCAGGCCGCTACCCAGCCCACGATCCAGGACCTCGTCGACGCCATCAACACCGGTGTGACCACCGCCGGTAAGGCGCTCGCGGACACCGGCATCTCCAGTGCGCCGCACTCCACCATCCCGACCGGCAACGGTCCCGAAACGACCGACGCCGTGACCGCGTTCACCTTCTCCCTCGCCAACGAGAACACGGCCCCCGCCGGCGCCAACGACTGGAACTGCAAACCCAGTGCGGCACATCCCGATCCGGTGGTGCTGCTGCACGGATCCTGGATGAACGCCTTCGACGGATTCGCCCACCTGTCGCCCACGATCAAAGAGGCCGGATTCTGCGTGTACGCACTGGATTTCGGCCAGGAGGGTCTGCTGCAGCAGGGCGGTCTGGGCGCGCTGCTGCCGGGCGTCAATGGCATTGCGCCCATGGAGGAATCGGCCAAGGAGATCTCCACCTTCGTCGACAAGGTGCTCACGTCGACCGGCGCACCCAAGGTCGACATCGTCGGGCACTCCCAGGGCGGCACCGTCTCGACGCCACCGGCGACACCGTCCCCGGCGTGCACTACACCAGCGTCGCCACCACCCACGACGAGATCTCGACCCCGTACAACGCCACCTTCCTGACCGCCGGCCCCGGAGCGGCGGTGAACAATGTGACCCTGCAGGACAACTGCGGTATCGACCTGTCCGACCACCTGTCGATGATGTACTCCCCCCGGGCCGCGTCCATCGCCCTGCACGCCCTGGACCCGGCGGGCCATCCGAACCTGGTCTGCACCTTCAACCCGTACGTGCTGTGAACGACCGCCCGGGTTCCTCGCGCGAGCCGCGCGCAGAACCCGGGCCCGGTCCGGCACCGCCCACCGGACGGTTGAAAGTCGTTGTCCCCCGGACGGGTCAGGCCGCGCCGGACTCGAAGGCCGTCATGGTGCCGACGGTGGCATCCGGCTTTTCCCAGGGGGCCGGATCCGGGAAGTACGAATCCAGGAATTCCGAGACGGCGCGGACCCGTTCGGCCTCCGGGACCTCCGGGAAACTGCCGTCATTGAGACAGAAGAAATCTACATTGCGGCGTTTGGCCAGGCCATCGAGCAGGGCCAGGCCCGTGTACATGGTGGTGTCCACATAGCGCATCTTGGCGGCCTCCTGCGGAACCGCACGGCCCGTGAGCAGGGCGTAGTAGTGGTACAGAGAATTCGTCACCGAGATATCGGTGGCGGCTCGGAAGCGGCTGGCTCGGGTGCGCGCGAAATCCTCGGCGAAAACCTGCTCCATTTCCAGGAGCACGCTGCGCCGCAAGGGAACCGGCGTGTGCTCGAGGTGGCGGGTGATGACGTGGCCGAAACGCTGGGTCAGCAGGTCGCGGTTGACGCGGGCCGCGTTCTCGAAACCGCTGCGGCGTTCGTTGTTGGCGCCCGGGCCGATTCGGGTGCCCGCCTCGATATAGCGGCTGATGCCAGCGGGAGTGAAGAACATGGACGGGCGCATGGGGCGGGCGAAGAACATGTCGTCATTCGAGTAGAGGAAGTGCTCGGACAAGCCCTCGATGTGCTGCAGTTGGCATTCGATCGCATGGGAATTGAACACCGGCAGGCCGCTGATGTCCGAGAAGTGGTCCACCGCACGGACAATGGTGACCTTCGGGTCGTCGGCCAGCCAGTCCGGAATCCGGGAATCGGTGGCGATGAAGATGCGGCGGATCCACGGCGCGTTCTTGTGCACCGAGCGCAGGGCGTAGCGGAGTTCGTCGATCTGGCGAATGCGGGCGTCCGCCTCGTCGCCCTCGCCGACCACCACCTGCGCCATCATTCCCGCACGGCGGGCGCGGAACTCGGGGTCGGTGCCGTCCACCCACGAGAAAACCAGGTCGATATCGAACCCGACATCGGTCGGGTTGGGGGTGAACATCCCCGCCAGGGTGGGCCAGCTGGCGTCGTAGAGCAGCACGGTGGCGGGTTCCACGTCGGCGACGTCGAAGACCATTCGGGTCAGGGCATTCGGGCGCGGGCACTCGACGGTGTCGCCGTGGTACTCCCACAGCTCGAGCTCCACGTGATGGGCCGGGTCCAGGTCGCGTCCGAGGCGGAAGACATTGTGCGGCTTCTCATTGCAGGAGAAGCCGGCGACCATCGCGGCCCCCAGCACCCGTCTCAGGGCCGACCGGTGACAGCTGTCCACGGCCAGCACCAGCCGATGGTCGGCGTCGCGCACCAGTACGAACGGCACGTCCGCGGCGGCCAGTTCGGCGCGCAGATAACGCAGATCGTCGATGACCGCATCCGATACCACCAGATTCGCCGCGGTCGCGCGCCCCACCATCTCCACCATTTCCGGCTGCTGCCCCGGACCCAGATCCACCATCACCATCTCCGCTCTCTTCGCGCTGTTCACCTCACATCTGCAGCCCCGGATCGGCGCGACCGGACGCCGGGCGGACCCGGTACCGGCAGGCCGTGAAATCGGTTGGGCAGTCAGAAGAACGGAGCGGACAGGGTGGTGCGAGGTGTATTCCACGGTCGTCGCTGATACGGCCGGAATCCCATTCGCACTCACCTCACTCGTTCACATGGCGCCTGCCGCGCCGGTTTGGGAAAAGCTGCTGCGTTCGTCGACACCCGGATGGGCGGACGATCTTCACCGGGCGGTCATCGGCCGGCTACTCGCATGACCTCGTTCAGTCGAGGGACTGTAACGAATGATGCAACCGTTATCGCTTCTCGTCAATCTGTTTCCCCGCAGGTCCAGCGGTGTTTTCACAGACGTAACGGACGAACCTCGCGGAACCGGCACGCCGCGGGCCCCGATCGGACGCCAGCGGTCCAGCGCGGCAACGGCATACACTTGCGGCAGCACAGTCCAGCCCGCTGTGCGGAGCCGATGGTGAGGTGACGCGGATGGTAGCCGAAGCGCGGGAACGTCAGGAGCCCTCGACAGTGACGCAACCGGACGACACCGAGACGACATCACATCCGACCGACCACCCCGAATTGGACGCCCTCCCCGAATGGCCTCAGGACACCATCGCGGTCCTCGTCACCACCGACCCCGCACCGCACGCCATCCCGGTCTCCTGGCCGGTGCGCGCCGGTGATCGCCGAATCCTGCTCAGCCTCAAGTCCGATCGCGGCTCGCTGGCGCGGCTGCGGGAACGCCCCGATATCGCGCTGCTGATCCTGGGTGGCGGCAATGTGGCGCTGTGCGCCCGCGGCACGGCCAAGGTGATCGCCGATCCCATGCCGGACGCGGACGATTATGTGGCGGTGGAATTGACCGTCGAATTGATCGACGACCATCGGCAATCAGCATTCGCGGTCGCCACGGGAATTCAGCGCACCGTCCTCGACGACAGCGAACTACGCTATCTGGAGAAACGAGTCGCGACGCTCAAAGCGATGGCGGCCGACCGCAACTGAGTATCGAAGGAGACCGGGTGTCTGTCAGCTTGGCCAAGGGCGGAAACGTTTCACTGTCAAAACAGGCCCCCAACCTGGCCAAGGTCGCGGTGGCGCTGGGCTGGGACGTGCGCACCACCACCGGCGCCGATTACGACCTGGACGCCAGCGCACTGGCCTGCGGATCCAATCAGCGCGTGCTCTCGGACGCGCACTTCATCTTCTACAACAACCTGCGCTCCCCCGAGGGCACCATCGAGCACACCGGCGACAACCTCACCGGCGCGGGCGACGGTGACGACGAAGTGATCAATGTCGACCTGGCCGCCATGCCGCCGACCATCACCAATATCTTCTTCCCGGTCTCCATCCACGAGGCCGACGTCCGCCGCCAGTCCTTCGGCCAGGTCCGCAACGCCTACATCCGCGTGATCGACGCCGTGAACAGTTCCGAACTGGCCCGCTTCGACCTCACCGAGGATGCCTCCACCGAAACCGCCATGGTCTTCGGCGAGCTCTACCGCCACGGCCCCGAATGGAAGTTCCGCGCCATCGGCCAGGGCTACGCCTCCGGCCTGGCCGGCATCGCCCGCGACTACGGCGTGAACGTTTGATCATCGCCTTCTCCGTGACCCCGCTCGGCGTCGGCGAGGACGTCGGCCGCGCCGTCGCCGAAGCGGTCCGGATCGTCCGCGCCAGCGGCCTCCCCAACGAGACCAATGCCATGTTCACCACCATCGAGGGTGAATGGGACGAGGTCATGGCCGTCGTCAAACAGGCCACCGACGCCGTCATGGCAGTTGCCCCACGCTGCAGCCTCGTCCTGAAAGCCGACATCCGCCCGGGCGTCACCGGCGCGATGCAGGCCAAGGTCGATACCGTCGAGCGCTACCTCGCCGAGGACTGACAGTCCGAATGCGCCTGCGCCCGAGGCGGTCCGCGCGGTCAGGAAATGCGTTGGCGGAGCCAGATGGGGATTTCGTCGCCGGCTCGCGGGTAGGTGGCGAGTTCGCGGCGGCATTCGTCGGGCTCGGGGATGGGGAGCCAGTCGGGGATTTCCTTGAAGGACAGGGTGAATTCGGCTTTGGTGGAGGCGGCGCGGAGGACGACCTGGCCGCTGAGCCAGGTGCCGGTCATCTGGTCGTAGCAGACTTCCTTGAGCCGGTTGAGGAGGGTGAGGATCTCCTCGGAGGGCTGGAGCTCGTCGGTGTGATCGGCGTCGGGGTCGGTCAGTTCCAGCTGGATGCCGGCGTGGCCGTCGTCGCCGACCAGGGAGAACCACAGGACCGCGAGGTTCCAGCCGACGGGGAGCGCGTCGGTGAGGGCGCTCACGAGCGCGCTCTCCACCATGTCGCGATCGGGTGAGCGGGGCGCGGCCGGCGGCGCGTCGGCGGGCGCGTCCTCGACGGCACGCACCGACAGACCGGGATGATGCTCCCGCATTACGTCCACCACCGTCGGCACTGGCACCGGCAGCCGCTCGGCCACGATGAACAGCCGGCGGTCCGGATTGCGGCGCATGGTCACATCGCCGAGTGCCAGTACGCGGTCACGGAATTCGGCCGGATCGCACAGCACCACCTCGGCGAACATCTCCGCGCGACCGCCCTTGCGCAGCCGCCCGATGCCCAGCCGCACCCGCTCCACCTCGGCCCACGCCACATGCGGAAACCCGCGATAGGTGAAGCCCTGGTCGGTGACCAGCAGGGTCGGCTGCGGGCGAAGCAGATCCTCGAGCATGGCGTACACCCCGAAACCGAACAACGCCATGGCCAATCCGCCGAGCACACGCATGACCGGCTGCTGATTGCCGTCGAACACCACGAATCCGGGTAGCGCGGTCATCGATAGGAAGAAGACCAGTGCGATGATCGCACCCGTTCGTGGCGGGTAGTACTCGGTAATCGATTCGCGCCCCGAAGCATGCACCCCTCTGACGCTAGCCGAAACGAGCCGAAGGCAACACCGCCGTTATCACCCGGCATCGCGACCGCGACGCCCGATCCGTCCGCGGCGCCGGATCCTGTTCAGCCGCAGGGCCAGTACCGATGCCAGTCCGCGGCGGCCAACGCGCGCCGCTCGCCCCGGTCGATTTCGGCGGCATCCTCGGCGGCGCGGATGGCGGTGGCGAACGCGAGAGTGGCCTTGCGCAGCCGCTCTTCGGCACTGTCCGGCCCACCGAGCTGCACGACACGCAGAGCGCCGGGAATCAGCTCCTCGGGTAAACCCGCCTTGATAGCTCGCGAGCGAACCTTCTCCGCCAGGGCCAGCGCGGGCTGCGCCATGGCAATGCCGTCCAGGCAGGAGCGCCGTGCCTTCTCGGCGGATTTGCGCTCCTCCCAAGCCTTTTCCTGCGCCGCGATCTTGTCGGCGACCGCCGCGGCCGGATCGATGCCGTATTCGCCGGGACCGTGCTCGCCGATCAGATGCGGACTGCGGTGCACCAGTTTGGACACCAGCGCCGCCGCCACGTCGGCGACGGTGAATTCCCCTGCGGCCTCGGCGATCCGGGAGTGGAACAACACCTGCAGCAGCAGGTCACCGAGCTCCTCTCTGATGGTCTCGGCATCCTCGTCCTGAATCGCGTCGAGCAGCTCGTAGGTCTCCTCCAGCAGGTACGGCCGCAGCGAATCATGCGTCTGCGTCACCTCCCACCCGCCGAAGTTCCACAGCCGGTCCATCACCTCGACCGCCTCGCCCAAGGCTTCGGTCATCCGCGTGATATCCGCCGCGGATTCGGCCGCCATCGCCTCGAACCCCGCCTCGCCACGCACGAAACCGCCTCCCGCGCTGGGCTGTTCCGGGCCCCGCCGGACCGATTCCGCTCCCGCGCCGTTCCCGGTACTCATCACGCCACCGGAGCCGCGGGCCGGACGCACGACGCGATCGGCGAGACGGCCCGCCTTACGGACGCCCGTGGAGGGCTTGCGTTCGTCGGACGACTCATCGGGGAGCCAGTACCTCCGCGGCGACCTTGACATCCACTGCGCCCGGCGCCTTTCCATCGAGGGCGAGCAGCAGATCCGCGACGAACTGGAGCACCTGCACGTCACGGACGCGGGCCGCGCCGACGCTGTCCTCGACGCGCGGCAGCGGCAGCTGGACGATGCCGGTCGCCGGGCGGTAGGTGGCGTTGGGGTACAGCCGCTTCAGCCGCAGCTGCTTGGAATCGGGGAGCTGCAGCGGCGACACCTTCAGAGTGGTTCCGGTGACGCCGATCTCGGCAATGGAGTACTCGCGGGCCAGCAGGCGCAGCTTGGCGACCGAGACCAGGCGGCCGACCTCCACGGGGAGCGGTCCGTAGCGGTCCACCAGTTCCTCGACCACGGCCGAGAGCGCCGAATCATCCTGGGCGGCGGCGAGTTTGCGGTACGCCTCCAGGCGTAGGCGGTCGGAGGCGATGTAGTCGGGCGGGATGTGGGCGTCCACCGGCAGATCGATGCGGACCTCCCTGACCTCCTCGTCCACCGAGATCGGGCGGCCGTCGGCGGCGGCCCGGTAGGCCTCCACCGCCTCGCCGACCAGGCGCACGTACAGGTCGAAGCCGACGCCCGCGACATGACCGGACTGCTCGGCGCCCAGCACATTGCCCGCGCCGCGAATCTCGAGGTCCTTCATGGCCACCGCCATGCCCGCGCCCAGATCCGAGTTCTGCGAGATGGTCGCGAGCCGATCGTAGGCGGTCTCGGTGAGCGGCTTCTCCGGCGGGTACAGGAAGTAGGCGTAGCCGCGTTCCCGCGAGCGGCCGACCCGCCCGCGCAGCTGGTGCAGCTGCGAAAGGCCCAGGGCGTCGGCGCGTTCCACGATCAGGGTATTGGCATTGGAGATGTCCAGACCGGTCTCGATGATGGTGGTGCACACCAGCACATCGAATTCGCGCTCCCAGAAGCCCTGCACGGTCTTCTCGAGCATGTCCTCGTTCATCTGCCCGTGCGCGACCACCACCCGCGCCTCCGGCACGAGGTCGCGAATCCGCTTGGCAGCCTTGTCGATCGATGACACCCGGTTGTGTACATAGAACACCTGGCCGTCGCGCAGCAGTTCACGGCGGATGGCCGCGGCCACCTGCTTGTCGTTGTAGGCGCCCACATAGGTGAGCACCGGATGCCGCTCCTCCGGCGGGGTGAGGATGGTCGACATCTCGCGAATGCCGGCGAGAGACATCTCCAGCGTGCGCGGAATCGGCGTGGCGGACATGGTCAAGACGTCCACGTGGGTGCGCAGTGCCTTGATGTGCTCCTTGTGCTCGACGCCGAACCGCTGCTCCTCGTCGATGACGACCAGGCCCAGATCCTTCCAGCGCACCCCGGTCTGCAGCAGGCGATGGGTGCCCACCACGATGTCGACATCCTTGGTGGTCATGCCCTCCAGGATTTCCCGCGATTCGGCCGCATCGGTGAAGCGGGACAGGCCCTTCACCACCACCGGGAAACCGGCCATCCGCTCGGTGAAGGTCTGCAGATGCTGTTGCGCCAGCAACGTGGTCGGCACCAGCACGGCTACCTGCTTGCCGTCCTGCACAGCCTTGAACGCCGCGCGCACCGCGATCTCGGTCTTGCCGTAGCCGACGTCACCGCAGATGACGCGGTCCATCGGGACCGCCTTCTCCATATCCGATTTCACCTCGGCGATGGCAGAGAGCTGATCGACGGTCTCGGTGAACGCGAAGGCGTCCTCCATCTCCTGCTGCCACGGGGTGTCCGCGCCGAAGGCGTGGCCGGGAGCGGCCTGCCGGGCGGCGTAGAGCTGCACCAGCTCGGTGGCGATCTCGCGAACCGCCTTGCGCGCCTTGCGCTTCGTATTGGCCCAGTCGGAACCGCCCAGCTTGGACAGCGACGGCATCTCGCCGCCGACATAGCGCGACAGCTGATCCAGCGAGTCCATCGGCACGAACAACCGGTCCCCCGGCTGGCCGCGCTTGCTGGGCGCGTACTCGATGACCAGGTACTCGCGGCGCGCGCCACCGACGGTCCGCTCGATCATCTCCACGAAGCGGCCGATGCCGTGCTGGTCGTGCACCACCATGTCGCCGGCGGTCAGCGCCAGCGGATCGACCTGGTTGCGCCGGCGTGCGGGCAGCTTCTTGCCCTCGCCGGGTGCGGTGACCCGGTTGCCGGTGAGATCGGATTCCGCGATCACCACCAGCTTGGCGTCATCGAACACGACGCCGTCGTGCAGTGACCCGCACAGCACGCCGACCAGTCCCCGCACCGGCTCGGCACCGGCCTCCAGCGCCGCCGCGGGCACCTCGGCATCGGCGAGCCGTTCCAGAATGCGTTGCGCCGTACCGTGTCCGGCCACCACGATGACCGCGCGGCCACCGGTCGCGACATGCGCGCGCAGCGAGGCGAAGATGGTGGCGACCAGCTCCTCCGAACCGCGCGCGGAGGCGGCGGCCAGCACCGGCAGCGCGATCTCGTTCGGATCGTCGGCGGCCAGCGGGCTCAGCGTCCACCAGGGCAGGCCGCGCCGCTCGGCATCGGCGTGCACCACATCCAGACCCCGGTAGCCGGAGGCGGCCAGATCCAGCCCGTGCGCGCCCAGCGGAGCGGCCCCGCCGAAGGAGGCCGCCGTCCACGACGCCTCCAGGAATTCCTGCCCGGTGCGCACCAGGTCGGCGGCGCGGGTACGGACCTTCTCCGGATCGCACAGCAGCACATGGGTTTCCGCGGGCAACGCGTCCACCAGCAGCTGCAGCTCACCGGGCTGCAGCACCGGTAGCAGCGCCTCCATGCCCTCCACCGGGACGCCCTGGGAGATCTTCTCCAGCATCTCGACCAGCGCGGCATCGGCCGGATTCTCGGCGGCCACCTGGGCGGCGCGTTCCCGCAGGGCGTCGGTGAGCAGCAGTTCCCGGCACGGCGGCGCGACCACCAGGTCGATCGGCACCTCGTGGATCGAGCGCTGGTCCTGCACCGAGAAGGCGCGGACCTCGGAGACCTCGTCGCCCCAGAACTCCACGCGCACCGGATGATCCGCGGTGGGCGGGAAGACGTCCAGAATGCCGCCGCGCACCGCGAACTCGCCGCGCTTGCCGACCATGTCGACCCGCTCGTAGGCGAACTCCACGAGCCGCGTGAGCAATTGGTCGAAGTCGAACTCTGCGCCGCGGCGCAGCACGATGGGCTCGATCTCCCCGAGCCCCGCCGCCATCGGCTGCATGAGCGAGCGCACCGTGGTGACCACCACCCGCAGCGGACCCGCGCAGCCCGGATCCTCCGGATGCGCCAGCCGGCGCAGCACCTGCAGCCGCCGGCCGACCGTGTCCGCGCCCGGCGAGAGCCGCTCGTGCGGCAACGTCTCCCAGGACGGGAACAGTGCGACCGTGTCGCCGAGCATCTCCGTCAGCTCGACCGCCAGATCGTCGGCCTCCCGCCCGGTGGCCGTCACCACCAGCAGCGGGCGGTGCCCGGCAATGGTCGACGCCACGAACGGCCGCACCGCCGACGGCGCGACCAGCATCGCCGACGCCCGACCGATCAGGCTCGCGACCTGCTCCAGTGCGGCATCGGCACCGGCCACCGCAGCCAGTCCCGCCAGAGGTGGACGTTGGGTGGTCATGGGGCAGACTCCTCGGCGCAGATCAGCGTTTCAGACGGCCAACCGAGTCTAGTCACCCACTGTGACAGCTTCAGCACGCAGACGCTTCTTGGCCTCCGGACGCCCCGGCCGTGCTTCGATGACGGAATGTCCTACGCGACCGATCCGCGGGTGGACGCCTACATCGACGCCCTGCCAGGCAGGCAACAGGCGATCTGCCGCCAGGTCCGCGACCTCGTGCATGCGGCCGACCCGGCGGTCGAGGAGACCATCAAACGAACGGCCCGGCCCTACTTCGTGCTCGACGGCAATATCTGCGCGCTGCTCGCCACCGAGCAGGCCGTCGACATCTTCCTCTACGACGGGGCCATCGTGCCCGACCCGGAGGGCATCATCACCGGCGGTCACGACAACAAGACCGCCCGCATGATCGCCGTGGCGGCGGGCGAAACCCTCAACGCTCCAGCCCTTCTCGCCATGTTCCGGCAGATCATCGCCAACAACCGCGCGGGCGGCCGGCGAAAACTCAAGGGAGAGTAGACCTTCCCGAGCCCGGCGCCGATTTCACCGACCGGCCTGGGGGCCGGAGTAGCGGATTCGCGAAACCCGCTGCGCCGCAGCACTGCCCGCTACATGCTCACGCTCACTGCCCGGTGCTCACATCACCGCGCCGTGCACAGTCTCACTGCACGTAGCGGCGCAGGCGCCGAGCCGCGAATTCGCGGAAGTAGGCGACCTTCTCCTCGGGCACGATGCTCGGCAGCAGGAAGTACCAGGCCCGCTCCATGCGGGTCGCCATCTGATCGATGGACTCGGTGCTGACCGCGACGATATGGACGCCGCTGGTCATCTCCTGCAGCAGCATGCCGATGGTGTCGGGATCCAGGTCGGGTTTGAGATCCCCCTGGGTGATCGCGCGTTCGGCGAGCAAACGGTGCGTCTCACCCCAGGTCTTGGCGATATTGTCGCCGGTCGCGCCGCGATAGTCGCCGATCTGGTGGGTGAGTTTGAGCATCGCGCCCACCATCGGGTCGTTCATGGTGAGGTCGGCGACCACATAGGTGATCCCGATGCACGCCTCCAGCGCCGGCACACGCGGATCGAAGAATCCCTGGCATGCGCTGACAAGTCGCTCGTTGCCCTGATCGACGACCGCGCGCGCCAGTTCTTCCTTGGATCCGAAGTGAAAGTACAACGCGCCCTTGGTCACATTCGACTGCGCGATGATCTCGGACAGGGACGCGTTCGCGTAGCCCAGTCGCAGAAAGACATCGGCCGCGCCTGCGAGCACGGAATCGCGAGTGATCTCTGCACGCGCCTGCCTAGCCATCAGAGCCGCCTGTCATCAAACCAGCCATCCTGAAGTAGACCGATATCCCGAAGTTGACCGACATCACAGTTCGAACAGCACTCGAAGGATGGGTGAACCGTACCACCCGGCTGCGCGCAACCAATCGATTCGAGCATTCGACCCATCCTCCTTCGCAATTCGCTAGTTAACTGTCCAGTTCTGCCCCGCTAGGACAGACATATCAGACCTGAATTCAAACCGCCGGGTTCTATAACCCCTTGCCGCTCGGCCATTCCGACGCCAGCTGGGGTTCGGCCTCCAAATGAGTGAGGCCATTCCAGCACAGGTTCACCAGGTGCGCGGCCACCACTTCCTTGGATGGCTGGCGCTCGTCCAGCCACCAGGTCGCCGCCGTCGCAACCATTCCCACCAGCGCCTGCCCGTACAGCGTCGCCAGCGTCGGGTCCAGCCCGCGGCGCTCGAAATCCCCGGCGAGAATGTGCGCCACCTGATTCACGGCCTCGTTCAGCAGACTCGAGTAGGTGCCCTCCGCGGCCGACACCGGCTGATCCCGCATGAGGATCCGGAAGCCGTCGGTGCGCTCCTCCATATAGGTGAGCAACGCCAGCGCCACCTGCTCCAGCCGCACCCGCGAACGGTTCTGGGTGAGCGAGGAGGTGATCATCTCCAGCAGCGTCGACATCTCCCGGTCGACCACCACGGCGTAGAGCCCCTCCTTGCCGCCGAAGTGCTCGTACACCACTGGTTTCGACACCTGGGCCCGCGCCGCGATCTCCTCGATCGAGGTGGCGTCGTACCCCCGCTCCGCGAACAGCGTCCGGCCGATCTCGATCAGCTGCTGGCGGCGCTGGGTGCCGGTCATGCGCGGCCGCGCCGGCTTGGAGCCCTCGCCCGCCGTCATCGATCCCGCCTCCCTACTCCACCGTCAGGTCGCCCATAACTGTCCCAGACTTCTCGGGACACTCTGGCCGGGGGGCACTCGCCGTCCGTAATCGCCAACGTAACAACTGATCCAGCACGATGGGGGTAACTCCCGGGGTACGGGGCTGACTGTCCCTTGTCGTAACCGCCGGTCCGCGACGCGAACCAGCCACGCACCCGACCCTTCGGCAAAGGACACGGGGAGGCGGACGAGCACAGTTCGACGTAGAGGCGTACTTCATGCGAGGATCAGACCCGCATGATGCGCCAATCCGCCGTGGTGTAATGGCAGCACAACTGATTTTGGTTCAGTTTGTCCAGGTTCGAGTCCTGGCGGCGGAGCTCGCGAGCAGGGTCGATATGGTGGGCCCCGCACAGAATCGCTGACCACGCTGTGGGTGCTGACCCACTGTGGCCCAGCACAACCTGATTCAGCACACGATGACCGGCAGCCGAGGGAGATCCATGCCACAGCAGACCGCCGTCGTCGTTCTCGCCGCCGGAGCCGGAACCCGAATGCGGTCCAAGACACCCAAGGTGTTGCACCCGCTCGCCGGTCGGAGCATGCTCGCCCACGCGCTGCATGCCGCGCACGAGATCGACCCGACGGCGCTCATCACCGTGATCGGCCACGATCGCGAACAGGTCGGCGACGCGGTCGGCAAGGTGGGAGCCGAACTGGGCCGCCAGATCACCCTGGCTGTGCAGGAGGAACAGCGCGGTACCGGGCACGCCGTGCAGTGCGCGCTCACCTCGCTGCCGGAGAACTTCGCCGGCGACGTCCTCGTCACCTACGCCGACGTGCCACTGCTGGACGGGCACACCCTGCACGCGCTGCTCGACGAGCACCGCAGCTACTCCGACGGATCCGCCGTCACCGTACTGACTTTCGAGCCCGAGGACCCGAACGGCTACGGCCGCATCGTGCGCGACGCGCAGGGGCACGTGCTGGAGATCGTCGAGCACGCCGACGCCACTCCGCAGCAGGCGGCCATCACCGAGGTCAACTCCGGCGTCTATGTCTTCGATGCGGCCGTGCTGCGAATCATGATCTCGCGCATCGATACCGCCAACGCCCGCCACGAGCTGTACCTCACCGACGTGCTCAAGCTGGCCCGCGAGGCCGGGCACCCGGTGCACGGCGCACGGCTGATCGATTCCGCCAAGGTCACCGGCGTGAACGACCGGGTCCAGCTGGCCGCCGCGGCCCGCACCCTCAACCGCTACATCCTGGAACGGCACATGCGCGCCGGGGTCACCATCATCGATCCGGGCAGCACCTGGATCGACGGCAATGTGGTGATCGGCCGCGACGCGGTCATCCGGCCGGGCGTACAACTGTTGGGCGACACCGTGATCGGCGAGGACGCCGAGATCGGACCGGACTGCACGCTCACCGACGTGACCGTCGGCGACGGCGCCAAGGTGGTGCGCACGCACGGCGAGAAGTCGAGCATCGGCCCGGGCGCGAGCGTCGGCCCCTTCGCCTATCTGCGGCCCGGCACCTCGCTCGGCGCGGAGGGCAAGATCGGCGGCTTCGTCGAGACCAAGAACGCCACCATCGGCGCGCACTCCAAGGTCCCGCACCTCACCTATGTCGGCGATGCCACCATCGGCGAATACAGCAATATCGGCGCGTCCAGCGTTTTCGTCAATTATGACGGGGTCAAGAAGCACCACACCACGGTCGGCTCGCACGTGCGCACGGGCAGTGACACCATGTTCGTCGCGCCGATCACCGTGGGTGACGGCGCGTATTCAGCGGCGGGTACTGTACTGCGCAGAAGCGTTCCCCCGGGAGCGCTCGCGGTGTCGGGTGGAGCACAACGCAACATTGAAGGCTGGGTGCAGCGCAATCGCCCCGGCACCGATGCAGCCCGCGCGGCCGAAGCGGCGCTCGCGGCTCTCCCGGATCCGCCGGGAACCACCGAGATATCCAACGAGCAAAAGGATGGCGAACGTCAGTGACCGCGTTCTCTACCGATAACCAGAAGAATCTGATGCTGTTCTCGGGGCGCGCTCATCCTGAGCTCGCCGAGGCGGTGGCCAAGGAACTCAACGTTCACGTCACTCCCCAGACCGCGCGCGACTTCGCAAACGGTGAGACCTTCGTCCGGTTCGAGGAATCGGTCCGCGGCTCCGATGCTTTCGTGCTGCAGAGCTTCCCGGCCCCGCTGAACCAGTGGGTCATGGAACACCTGATCATGATCGACGCGCTCAAGCGCGGTTCGGCCAAGCGCATCACCTCGGTGCTGCCCTTCTACCCCTACGCCCGTCAGGACAAGAAGCACCGCGGCCGCGAGCCCATCTCGGCCCGCCTGATCGCGGACCTGCTCAAGACCGCGGGCGCGGACCGGATCATCACCATCGACCTGCACACCGATCAGATCCAGGGCTTCTTCGACGGCCCGGTCGATCACATGCACGCGCAGGTGCAGCTGGCCGAGCACATCCGCAACAACTACGACCTGTCCAACATCACGGTCGTCTCCCCCGACGCCGGCCGCGTGAAGGTCGCCGAGAAGTGGGCCAACTCGCTGGCGGACGCGCCGATGGCGTTCATCCACAAGACCCGCGACCCGCTGGTCCCCAACCAGACCGTCTCCAACCGCGTGGTCGGTGAGGTCGAGGGCCGCACCTGCATCCTGATCGACGACATGATCGACACCGGTGGCACCATCGCCGGCGCGGTCAAGGTGCTCAAGGAGGCCGGCGCGGGCGACGTGGTCATCGCCGCCACCCACGGCATCCTGTCCAACCCGGCCGCCGAGCGTCTCGCCAGCTGCGGGGCCAAGGAGGTCGTGGTGACCAACACCCTGCCGATCGAAGAGGCCAAGAAGTTCCCGACGCTGACCGTGCTGTCGATCGCCCCGCTGCTGGCGCAGACCATCCGCGAGGTCTTCGAAAACGGTTCCGTCACCGGCCTTTTCAACGGGAACGCATAGCCGGAACTCTCGTAGGCTCTCAGGGACCTCGTCCCTGAACCCCAACGGCGACCGGGGCTCCACCCCGCACACCGACCGCGCAGGGGCTTCGCCCCGGACCTCGGTTGCCACGCATCGTTCACAGCAGCGCCCCTCCCGCTTCCGGGAGGGGCGCTGCTGCGTGAAATGGGAGCGACAATGGATGTCCGTTTCTGAAGGTAAGCGGTAGCGTTGGATCGAACCTTGGGGTTGCTACTGGTGCGCTGACTGCGCGGAGAGGTGGTGCCGAATGGCCGGCCGGCCCGACGAGGACGATGCCCGCGTAATGGACGAGATCTTCGACACCGATCAGGTCTTCGACAGCGATGTCGACAACCTCGACTACGACCTCGGCGACGACGATCAGGAGGACGAGATCCGCGAGTACACGCGATTCATCACCGATCCGCCGCAGGACCTCATCATCCGCAATCGCGAGAACGACGACACCGGACGGCTCGGCATCGGAGCCGAGCTCGACCAGGAGTGGAGCCGTCGGCGGCAGCGCGAGGAGTTCGTGGCCGAGGACGACCGGCCCGCGGAGGTCGCCGCCATGGAAATCGTGGAGGAACTCGGCGATTAGGACTGTTGCGCAGCACGTCCCGCAGAGAGATATCCGGTGAAGAGGCACACCACGATCGAGGAGGGCGCGACATGAGCACGCCGCCGCACGAGCCCGGCAGGCCGTCGGACGAATCCGGCACCGGACCGGCCGACATGTTCAAGAAGGAATCCGACACGCCGGACACGCCAGAAAAGGCCCCCGACGCACGGCCCACCGACGCACCGCCCGAAGACGATGTCACCATCCGGTACATCCCGGGCACTCCCCCGCCTCCCGGTCAGCCCGACCCCACACAGTTCAATCCGGCCGCACAGTTCGAGCAGGCCCCACCGGCCGAACCCACACCGGCCCCACCGCAGTATCCGGCGGGCGGGGCGTACGGATACCCGCCACAGGGCGAGCAGCCGCCGGTCGCCTACCCGGGCGGCGGCTTTCCGCCCTACCCGAACGCTTCCTACCCCCAGGGTGCCCAGCCTCCGTACCCGCAGCAGTTCGGACCCGGTCAGCAGCCCTACGGTCAGCAACAGCCGTACGGTCAGCAGCCGTACGGGCAGCCGTATCAGCCCTATCCCGGTGGCGCGAATTTCGGTGCGCCGCCGCCGCGCAGCGGGCCGCAGACCTTCTCGATCATCGGATTCGTCTGCGCGGTCATCGCGCTCATCTTCTGTCCGCCGCTGTTCGGCATCGCGGGCATCGTGCTCGGCGTGATCGGGCACGGCAAGGGCGAGCCGCTGGGCAAGTGGGCCGCGGTCGCCTCGGGTGTGGCGCTGGTTCTTGGCATCATCATCGGGGTCGCGATCTACGGCTCCGGGGTCATGCCGAACACTAATTGACATGACCGCATTTACCGGATTCCCGTTCGCCGGACTCGACTTCTACGAGGATCTGGAAGCCGACAACAGCAAGACCTTCTGGACCGCCCACAAGCAGGTGTGGGAGGAGTCCGTCCGGGATCCGATGAAAGCCCTTGTCGCCGAGCTGGAACCGGACTTCGGCGAGGCCAAGATGTTCCGGCCGTACCGGGATGTGCGCTTCGCCAAGGACAAGTCGCCCTACAAGAATCATCAGGGCGCGGTGGTGTACAGCGCGCAGTACTCCGGATGGTACGTCCAGATCAGCGCGGCCGGGCTGCGGGTGGCGGGCGGCATGTACGCCGCCGAGACCGCCCAGCTCGCCGCGCTCCGGGTCGCCATCGACGACGAGGTGCGCGGGGCGGAGCTGGAAGGGCTGATCGCACAGCTCGTCTCGGCCGGATACCAGATCGGCGGGGACAAGCTGGCGACCAAACCCAAGGGCTACGACATCGATCACCCTCGCATCGAGCTGCTGCGGCACAAATCCCTCACCGCCGGAAGAGATTTCGGTGCGCCCAAATGGCTGAGCACCCCGCGCGCCGCCCGGGAGGTCCGGGCGGCGTGGGAGGAGATGCGACCGCTCATCGAGTGGCTGGCGGCGGTGACGGCGCAGAAGTAGCCGCCACCGCCCGCGCACCTACCTCCGCTCAGCGAGCACCAGGGCGAACCGCTCGGCGGGATCGGTCCACACCCGCTCGGTGGTGAAACCGGCTGCGTCCAGCTCGCTTTCGAGGACCTCGCGGCGGAACTTGGCGGAGATCTCGGTGCGCAGCTGCTCGCCCGCCGCGAAATCGACGGTCAGGCCGAGGTCCGGAATGCGGACGGTCATGGTCTCGGTGGCCTCCAGGCGCATTTCGATCCACTCCCGCTCGGCATCCCAGATCGCGACGTGCCGGAACTTCTCCGGTTCGAAGTTCGCGCCCAGTCGGGTGTTCAGGACATGCAGCACATTGCGATTGAATTCCGCGGTGACACCGGCGGCATCATCGTAGGCGGGGACCAGCACCGCCGGGTCGATGACCAGGCCCGCGCCGAGCAGCAGCTGCTCGCCCGGTTCCAGGACATCCCGGATGCCGCCGAGGAATTCGGCGCGCTCGGCGGGGATCAGGTTGCCGATGGTGCCGCCCAGGAAGGCGACCATGCGACGGCCGCCGCCGGGCAGGTTGTCCAGCGTGGCGGTGAAATCACTGACCACGCCGTGCACGCCCAGGCCCGGGAACTCCGCGGCCACCTCGTCCGCCGCCATCCGCAGCGCGGAAACCGAGACATCCTGCGGCACATAGCTCTTCAGCGGGCCCTCGGCCTTCAGCGCGTTGAGCAGCAGCCGGGTCTTGGCCGCCGATCCCGCGCCGAGCTCGACCAGCACCTCGGCCTGCGCGGTCCGCGCGATCTCGCCGACCACCCGTTCCAGCAGGGCCCGCTCGGTGCGGGTCGGGTAGTACTCGGGCAATTCGGTGATCTTCTCGAACAGCTCGCTGCCGCGCGCGTCGTAGAACCACTTGGGCGGCAACCACTTCGGTTCCGCAGACAGCCCCTGTCGCACATCCGCGCGCAGCGCGATCGTCAAATCCTCGTCGGTCAGATGAATTTCCAGCGTAGCCGCAGTCATGAACCAGCCCTTCCCATCTCGATATCCAGTGGTTCCACCGACACCCGCCCGTCCCGTACGCTCACCAGCTGCCGATCGGCAACCAGCCGCCACCGCGGATCGTCATCGAACGGCTCCGAGGCCACCACCACGAACCCGTCGGCCTCCAACACCGACAAGGAGTGATGCCACGTCGTCCCCCAGATCCCCGCCCCATCCCCCAGCAGCAAGTTCAACCGCGCACGGGGCGACCGCGCCAGCACCGCCCCCATCACCAACCGCAATACCTCCCCCGGGTCTCTCGCCCCCGCACCATCGAAAGCCTCGTCGTGCGAGCCTTCCGAGGTCGTGGCCGCCCCCCAGGTCCGAATCGCCGGCGCTGCACCGGAAGCCGAGGTGACGCTGATCGACGACCCGAACGCCACCGTCGCGCCGAGACTCCGCGATTCGCCGATGCCCGAATGGTCGACGCCCACTGTGGTGTCGCCGCCGACTTCGAGCAGTCCGCGCAGGATCACCCATAGGGCGGCGGAGTCGGTCAGGGACTCCGCCTCCAGGAGCGGTGGCGAATCGAATTCGGCGGCAACCGCACTCAGCACCCGCCGCCAGTCGGGGATCGCGCCGTTGTGGCTGAAGGCCCAGCGGCCGTGGGTGAACGGGGCGCACGCTGCTCGCTCCACCGGCATTCCCACTGTGGCGGAACGAATTGCGGCCAGTACTGCTCCCGACCGGATCTGCGGCAACACCTCGTCGACCGCCGGATCCGTCCAGATCGGCGCCGCATTGCGATACCGGCTGACCACCGGATCCGCTCCCGCGGCACCGGCTCCGGCCTGACCCGCCGGAACGCCAGCGGATTCCGCCGCAGCCCGGATATCCGCCGCCGTGCCGCCGTGCCAGATGACGCCGGGTCCGTGGTCGGGAGCGGCGGCATCGGGGTGGTGCCACCAGGCGACGCCGAAACCGTCGGCGTTGATGGTGCCGCCGCCGCGCATATCGCGCGGGGCCCAGGATTGGGTGCGCAGGGAATTCGGGCCACGGGTCAGGAGAACCCCTACCGGGGTGGGTGGGCCCAGGTAGGCGAGGTGACGGCACATCAGCGCTCGTCCGATCTCAGGTCCCGGGCGAGGCGGAAGCCAGCGAAGATCTGGCGGCGGACCGGGTGGTCCCAGTTGCGGAAGGTACCGCGGCAGGCGACCTGGTCGGCACCGAACGAACCACCGCGCAGCACCCGGTAGTCGCCGCCGAAGAAGACCTCGGAGTATTCCCGGTACGGGAAGGCGCGGAAGCCCGGGTAGGCCTCGAAACCCGAAGCGGTCCACTCCCAGACGTCGCCGATCAGCTGGTGGACACCGGCCGGGGACGCGCCCGCGGGGTACGCCCCGACATCGGCCGGTTCCAGGTGGTGCTGGCCGAGATTCGCCAGGGCCTCGGTGGGATCGATATCGCCCCAGGGGTATCGGCGGGAGCGGCCGGTGGCCGGATCGAAGCGGGCGGCCTTCTCCCATTCCGCCTCGGTGGGCAGGCGCTTGCCCACCCAGTTCGCATAGGCCTCGGCCTCGAACCAGCAGACGTGCACCACCGGCTGGTGGGCGCGCAGCGGCTGCATGGTGCCGAAAACCCGTCGCCACCAACGGCTCCCGGCGTCCTGCTCCCAGAACTGGGGCGCGGTCAGCCCGGCCTGCACGCGGTGCGCCCAGCCGCGCTCGGACCACAGCTCGGGCCGCTCGTAGCCGCCGTCGTCGATGAAGGCCAGATACTGCTCGTTGGTGATGGGCGCGGCGTCGATGGCGAAGGCGTCGACATGCACCGCGTGGGCGGGGCGCTCGTTGTCCAGCGCCCAGGGATCGGAGTCGGTGCCCATGGTGAATTCGCCTGCGGGAACGATGACTTCACCGGCGACCGCCACCCGCGCAACGGGGGTGGGCGGGGCGGACAGCACCGCTTCGCCGGTTCTCAGCTGGTGAGTGGCGAGCATGGTCTCGTCGTGCTGCTGCTCGTGCTGGGCGATCATGCCGAAGGCGAAACCGTCGTGGACCAGGTCATTGCCGCGTAAGGGGCTGCGGTCCAGCACATCCCACACCTTGTCCCGTACGGTGCCGACATAGTCGCGGGCCTGCGCCGGATCCAGCAACGGCAGCGCGGGCCGGTCCGCCCGCGCGTGCCGGAAGGCGTCGTAGAGGTGATCGATGTCCTGCCGCACGGGTTCCCGCCCGCCCACATCGCGCACCAGCCAGAGTTCCTCCTGGTTGCCGATGTGTGCGAGATCCCAGACCAGCGGGCTCATCAGCTTCGAGTGCTGAGCCACCAGTTCGGCCTCGTCGACGCACTCGGTCAACCCGATGGTCCGTCGGCGCGCCCGCTCGAGCGCGTCCGCGATCCGTCCGCGCAACGACTCGGTCTCCGCCCGATCCGATCCCGGCAGATGCTGAACAGTCATGAGAGAACTTCCGATTCTGTCGGGGTGCGGCCGCTGCGACATCGGTCGGCGGCGGCGGCCAATTGCTTGGCCGCCTCGGGCGTGGCGGAATGCGCGGTGGCCAGGTCGAGCAGGGCCACCGCGGCGGCCCGCAGCTCCGCGTCGGCCAGCCCGCGGCGCGCGGATTCGGACCAGAGATTCGCGGTGGAGGCGGCCAGAGCCGTTGCCTCCGTGATGATTCCGGGATCGGACAGCAGCGCGTCGATGGCATGCACCGGCACCGACCACCCGTCGCCCGGCTGCGCGTCGAGGTATCGGACCTCGAGGTGCCCGGCCGCGCGGACCGGCGGGAACAGGGTGGTGAGGTGATAGTCCAGATCCGCCCGGTCCGGGCGGCGGCCGATCTCCTCGTCCAGCGCCCCGCACAGCCAGTCGGCGAAGGTGGCCCCGGGCGGGGCCGACCAGTCACCGGCCTGCGGGTCCATCGACCGCACGCACAGCAGCGGCACGTCCAGCGCCCAGCGTGCGTACCCGGCGATCGGATCGTCCCAGTCGTGCACGGGCGGCCGGGTGCGGAGCTGGTCGAGCC
This sequence comes from Nocardia sp. NPDC101769, assembly GCF_044766925.1. Classification (NCBI taxonomy): domain Bacteria; kingdom Bacillati; phylum Actinomycetota; class Actinomycetes; order Mycobacteriales; family Nocardiaceae; genus Nocardia; species Nocardia sp. NPDC101769. The sequence goes on along the minus strand of NZ_JBIWMX010000005.1, from coordinate 194,608 downwards.
GCTGCCAGGCCCGCATGCGCTGGGAGGCCCAGTCGCCGGGCGGGGCGGTGTGTAGCCCCGGTGAGCAGGCGAAAGCGGCCAGCAGGGCGGGACCCACGGCGTACAGGACCTGCCAGCGGGCGGCGATCTCGGCGGGATTCGCGCCCGCGTCGACGCTCACCTGGGTGGCGGCGGTATTGCACATCATGAGCGCGCCGAACGGGCCGATGCCGGCGAAGGACCGTTCCATGGCCCGGTAGCGCGGCAGCTGCAGCACACGAAGCGGCCGCCGAGTCGGGTCGGCGGCGGCGGAAACAGTTCGGATTTCGCGGGATTCGAGCAGCTCCCGCAGGCGTATCGCGTCTGCCCGCAAGCGCTCGCACAGTTCGGCGGCGGTGCCGAACGGGGCGCTGGACAGTTCGATCTGACCGCCGGGTTCGAGGGTGACCCGGCTGCCTCCCGGCAACGGAACGGCCGGGGAATCGGGGGAAATGGACCGTGGCGCATACGGTCCGAGAGCGTCCGCGAGGACCCTCGGGTCCGGACGCGAGTTGGTCGCCGAAAGTTCACCTTGCGCGGTGAGCCACTCCAGTTCGGCGCCGATGAGCAGCGGTGGGCCCTGTTTGAAACAGACTTTTCCGACATAAGCCTCGGCGGCGGCGCGTGACGTGAATTCGCCGCCCGGCTCAGATTCGGCCAGGCCACTGTGCAGCACATCGGTCGGTGACGCCGTGACAGCCATTGCCAACCTCCGTCTGATGCGGTCGCCGCTGCGGATCGCTCGGCGACCCAAACAAGAGTAGCGAGCGACTGTGACAAGAAATCTGACGAAATGGAGAACGCCTGCAGAGGAACAGCCGATTCCCCACCGCCGCTGTCAGGGCCCCACCGAGAGCACGATGGCCCCGATATTGCGGCGTTCCTCCAGCTCACGGTGCGCATCCGCGGCCCGTTCCAGTGGATGGCGGGCATGGATCCGGGGCCTCAGCTCACCACGGCCCGCCGCGGCCAATGCCCATTCGGCATCGCCGCGCTGCTCGGCGTCGGATTTGCGGAAGACGATCCCGAGCGGCCCGCTGACGGTCAGCCCACGAGTGCCCAGGGTGAGCGCGTCCAACTGCGGCCAGGCGCCGGAGGCGAATCCATACAGGCCGATTCGCCCGCCACCATCTGCCGCCACCGTCAACGCCGCCTCGCCGACCACGCCGCCGACCGCGTCCAGCACCACGTCGACACCGCGCCCGCCGGTCACCTCCCGGACGCGCTCCGGCCAGTCGGCGACCGTGTAATCGACCACCGCGTGCGCACCGAAATCCGCTACCGCGGACACCTTCTCACTGCTCACAGCACCGATGACGGTGTTTCCGGCCGCCCGTGCCGACTGCACCAGCATCGACCCGATCCGGCCCGCCGCCGCGGTGACGAGCACCGTCTCACCCGCGCGCACCCCCATGGCGGACAGCAGCCCGCGGGCCACCGCACCGGCCTGGAAGACCGCCAGGGCCGTGTCCATCGCGAGGCCGCCGGGCACCGCAAAGGTGTAAGCGGCCGGGGCCACGGCGTACTCCGCGTAGCCGCCCGACTGCCCGGCCGTGGTGGCGACCACCGTCGCCCCGAGCAGGGATTCGTCCACCTCCGGGCCGATTCGCACGACCTCCCCGGCGACCTCGATGCCGGGAACCCAGGGCAGGGGCCGGGGATATCGGCCCGACCGGACGATGACGTCCCCGTAGATCACGCTCGCCGACCGGACCGCGATCTCGACCTGCCCCGCACTCGGTTCCGGCTCCGGGACCTCCGTGAGGCCGAGCACCTCCGGTGCACCGAATCGATCCGCCCGCACAGCTCGCATGGCCGCGCCCCTTCCCGCACACTGAATCCGAAGTGAGACAATCTGTCTCGCTTGAAACAACTAGTCCAGTCTCCGAATCCGGTCGGCCCCCGCACAAGGATCAACCGAGCCGGTATGTCCCGACCGAGACAAGGAGTCGAAAGTGTCTCAGCCGAATCTGCGGGTCCGCCGCACCCGCGCATTGCTGCGCGAGGCCCTGGTGGACCTGATCGAGGAGCGGGGATTCGACCGCGTCACCGTCGGTGAGCTCACGGCCCGGGCGATGATCAGCCGGGCCGCGTTCTACCGGAACTATCGCGACAAATACCAGCTGGTCGAGCAGATCTTCGACGAGGCGTTCGCCGAGCTGACCGCGGCCGGCAGCGATCGGCCGCCCGGGCAGCGCTGGCAGGAATTCCTCGCCCACATCGACGCCTATCACCGGCTGTACGGCGCGCTGCTGGGCCGTCGCGGCAGCCCCTGGTTCGCCGACCGCATGCGCGCGGCGCTCGCGGCCATGGTCAGTGAGCATCTGCCCGGGCAGGGCGGCGACGCGCTGGCGTCGGCCGTCGTGTCGGCGATGTTCATGCAATCGATCGTGTGGTGGCTCGACCACGACCGGCCGTACCCGCCCGCGGAGCTCGCGGAGCGCTCGGCGTCGCTGATCGGCGCGGTGCTCGAAACCGCAGGCGGCGCAACGGGGTAGCGCGGCTACCCGGTGGGCGCTCGACGCTGTGGATAGGGTCGAACGTGTGAGAGACAACGCCACACTGGATATCGCCCGTCTGCGCGCCGACACGCCGGGGTGCCGGATTCAGGTCTTTCTCGACAGCGCCGGGTCGTCGCTCCCCCCGCGGATCGTCGTCGACACCGTCGTCGACCACCTGCGGCGGGAGGCCGAGGTCGGTGGCTACCGCGCCGCCAACGAGCGCATCGACGACCTGCACGGCGTCAAGACGGCCATTGCCGAACTGATCAATGCCGACCCGGCCGCGCTGGCCCTCAGCGACAGCGCCAGCCGCTCCTGGAGCGACTTCTTCTACTCGGTCCCACTGAGCCCCGGAGACCGCATCCTGATCTCCGGCGTGGACTACGGCAGCAATGCCATCGCGGCCCTGCAGCGCGCCCGGCAGACCGGCGCGGTCGTCGAGGCCATTCCCAGCGACGGCAGCGGGCAGCTCGACCTCGACGCCCTGGACGCCATGATCGACGAGCGCGTGAAACTGGTGTCGCTGGTACATGTTCCGACCAATGGCGGCCTGGTGAACCCGGTCGCCGAGGCCGCCCGCATCGCGCACCGGGTGGGTGCGCTGGCGCTGCTGGACGCGTGCCAGTCGGCCGGTCAGCTGCCACTCGATGTCGCCGAACTCGACGTGGACGCGCTGTCCGCCACCGGCCGCAAGTGGCTGCGCGGCCCGCGTGGCACCGGCTTCCTGTATGTGCGGCCCGACCTGGCGCTGAGTCTCGAGCCCGGCCGGCTCGACCTGCACAGCGCCGAATGGATCGCCCCCGACGACTACGTGCTCTCACCCCACGCCGGCCGCTTCGAATTCTGGGAATGCTCGGTCGCGAGCCGCCTCGGGCTGGGCGCGGCCGTGCGCTACCTGCTCGACCTGGGCCCGGCGCAGGTGTACGCGGCGATCGCCGAACGCGCCGAGTACCTGCGCAAGGCCCTGCAGGAGATTCCCGGCGTCGAGGTGCGCGACCGGGGCATCCAGCACGCGGGCATCGTGTCCTTCACCGTCGACGGCCTGGAACCGGTCCAGGTGCGCGATCGGCTGGCCGCGGAGGCCATCACGGTGACGGTCAGCCATCGCGGCTCCACGCTGCTGGATATGACTGCCAGAGAACTGAACTCGGTGGTCCGCGCCTCCCCGCACTGCTTCGTCGGCTACGAGGACCTGGATCGCTTCGTCGGGGCGGTCAGAGCCTTCGTCTGACCGGCCCCCGAAACTCCGAAACGGTTAACAGCCGCACCGGGCGCGAGGATTATTTGAGGTGCTGGTTCGGCATTTGAGGAGTCGATCGTGAGCCGATTCACCGACGAAATGTATGCCACCGCCCGCGTCTCCCGGAGAGGGCTGGTGACCGGTGAACCGGATGCGCCGGTGCGGCACGGCTGGGGCCGGATCCATGACATCGCCCGCCACATGGCCGGCGGCCTGGCCGCCGCCGGCATCGGCCCGGGCGACTCGGTGGGGGTGCTGGCCGGCATGCCGGTGGACATCGCGCCCGCCTGCCAGGCGGTGTGGATGCGCGGTGCCTCGATCACCATGCTGCACCAGCCGACCCCGCGCACCGATCTACAGGTGTGGGCGCACGACACCGAGACCGTCCTGGGCATGATCCAGGCGCGGGCGGTCATTCTGGGCGCGCCGTTCGAGATCGCGGAACCGCTGCTGCGCGAACGCGGTATCACGGTGGTGACCATGGCGGCCATGCGCGCGGGCGAGCCGATCGAGCCGGTGCCGACCGGCGAGGACGATATCGCCCTGCAGCAGTTGACATCCGGATCCACCGGGTCGCCCAAGGCGGTGCAGATCACGCACGGCAACTTCGTCGTCAATGCGCACGCCATGTTCGATCGGGTGAAATTCCAGCTCGACGACGACGTGATGATCAGCTGGCTGCCGCTGTTCCACGACATGGGCATGGTCGGATTCCTCAGCGTGCCCATGCAATTCGGGGCGGAAGTGGTGTGCGTGACCCCGCTGGACTTCTTGACCCGCCCCATCCTGTGGGCCGAATTGATCTCGAAGTATCGCGGAACTGTCACCGCCGCACCGAATTTCGCGTATTCGCTACTGGCCCGCCGATTGCGCAACGCGGCCGACGGTTCGGTCGATCTGAGCAGCGTCCGCTACATGTGGAACGGCGCGGAACCCGTCGAGGCCGACACCATGGACGCACTCGCCGAGGCCGGAAAACGCTTCGGCCTCAACGCCATGGCCCTCACCCCCGTTTACGGCATGGCCGAGACCACCCTCGCGGTCTCCATCCCCGATCCGGGCCTCGGCCAGGTCCTCGACGTCGTCGACGCCGACCTGCTGGAGGCCCTCGGCAAGGCCGTCCCCATCCGCGATCCGGAACACCATCACGGCGGCGTGCGCCGTCTGCCGACCCTCGGCCACCTGGTCGACAACCTCGAGGGCCGGGTCGTGGACTCCGAGCGCCGGCCGCTCCCGGTGCGCAGCGTCGGCGTCATCGAATTACGCGGCCCCGCAGTCACGTCCGGCTACCTCACGGTGGACGGCTTCCGCGCCGCGCAGGACCCGCAGGGCTGGCTCGACACCGGCGACCTCGGCTACTTCACCGAGGACGGCCTGGTGGTGGTGTGCGGCCGCCTCAAGGACGTCATCATCATGGCGGGCCGCAATATCTTCCCCACCGACATCGAGCGAGCGACCCTGCGCGTCAAGGGAGTTCGCCCCGGCAATGCGGTAGCCGTGCGCCTCGACGCCGGGCAGAAACGCGAAAGCTTCGCCGTCGTGGTCGAATCCAACGATCACCAGAATTCCGAGGAGGTTCGCCGCATCGAGCACGACATCGTGCACGCGGTCTTCTCCGAGGTCGGGGTCCGTCCCCGCAGCGTCACCGTTCTCGGCCCGGGCGCGCTGCCCAAGACCTCCTCCGGCAAGCTCCGGCGCTCGGCCACCGCCACCCACCTCGGCTGAACTACACCGGGATGGGCTGCGGCACCGGCTATTCCGTTCCGGCGACCAGGAGTTCGAGGGTGAGCTTCGGCATCTCCTTGGCGATGTACTGCAGCCGCCACTTGTCGCTGAACAGCGCGAGCAGCACACCGTCGGTGCGGGTGAAGACCTCGACGCCGCGCTGACGGTTCAGTTCTTCCGCCGATTCCGCATCGGTGCGCCGGGCCAGCTGGTATGGCAGGTGATCGAGCTGGGTCTCGACATTGAACTCGGATTGCATTCGGGCCGTGACGACTTCGAACTGCATGGGGCCCACCGCGGCCAGCACCGGCGACTGGTCGCCGCGGGCGTCATTGCGCAGCACCTGCACCACGCCCTCGGAGTCGAGCTGGTCGATGGCCTTGCGGAACTGCTTGTACTTGCCCGCGGTCTGGGCCCGCAGCGTCGCGAAGTGCTCCGGCGCGAAGGACGGGATCGGCGGGAACTCGACCTTCTTGTCCACGAACAGGGTGTGCCCGGGGGCCAACGCGGTGGCGTTGACCAGACCGACCACATCACCCGGATACGCGGTGTCGACCGTGGTCCGCTCGCGGCCGAACACCGTCAGCGCGTACTTGGTGGCGAAGGGCCGCCCGGTCTGCGCGTGGGTCACCACCATGCCGCGCTCGAACTCACCGGAGACGATGCGCATGAACGCCAGCCGGTCGCGATGCGCGGTGTCCATGCCCGCCTGCACCTTGAAGATGACGGCGCTGAACGGCGCGCTGGTCTCGCGCGGATCGCCCTTGATGTCCTTGCGGCCGCGCGGCGGCGGCGCGAGCTCGACGAGGGTGTCGAGCAGCTGGCGCACACCGAAGTTCAGCATGGCGGAGGCGTAGATGACGGGCGAGGTGTGCCCGGCCAGGAAGAGTTCCTGATCGTGGTCCTGCCCCGCGGCCGAGAGCAGTTCGCTCTCCTCGGCGGCGGTGGCCCACACATCGCCCTCGCGCGCGGCGGCCTGCTCGGGCGTGAAGCGCTCCTCGGGGGCGATGGTCGCGCCGCCCGCGGTGCGGGTGAAGTGGATGTACTCGGTGGGCGCGCCCTCCTCGCCGCGGCGCAGCAGGCCGCGGAAGTCGCCGGCGATGCCGACGGGGAGGAACAGCGGGGTGGGGGTCAGGCCGATGCGCTCGACGATCTCGTCCAGCAGTTCCAGCGGCGCCTGGCCCGGGCGGTCCCACTTGTTGATGACCGTGATGACCGGGATGCCGCGATCGCGCGCGACCTGAAAGAGCTTGAGCGTCTGCGGTTCCAGGCCCTTGGCGGCGTCGATGAGCATGACCGCCGCGTCCACGGCGGTGAGCACGCGGTAGGTGTCCTCCGAGAAGTCGGAGTGGCCGGGGGTGTCCACCAGGTTGATGACGCAGTCGCCGTACTCGAACTGCAGGGCGGTGGAGCTGACGGAGATACCACGCGCCTTCTCCATCTCCATCCAGTCGGAGACGGTGGACCGGCGGCCGGCCTTGCCGTGGATCGCGCCCGCCTCGGAGATCATCTTGGCGTGCAGCGCCAGCGCCTCGGTGAGCGTCGATTTACCCGCGTCCGGGTGGGAGATCACCGCGAAGGTGCGCCGCCGCGCCGCCTCGTCGGCCAGCCGACCGGCGGTAGCTGAGGTGGCAGTCGGGGAACTCACGGGGGACTCCTTTTGTGCGGACGAGGCAACCGCCCCAGGGTACGCGACCGGCCCCTCTGCTCGACCGGCCGGTCCGGCGCACTCCGGGTCCGGCGCGCTATGCGCAGGTTTGCCCTGCGAGGTGCCGGGCGACGGCTCGGGCGACCAGCGCTTCGATATCGGTGCCCGGCGCGATCGCCTCGATGCTGCGATTCGCGACCACCACCGCGATGCCGTGCAGCTGCGTCCACAGACTCAGGGCCCGCTCGTCCGCGCCGTCGTTCACACACTCGTCGACCAGCGCCCGCCAGCGCGCGAACATGGGCAGGGTCGTGTTCGCCCGCAGGTTCTCGCCGGCGCCCTCCAACAGGTCATGGCGGAACATGAGGGTGAACATCTCCGGCCGCGCGTTCGCGAAGCCGATGTAGACCAGGCAGGTGCGCCGCACCCGGGCCTGCGCCGTATCACCCTGCACCGCATCGATTTCGGTCCGCAGGTCGGCGTAGCCGCGCGCGGCGATCGCGGCCAGCAGGGCACTGTGGGTGGGGAAATACCGCCGGGGGGCACCGTGCGAGACCCCTGCCTCACGGGCGATGGCGCGGAGGCCGAGCTCGCCGGCGCCGACCTCCTCGAGCAGGGCGACGCCCGCGGTCACCAGTCGTTCCCGCAGCGACTCGAGCGCAGTCATGCGTCACATTCTCCCCACAAGGGTAGACAGTGTCTACTCGGGTCCGGTAGGAACAGTGGGTAGACATTGTCTACGGCCACGATTCGAGAGGCTTTCCATGTGGTACTGGCTACTGAAGCAGGTATTGGTGGGGCCGGTGCTGCGACTCCTCGGGCGACCGAAGATCGAAGGGCTGCACCATGTTCCGAAGGACGGCCCGGTGATCATCGCGGCAAACCATCTGGCCGTGGTGGATTCGTTCTACCTGTGCCTGGTGCTGCGCCGCAGGGTCACCTTCATCGCCAAGCAGGAGTACTTCACCGGGGGCGGGATCCGGGGCCGCATCAATCGCTTCGTCATGAATGCCACCGGCCAGGTGCCGGTGGATCGCAGTGGTGGCACCGCGGGATCGGATTCACTGGCCGCCGCGGTCCGCATTCTGGAATCGGGCGGCATCTGGGGCATTCACCCGGAGGGGACCCGCTCACCCGATGGCCGCGTCTACCGGGGACGCACCGGCGCGGTCCGGGTGGCCATGCAGACCGGCGCTCCTGTCATACCGGTCGTGTTGTCCGGCACCGATCGGGTCAATCCGCGCAATCGGCGCTTCCTGCGCCCGGCCAAGGTGGGCATCTCCTTCGGCCACCCGCGCCATATCCCGCCCGCCGATCAGCCGGCCGTGCGGCGGGCCACCGACGAGCTCATGGCGGATATCGTGCGCCGCTCCGGCCGCCCGTACGTCGATTGCTACGCGGCCACGTTCAAGGCCGCGTAGCAGGTCGCCGACGCCGCGTGATCGATAGGACCGCGTATATCGAGACGGCCCGGTAAACAGAACGGCCGGTGGCCCGGACCCCCGCGCGGGTTCCGGGCCACCGGCCGTCAGCCAGAACGTCAGCCCACCTGGGAGGAGGTGCCGTTCGAGGTCGAGGCGCCGAGGCTGCTCAGGAGGTTGCCGATCAGCGGGATCAGCGAGCCCGCGCTGCCGGTTCCCGTCGTGGTGGTGGTCGTCGAGGGGTCGGAGACGGTGACATCCACCGGGCCGGAGGTCGGCACCGACTGGGAGCCACCGCTCAGCACCACCCACAGGTGATGCGAGCCCGAGGTGGCCGGGGTCCACTGCACGGATGCCTGGGTGGAGCCGGACGAGGTCGCCGAGCCGACCGACACCGTGGTGTTGGAGGCGTTGGTGTCGTACACGTTGGCGGTGACGCCGGGAACGCCGGTGATGACATTGATGGTGTACGCCGTGCCGGTCTGGAAGTTGCTGCCGACCACGGTCATACCGTTATTGGAGGTGTCCGCGGCGGCGAACGGGGCAGTGAGGGCGACGGTGGCGGAGACGGCGGCGATGCCCACGGCACCCAGACCGAACCGGCGGATGTTCTTCATGAATCTGTTTCCTTACTTCGAAGACAAGCTACTCAGCGTGCCGATCAAATTGCCTAGCACCCGAGTGGCGTCTCCGCTACCGGAAGCGGTATTACCGCGGAAAGCGGTGACGACCCCTCGAACCGGTCTCGACAGCGAGGCGAACAGATAACCGACCGCCGGTTCAGTCCGGTTTTCGTCAGCCGACCGAGGAAGCGCTGCCGCTGGACGTCGAAGTGCCGTGACCGCTCAGGGCACCCAGGCTGCTCAGAATGCTGTTGATGAGCGGGCCCAGGGTGGTCGAGCTGCTGCCGGTGCTGGTTCCTCCCGAGTTGGACGGGGGGCAGTTGGCATTCGTGTCGGCCGCGGCGACCGGAGCGGTGAGAGCGACGGTGGCGGAGACGGCGGCGATGCCCACGGCACTCAGACCGAACCGGCGGATGTTCTTCATCAAACTGATCCTTACTCGGAAGACAAGCTACTCAGCGTGTCGTTCGAATTGCCCGGCGCCGGAAATGGGGGCGCATTTCCCTATGACGCAAAGCACTCCCCGCGAGGCGGAGTGATGCGAAATGATAGTGTGTCAGATTGCCGGAAACAAGAGTGAAAATGTTTCCCCGTGCAATTCCCGGGAACGCACCCCCAGCACCCGGCGGTCGAGGGGGTGCCGCAGAGCCGTTCCGGCCGCGTGTTAGAGTCTTCAGGTTGTCTCGGCGAGGGTGTGGCACCCAACTGCCCACCGTGATCGACGCGGCTCGGCCTATACGGCCGTCCATGTTGGTCTTCGCCGACAAGCAGACCAACCTCAGCCAGGGCGGCCCCGTCGCCTGGCGACACGCTGACATTACAGCCGGACGAGCCGTAGGGAGTAGACAGTCATGTCCGACGCCAACCTTCTCGAAGCCACCGTACGCACCGAGTTCGGCAAGGGCGCTGCCCGCCGAACCCGCCGCGACGGCAATGTCCCGGCCGTGCTCTACGGCCACAACGAGGAGCCGCAGCACCTGTCGGTGAACGCCCAGGCGTTCGCTGCCATCCTGCGTGAGCACGGCACCAACGCCGTCCTGAACCTCGACATCAACGGCAAGAAGCAGCTGGCGCTGACCAAGTCGGTCGTCGTCCACCCGATCCGCCGCTACATCGAGCACGCCGACCTGCTGATCGTGCGCCGCGGCGAGAAGGTCACCGCCGACGTGAACGTCACCCTGGTCGGCGACGCCGCCCCCGGCACCCTGGTCACCCAGGACGCCACCACCCTCTCCATCGAGGCCGAGGCCCTGAACATCCCCGAGTCCATCGAGGTCTCCATCGAGGGCGCCGAGGCCGGCACCCAGATCCTCGCGGGCGCCATCGCGCTGCCGCAGGGTGTCACGCTGGCCGGTGACGCCGAGGCCCTGATCGTCAACATCATCGCCGCCCCGGCCGCCGCCGAGGAAGCGGCCGCGGCCGCTTCCGGAGAGGCCGCCGCGGAGTAACTCCCTACTCCCACAACGGTTCTCGATGACCGAGGCAACGGCCGGGCCCGCGCTGGTGGTCGGTCTGGGTAATCCCGGATCCGAATACGAGCGCACCCGGCACAATGTCGGTTTCCTGGTCGCCGATGTGCTCGCGGAGCGCGTCGGCGGCCGTTTCACCGTGCACAAGAAGTCCGGCGCGGATCTGCTCGAGGCCCGCCTGGACGGGCGCAAGGTGCTGCTGGCCAAGCCGCGCACCTACATGAACCTGTCCGGGCGGCCCGTCGCGGCGCTGGCCAAATTCTTCTCCGTGCCCGCCACCGAGGTGATCGTCGTCCACGACGAGCTCGACCTCCCCTTCGGCGCCATCCGCCTCAAGCGCGGCGGCGGCGAGGGCGGGCACAATGGGCTGCGCTCCATTTCGCAGGCCCTCACCACCAAGGATTATCTGCGCGTCCGCTTCGGCATCGGGCGCCCGCCGGGCCGCCAGGATCCCGCCGACTACGTCCTCAAGCCCTTCTCCGCGTCGGAACGCAAAGAGGTTCCGGTGATCGTCGAGCAGACCGCCGACGCGGTCGAGCTGCTACTGCGCGTGGGCTTGGAAACCGCGCAGAACCAGTTGCACTGACGCGCAACGCATTCGGCGCCCAGCGATAGCGACACGTTCGGCGCGATGAGCCCACGGCCCGGTGCCGTCAGCCGATTGCGCCCGTCCCGTCCGAGCCGGGTTCGGTGCGGGGCGTGTCGGCGGGTTCGCGGGCGATCAGCCCCCAGCGGCTCGAGGTCAGGCGCAGGCTGGGCAGATCCGACAGAGACAGCACCACCTCGTAGGTGCGCTCGTATCCGGTGTGCGCGATGCGCCACTGCCCATCGTCGCAGCGGACGTAGCGGTCCGAATAGAACGCCGCGCCGCGGAGCAGCATGTTGTGCCCCGGGATGAGGACGGTGTCGGCCAGGTACCAGGTGCCGGTCGCCTCGTCGCCGTGAACGTCGATTTCCGGGTGGTCGCAGCGGTGTTCGGTGATGACGTGCGGGCCCAGGGTGTTGCGCATGAAGGCCAGGAAGGCGTCGCGCGATTCGAACTGGAGGTACTCGCTGTAGGTGGCGGTGGCCTCCGGAATCATCGTGTCGGCGAACTCCTCCCACGCCTTCGTGTCGAGCGCGCGCAGGTAACGGAACTTCAGCCGGCTGATCGCCGCGACGGCATCGGAATCCATACCTTCAACCATCCCATCAGGCGTAGGAAACCTTCAGGGATCGGCACAGATTTGTACCGGATCGCTATCAGCCGGATACCGACTCAGCCGTTGATGCTGAAGCAGGTGTTGCAGAAGTCCTCACCGAACTCGGTCAGTCGCAGACTCTTTCGCACGATCTTGGGCACGCGACCGGCCTTCTTCAGCGCCTGCTCCACGACCGGCTGCACCTCGAGCACCATGTATCGCGACAAAACAACCGGATCCTCCGAGGTCATGGTGAGGCCAAGGCGGTTCAGATTGATCAGGTAGTGCCGGGCACGGTCGGGGTAGCGGACGCCGGACTGCTCCGGAACCGAGGTCAAGTCCCCTGCGACCAGCTCGGAACCGATGCCCAGCGGCCGGTTGGTACGGACATCCACCGATGGCTGCGGACCCTGCAGCGCCATGAAGCGCAGGATGCGGGCCTCATCGGGGGCCAGCTGATCGAGGATGCGGTCGTAGGCCGGGTGCACATCCTCGGTGAAATAGACGTCGGCCGACCGGGCCAGCAGCGCGTCGCCGCGCCGGCGCAGATCCTCGTTCGTGACCGAGCGCACCAGGCCGTTGGTGATGGCCGGCGGCGGCGCGCCCATGGGAGTCGGTACATAACTGACGATCTCGCGCACCGAACCCTCGGTGACGCCGAGCGCGCTGCGCGCGATGGACCGCAGCGCCGCCCCCGTGCGCTCGGCGATATCGGCCGACGACTCGCCGTCCAGTGCGGCCTGGGTCAGCTGTTTGGTGATCTCGAAGCTGGTGCCGACCGCCCACTCGGTCCCCCGCACCGCGGTGCCGACCGCCAGACCGGCGGCGCGGAAGGCCCCGCGGATCAGTCGGGCCTCATTGCTGATCTGCCGCTTCTCCACATCCGAACTGCGTTCCACGGCACGGGGTCCCGGACGGGCCACGTCCTGCCCCGGGATCCTGTCTTCCGCCACGTCCATCTCCGAATATCGCCAGGTGAACACAATCGTCCACAGATTATTGCCCCCGACGGACCTTCGGGCACGTTGAACCCGCGAGCCAGACGAAGGTTACCCCAGTCCACGTCCGCCGCAGAGCGACGCACATGACCCCCAACACAACTCGCACAAGGCACGATATGGATGTGGTCCCCGTCATTCTCGTGCGCCCGTCGAGAGACAGGGACATCGAGCCCGGGCAGTGTGACCGAGATCTCCGACTCAGACACTCCGCCGCTGGACTCGCTTACTTAATAGCCAGTAAGGTCCGAACCGCCGAGGGGTTGTCAACGCCAACGGCGGTGCGTTGCGGGTCGGCAGGAGGGTGTCGTGCTGGAAAGTGTCTTTGGGGTGCGTCCGACCATCCTCTTGGAATTGATCACCATCCCGTTGTTCACGGGTGTGATCGGCTATATCACCAACTGGACCGGTGTGCTCATGCTGTTCAAGCCGATCCGCTTCCACGGGTTTCGGCTGCCGGGGCTGGCTGCGCTGTTTCCATTGCTGCCCAAGCGCATTCAGGTGCTGCCGTTGCTGCAGTACGACGGCCGGATCGGCTGGCAGGGGATCGTGCCGTCGCGAGCGGACAAGATGGCCAGCATCGCGGTGGACAAAGGGCTGGCGAAACTGGGCAGCGTCGCGGATTTCTATCGGGAACTGGAACCCGACAAGCTCGCTGAACACTTTGTTGAAATTGCGGACCTTCAGATTCGCGACATTGTCGAGGACATCCTGAAGCGCGAACATCCGCAGCTCTGGTACAACCTGCCGACCGGTCTGCGCGAGATGGTCCACAGCCGGGTACGCGAACAGTTGCCCGATATTCTCCGGGAACTCACCGATGAACTCGGAAAGAACATCGATCAGCTGCTGGACGTCAAGTCGATGACCATTCGCTACTTCCAGGCGCGGCCGCAGATGCTGAACTCGGTGTTCCAGGTGCTGGGCGCCAAGGAACTGCGATTCATGCAGAATTTCGGCTTCTACTTCGGTGCGCCCATGGGTCTGGTGCTGGTCGCCATCCTCCACTTCACCGGCTGGTCGTCGCTGGTGGTGCTGCCGGTCGGCGGGGTGATCATCGGCTGGGTGGTGAACTGGATCGGCATCAACCTGATCTTCGAACCGGCCTACCCGAAGTGGTGGTGCCCGTGGCGGCAGGGCCTGCTCATCAAGCGACAGCCGGAGATCACCGAGGGGTACGCGGCCCTGGTGGCCAGCGAGATCATGACGGTCGCCAATATCGGCGACGAGTTGCTCAACGGGCCGCGCGCCGACCGCACCATGCAGATGCTCCAGGACACCCTCAAGCCGGCGGCCGACCGGGCGCTCGGACCGGCCCGGTCGGTGGTCAAGTTCGCCCTGGGCAGCCGCGAGTACGACTCGCTGCAGGACACCTTCACCTCGGAGGCGATGACCATCGCGCCGATCGCCTTCGCCGACCCGGCCTTCAATGTGCAGCAGGGCAAACAGGTGCAGGAGTACATCGCCAAACAAATGTCGGCGCTGCCCCCGCCGGAGTTCGTGGACATGCTGCGTTCGGCCATCAAACAGGACGAATGGCTTTTGTTTGTCCATGGTGGCGCGCTGGGCCTGCTCGCCGGTTACGCTCACCTCCTGATCTTCGGAACAGGAGTGGCCACCTCATGGATATGACCGACTCGTCCACCGGTGCGCGCGCCGAATCAGGTTCGGGCGAGGACGATCCCGCCGATACCAGCACCGACATCGCTGTTCGCGAGGCCGCGCCGCTGCCGGTGCCGGTCGACACCACCGAGCGCCGGGGCGCGGCCGGGCCCGTGCGCGCCGCGACCGGAGTGGTGCGAGTGGCGATGTCGGCCGCGGTCGAGGCGAGCTTCTGGAGCCTGCACACCGCGCTGGGCGTGACCTCGGTGGTGCTGCGCGGCAGCATGGCCGGGCAGCCGCCGCGCGAGATCCTCTCCGATGCCGGTGCGCAGGTGCGGCATTCGGTCCGGCAGGCGCTGGGCGTGACCGCGCCCGAGGCCACCGAGATCGCCCCCGAATCCAGTCCCGCCAGCGTGCTGCGCGCCCGCGGCGCCGAATTGCTGCGCCGCTCCGCCGATTTCCACACCGAGGACGACAACCACCATCACACCGCCTACGCCCGCATCCTGGGCGAGCTCGCGCCCGACGAGGCGCGCGTGGTGCGGCACCTGTACCTGGACGGGCCGCAGCCCGCGGTCGAGGTGAAGACCGGGCGGACCGCCTACCGTGGCGTTTTCAACCTGCTGGGCGAAGATGCGGCGCTGCGGTATCCGAACCGGATCAACGAATATCTGACGAATCTGGACCGGCTGGGCCTGATCGACATCACCCGCGAGGCCCTGGGAAATCCGAACCGCTACCAGTTGCTCGAGGCCATGCCGGAGGTGCGCCGCCTGCTCAGGCGGGCGAGCTTCGGCACCAAGGTGATGTACCGGACCATCGAATTGACCTCGTTCGGCGCGGGATTCACCCGCACCTGCCTGCCCGTCCCGTCGCTGGACTCCCCTGCCTCCCCGGGACTTCAGCGGGCGGCCGGGGAGCCGTAGCTCCCCCGCCTCCCCGAGACTTCAGCGGCACGGCAGGAATAACGGTTTGGCCGTACCCGTTCGATCTTCCTCACGCGTTGTCGGCCAGTTCGAGCCAGCGCTCTTCGGTGGCTTCCTTTTCCGTCTGCACCTGCTTCAGCTCGGCTCCCAGCGTGACCAGCTTGTCCGGCTCGGTGGCCGCCTCGGCCAGGGCCGCGTGCAGCTTGTCCTCGCGGTCGGTGAGTTTTTCCAGGGCCCGTTCCAGTTTGGCCAGCTCCTTGCGGGCCGCGCGGTAGGCGGCCGAATCCGTCGCCGGGGCGGTGGAATTCGCGGCGGCCGGGGCCGCGGCCTTGACCGGAGCGGCCGTCTTGCCCGCGATGAGACCGGCCCGCTTGCGCAGGTACTCCTCGATGCCGCCGGGCAGGTTGGTGAGCTTGCGGTCGCCGAACAGCGCCCAGGTGGAGTCGCAGATGCGCTCGATCAGGTAGCGGTCGTGGGAGATCACCACCAGGGTGCCCGCCCAGCCGTCGAGCATGTCCTCGAGCTGCTGGAGGGTGTCGATGTCGAGGTCGTTGGTGGGCTCGTCGAGCAGCAGCACATTGGGCTCGGCCATCAGGATGCGGGTCAGCTGCAGGCGGCGGCGTTCGCCACCGGACAGGTCGCCGACCGGGGTGCGCTGTTTGGCCGGGGTGAAGCCGAGCCGCTCGGCGAGCTGGCCGGCGCTGATCTCCTTGTCGCCCAGCATCATGCGCTGTGCCACGTCCTGGACCGCCTCCAGCACCCGCATGTTCAGCGGCAGGTCGTCGAGTTCCTGGCGCAGCCAGCCGATCTTGACCGTCTGGCCCTGAATCCGCTTGCCGGACTTCGGGTCCGCGTCGCCGGCGAGCGCGCGTAGCAGCGTGGTCTTGCCCGACCCGTTCACGCCGACCAGGCCGACGCGCTCGCCCGGGGCGAGCCGCCAGGTCAGGTCGGTCACCAGTTCCCGGCCGTCCGGGGTGGCGAGGGTGGCGTCCTCGAGCTCGATCACCACGCGGCCCAGGCGCTTTCGCGCGAATGAGGCCAGCTCGACGGTGTCGCGCGGCGGCGGCACATTCGCGATCAGGGCCTCGGCGGCCTCGATGCGATAGCGCGGCTTGGAGGTCCGGGCGGGCGCGCCGCGGCGCAGCCACGCGAGTTCCTTGCGGGCCAGATTCTGGCGGCGGGCCTCGCTGGCGTCGGCCTGGCGGACGCGTTCGGCGCGGGCGAAGATCCAGTCGTTGTAGCCGCCCTCGTAGGTCTCGACCCGGCCGCCCTGCACCTCCCAGGTGCGGGTGGCGACGGTGTCGAGGAACCAGCGGTCGTGGGTGACGACCACGAGCGCGCTGCGGCGGTTCAGCAGGTGCTCGGCCAGCCACTGCACGCCCTCGACGTCGAGGTGGTTGGTGGGCTCGTCGAGGACCAGCAGGTCGAGGTCGCGGACCAGGGCGGCGGCCAGGGCGGTGCGGCGGCGCTCGCCACCGGAGAGGTTGGCCACGGGGGTGTCCATGCCGAGGTCGGCGATGCCGATGCCCTCGACCACGGTCCGGATGCGCGGGTTGGAGGCCCATTCGTGTTCGGCCACACCGTCGGTGCGCTGATCCTCGGCCAGGCCCGCGAGCACGACCTCGCCGACGGTCGCGCCCTCGGGGAGCATGCCGCGCTGGGTGACGACGGCCATACGCAGGTCGCCACGACGGCTGACGCGCCCCGAGTCGGGTTCTTCTATTCCGGTCAGCACTTCCAGCAGCGTGGTCTTGCCACCACCGTTGAGACCGACGACACCGATTCGCTCCCCCTCCTGAACCCCGAGGGAGATGTTGTCGAGCAGCGGCTTGACGCCGAAGCTCTTGGAGACCGCTTCCAGGTTGATCAGGTTGGCCACTGGCCTGTCCCGCCTCTCCGTGCCATTTGCCGAACCGTAAGAGCCTACGCAATACCGCCTCCCCGGGCCTTCAGCGCCCGGTTGAGAGCCGCTGACCGTTAGGCACGCGTGCCGGCGGTTGGGAGCCGAACCGACTTCGGACGTGCCCCAGGAGTTACCCGAACGTCACGAAATCAGTTGTCGCCTACAATTCGGCGCGCGCCCGGCACCGGGCCGTGGGCCGTTCGGACGCTGCGGCACACCCCCGCGCCCGCGAGTTCGGCGGCGACGGTGACCGCGGCCTCCTCGCTTTCGCAGAGGAAGGCGCAGGTCGGGCCAGAGCCGGAGACGATGCCCGCGAGGGCTCCGGCGGTGACGCCCGCGCGCAGGGTGCGGCGCAGTTCGGGTTTCAGCGAGAGCGCCGCGGCCTGCAGGTCGTTGCCGAGCAGCGGGGCGAGCTGTTTGGCCTCGCCGGAGGCCAGCGCCTGCAACAGCTCCTCCGGGCTGCCGAGCCGCGGCGGGTCGCCGACTTCGCGCAGGCGGTCGAGTTCGCGGAAGACGGCCGGGGTGGACAGGCCGTCCTTGGCCAGGGCCAGCACCCAGTGAAAGGTGTTGCGGGACAACACCGGCAGCAGTTCCTCGCCGCGGCCACGGCCGAGGGCGGTGCCACCGTGCAGCGAGAAGGGGACGTCGCTGCCGAGTTCGGCTGCGATATCGGACAATTCGGTGCGCCCGATGCCGAGTTCCCACAGGTCGTTCAGGCCGACCAGGGCCGCGGCGGCGTCGGCGCTGCCGCCGGCCATGCCGCCCGCCACCGGAATGCCCTTGGTGATGGCGAATTCCACCAACGGCGCGCGTCCGGCCATATCGGCCAGCTTGACCGCGGCCTGCCAGACCAGATTTCCGCGATCGGTGGGAACCTCGTCGGCCCCCTCGCCGACAACCTTCACGCGTAGCGCCGAGGACGGCGAGATCTGCACGTCGTCGCTGAGCGATAACGCCTGGAACACCGTGGTGAGGTCGTGGTAGCCGTCGGCGCGCAGTTCGCCCACCCCGAGGTGCAGGTTCACCTTCGCGGGCGCGCGCACGATGAGCGGGCTGGGCACAACTGAGAGCACCCGCACAGCCTAGTCGACAGATTTCCCGTTCGAGTACTTGCGCTAGGTACCCATGGGGGGTATGTTTCTCGATGTCGGGGATACCCCCTCACGGTATGAACAGCGAGCGAAGGAGACCACCATGGCCACCAGCACCTACACCGTCACCGGCATGACCTGCGGCCACTGCGTCGGTTCGGTGCAGAAGGAGATCGGCAAGATCGACGGTGTCACCAGCGTGGATGTGGATCTCGCCACCGGCCTGGTCAAGGTTGAGTCCGGCGCCCCGCTCAGCGACGCCGATGTGGTCGCCGCCGTCGACGAAGCGGGTTACGAGGTGGCCAGGTGAACGATCGACTGAAGTTCGCCGCCTTCGGCGGCGGACTGGTCGTCTTGTTCGGAGCCGCGCTCGGCATCGGCGCCCTGGTGGGCGACCGATCCGGCGCGGCCCCGGCCGAGGCCGCCCCCGACCACAGTCGGCACGAAGCCGCCGCGGCGACGGGCCTGCAGAGTAGCCTCTCCGACTACACCCTCGGCGATATCAGCGCTCCCGCCGCCCCCGATCAGCAAGGCGCACTGCAATTCCGGATCACCGGACCGCAGGGCGCCGTCACTCGCTACAACGACCTGCACGAGAAGGACCTGCACCTGATCGTGGTCCGCTCGGACGCGAGCCAGTTCCGGCACGTGCATCCGACCCGGGCCGCCGACGGCACCTGGTCCATCGACTGGAAATGGGCCGAACCCGGCAGCTACCGCGTGTTCGCCGACTTCTCCCCCGCCGGCGGGCCCGGCGAACTGGTGCTCAGCCGCACCATCGCGGTCGCCGGGAACGTGACCGACAAGCCACTGCCCGCGGCCGCCAAGACCGCCGAGGTGGACGGCTATCGCGTCACCCTCGACGGCGACCTGACCACCGCGGGCAGCGAACTCACCTTCACCGTCACCCGCGACGGCAAGCCGGTGACCGATCTGCAGCCCTACCTGGGCGCGTACGCTCACCTGGTCGCACTGCGGGCCACCGACCTGGCCTACCTGCACGTCCACCCGGAGGGCGAGGTCGGCAAGACCGCGCCCGGCCCCGATATCGTCTTCCACGCGGCCTTCACCTCCCAACCGGCTGCGCCGAGTGACGGCAAGTACCGCCTGTACCTGGACTTCCAGCACGGCGGCGCGGTGCACACCGCGGAATTCACCGACGAAGCATCCACTGCCGCATCCGATTCGGACGCGCCCGCCCACCACGGAGGAGGTCACTCATGAGCGCCCTGGCACCCGAGCGTTCGATCGAACTCGATATCGGTGGGATGACCTGCGCCTCCTGCGCGGCCCGGATCGAGAAGAAGCTCAACCGCATGGACGGCGTCACCGCGGCCGTGAACTACGCGACCGAGAAGGCGAAGGTCAGCTTCCCGGAGTCGGTGACGACCGATGACCTGATCGCGAAGGTCGTCGACACCGGCTACACCGCAGCCGTGCACCACACCCAACCGGTGAAAACCGAGGCAGCCGAATCCGATTCGGCCCCGTCGGCGGCGGATCAGTTGCGGCACAAGCTGTTGGTGACGTTGGCACTGGCCGTGCCCGTGGTCGCCATGGGCATGTTCCCGCTGCTGCAGTTCACCAACTGGCAGTGGCTGTCACTGACCCTGACCGCGCCCATCGTGGTGTGGGGCGGGTCGCAGTTCCACCGGGCCGCGTGGGTGAACGCCAAGCACGGCGCGGCCACCATGGACACGCTGATCTCGTTGGGCACACTGGCCGCCTTCGGCTGGTCGGTGTACGCGCTGTTCTGGGGCACGGCCGGCATGCCCGGTATGAAACATCCGTTCAGCCTGGCCATCGAGCGCGGCGACTCGTCGTCGGCGCTGTACTTCGAGGTGGCGGCCACGCTGATCACCGCGATTCTGGCGGGCCGCTACTTCGAGACCCGGTCCAAGGAGAAGGCGGGATCCGCGCTGCGGGCGCTGCTGGAGCTGGGCGCGAAGGACGTGTCGGTACTGCGCGCCGCCGCGAGCGCTGGACCCGAAGACGGCAGCCTGCGTAACCACGAAGGGTCCCGGGAGCGGCGCGATGGGCACCTCGTCGAAACCCGCATCCCCATCGGCGACCTGCGGGTCGGCGAAGAGTTCCTGGTCCGTCCCGGCGAAAAGGTCGCCACCGACGGTGTGGTGGTGAGCGGCAGTTCGGCCCTCGACATGAGCATGCTGACCGGCGAATCGGTGCCGATCGAGGTGGGCCCGGGCGATCAGGTGGTCGGCGCGACCGTGAACGCGGGCGGTCTGCTGACCGTGCGCGCCACCCGGGTCGGCGCGGATACCCAGCTGGCGCAGATGGCTGCGCTGGTGGAGGAGGCGCAGAACGGCAAGGCTCCCGTGCAGCGGCTGGCCGATCGGGTGGCGGGCGTGTTCGTGCCGATCGTCATCGCGACCGCGGTGGCGGCGCTGGGCTTCTGGCTCGGCACCGGTGCGTCCGTGGCGACCGCCTTCGGCGCGGCGGTGGCGGTGCTGATCATCGCCTGCCCGTGCGCCCTCGGTTTGGCCACGCCCACAGCTCTGCTGGTGGGCACCGGACGCGGCGCGCAGCTGGGCATCCTGATCAAGGGCCCGCAGGTGCTGGAGTCGACGCGGCGCATCGACACCGTGGTGCTGGACAAGACCGGCACCGTCACCACCGGCAAGATGACGCTCGCCGAGGCGATTCCGGGCGCCGGCGTGGATGCCGACGAGCTGTTGTCGGTGGCCGCGGCCGTCGAGCACGGCTCCGAGCACCCGGTCGCCAGGGCCGTGGTCGCCGGTGCGGCCGAGCGTGGACTCGACACCGAGAAGGTGGAGCAGTTCGTCAGCCATGGCGGCAAGGGCGTGCAGGGTCTGGTCGGCGAGCGCGCGGTGGTCATCGGGCGCATCGAGCTGCTCGAGGACTGGTCCATCGCGCTGCCGGAGTCCTTGGCGGACGCCAAGATCCGGGCCGAGCGGGCGGGGAAGACGGCCATCGTGGTGGCCTGGGACGGGCAGGCGCGCGGCGTGCTGGTCATCGCCGACGCGGTGAAACCCACCAGCGCCCAGGCGATCTCGGAGATGAAGGCGCTCGGCCTCACCCCGGTGCTGCTGACCGGCGACAATGCGGCCACCGCCCGCACGGTCGCGGATCAGGTGGGCATCGAGCAGGTCATCGCCGAGGTGCTGCCCAGCGACAAGCTGGACGTGGTCAAGAAGCTGCAGTACGAGGGCAAGGTGGTCGCCATGGTCGGCGACGGCGTCAATGACGCGGCCGCCCTGGCCCAGGCCGATCTGGGCCTGGCCATGGGCACCGGGACCGACGTCGCCATCCAGGCCGCCGACCTCACCCTGGTGCGTGACGACCTGCGCGCGGTGCCGACCTCGATCAAGCTGTCGCGGGCCACGCTGCGGACCATCAAAGGAAATCTGTTCTGGGCCTTCGGTTACAACGTGGCCGCCATCCCGCTGGCCGCCGCCGGTCTGCTGAACCCGATGCTCGCCGGTGCCGCCATGGCACTGTCCAGCGTGTTCGTGGTCAGCAACAGCCTGCGACTGCGCCGCTTTCGCGGATGAGTTGACACCGATCGCTCGTCTCGCGATACGACAGGGCCGCCCCGATCACCGGATCCGGGCGGCCCTGTCGCATCGTGTTGAATGGCGGGTGACCACCGCCGTCCCCTCGCGAGGAGCCCCGTTGACCACCATCGCCGAATACCTGGCCGCCGCCCAGATCGAGGCCGCCCCGGTCGACCCCGCGGCTCCCGGCGCCCCCAAGGTCGCGGTCGGCATTCCCGAAGGCTGGCAACAGGTTCCGCCGAGCATGTTCCCCGGCTCGTACGGTGTCTGGACCCAGGCTCCCGCGAACGGCTGGGCCGACAACGCGGTCGTCCTGGTCGCCACCTTCACCCCGCCCGTCGACGCCCGCGAACTGCTCACCCACGCCTTCGACGACGCCCGACGGCTCCCCGGCTGGCAGGACCTCGAAACCGACACCACCGACTTCGAGGGCTGGCCGTCCGCCGGCATCACCGGCACCTACAACGTCGAGCAGCTCACCCTCTGGGCCTACAACCGCTACATCATCGTCGAGTCCGACAACGGCCAGTACCTGGTCCAGCTCACCATCACCACCCGCCACGACAGCGACGGCTCCGGCCCCACCACCCTGCTCCAGGGTCTGTCCATCTCGGCCTGACCCGCACGCTCGACCACCGACGATGGGCGGTGCATGATCGATCGGCCGACTTTCGGGTGTGAGCCGGCCGCCATACGAGCAGCGTCGCATGGCGGTTTGCCAGCCAGTTGCCTTATCCCCGCGGCATGCGTGAGGAAGGACGAGGGTCATGGAGCGAGGCGTACTGAAGATCGCGGCAGTACCGATCCTGCCGATGCCGGCGTTCTTGGTACCGGCCGGTCCAGCAACCGCGGACCCCTTGAATTTCGATTCGGCCCAGGTCACCGGCACCACGCCGGGGTGCACCGGCTCGGAGACCGAGCCCGGTGCCACCCCACCCACTCCGGGTGGACGGGCAGGTCTTTCGGCTCATTCCTGCTGGGCAAGGCGGACGTAGGCGGCGGTATCGAGGGTTTCGCCGCGGGCGGTGGGTGCGATTCCGGCTGCGGTGAGGCGCTTTTCGGCTTCGGCGGCGGAACCGGCCCAGCCGGCCAGGGCGGCGCGGAGGGTCTTGCGGCGCTGGGCGAAGGCGGCGTCGATGACGGCGTAGACGCGCCGGCGGAAGGGTTCGTCCTGGGGCCAGGAGGATTCGGGGAAGCGGTCGATGCGGACCAGTCCCGATTCGACCTGGGGTACGGGCCAGAAGATCTGGCGGCCAACGGTTCCGGCGCGGCGGACCGTCCCGAAGAAGCCCGCCTTGACGCTCGGCACGCCGTAGATGCGGCCGCCGGGCGTGGCGGCGAGGCGGTCGGCCACCTCCAGCTGCACCATGACGAGAGTGGTTCGGATGCTGGGGAATTCGGCCAGCAGGTGCAGCAGCACCGGCACGGCCACGTTGTAGGGCAGGTTGGCCACCAGCGCGGTCGGCGCGGCGGGCAGGTCGGCGTGGGTGACCTTCATGGCGTCCATCGGGACGACGGTCAGCCGATCGGCGAGCTCGGGGGCGCGGGCGGCGGCGGTTTCCGGCAGGTGGGCCGCGAGGGTCGGGTCGATCTCGACGGCGATGACCCGGTCGACCACGTCCAGCAGCGCCAGGGTCAGCGAGCCCAGGCCGGGACCGACCTCGAGCACGGTGTCGTCGCGGTGGACGCCCGCGGTGGCGACGATGCGGCGCATGGTGTTGGCGTCGTGGACGAAGTTCTGCCCGAGCTGCTTGGTCGGGCGGACGCCGAATCGCTTGGCCAGCTCACGCACTTCGGCGGGCCCCAGCAGGGCGGCTTTTCCACGACCGGCGACTTCGGGTTCGGACATTCTGGAAAACCTATCAAGCTGCGTGAATCACCCGGCACCCGGTCACACCGCGAGGGCTGTGAGGCCCGGAATCCAGCACTGAAGTTTGCTGCATGCTTGCCAACTCGCTCGACCGGGCGTGCGACCGGGCGTGCCGGACCAAATCCGCCATGTCGCACGGTCTTTCGCCAGGTATCCGAGTAGCGTCGCCCTTGGAACACAACCGTGAAGGAGAGTGCATGCCCGCTCGGCGGATTCGACGGCTCGTCCTGGGCGCGACGCTGCTGACCGCGGTGGTCACGCTGCCCGCGGGACCGGCGAATGCGGACGCGGCCCCGGGACTGGACCGTTTCTACCACCAGACACTGGAGTGGAAGCCGTGCGACAACGCGGCCCTCGACGCCGCCGGCGCGCGGTGCGCGGGCGTCCTGGTACCGCTCGACTACAACAATCCCGACGGTCGCACGCTCACCGTCGCGATCTCCCGCATCGCCGCCACCGATCCGGCGCGCCGCCGCGGCATCCTGGTCACCAATCCGGGCGGTCCGGGCGGCGCCGGCCTGGCGATGACGGTCAACACCCAGAAGGCCATGAGCGCGGACGTACGCGCACAGTACGACCTGATCGGCATGGACCCGCGCGGCGTCGGCCGCTCAGACGCGGTCAATTGCACGATTCCGGTGCCCACCATGCTCTTCTCCGCCGGATTCGACGTATTCGGCTATGCCCGCGACACCGCCGTGGCCGCGGCACTGGCCACCGCGTGCGTGGGCACCGACCCGGACAAGGCCCGCAACATCACGACTCGCAATACCGCGCGCGACATGGATCTCATCCGAAGCCTTTTCGGCGAGACGAAGCTCAACTACTTCGGCGCGTCCTACGGCACCTACCTGGGCGCGGTCTACACCCAGATGTTCGGCGACCACGCCGACCGCATGGTCTTCGACAGCGCCGTCGACCCGGACCGCTACTACGTCGGGCTCTACCAGGACATGGGCGCGATCAACGAGTACGCCCTCGACGACTGGGCGAAATGGGCGGCCCGCCATGACGATCAGTACCACTTCGGCAGCACCCCGGAGGCGGTGCGCGCCTGGGTCGAGGACCTCATCCGGCGGTCCGCGGGTCACGAGATCTACGGCAGCGGCTACCTGGTCGACGAGCACACCATTCCCATGATGCTGCTGGCGCTGCTGCCGAGCCCGCAGCTGAACCCCAACCTCGCCGAAGTGCTCACCATGGTGGCGTCGGGCGTGGCGGGCGGACCCATCGACATGGACGCGCTGAAGGCCAAGATCGTCTCCGTGGTGCCGCTGGACGCCGCCGCCATGGCCGCCATCATGTGCGGCGACAAGGCCGCGCCGCGCGATCCCGCCTGGTACTACGGCAATGTCGAGGCCGCGCGGCCGACGCAACCGGTGTTCGGTGCGTTCGCCAACAACATCACCGCCTGCGCCTTCTGGCCGGACCCGGTGGAACCGCCCACCGAGATCCGCAATGCGGCGCCGGTGCTGATCGTGGCCAATGTCCACGACACCCGCACCGCATACTCGGAAGGGCTCGCGCTGCATACGGATCTGACCGAATCACGCCTGGTGACGCTGGCGGACACCAGGATTCACGGCGCGTTCCGGCCGAACCTGAGCCCGTGCCTGAACGATATCGTGAACACCTACTTCGCCACCGGCGTCCGCCCGGAGCAGGACGTCACCTGCGAACCCGATTTCAGCTGGTTCCCCCAGTAAGTCGTTGGGGGCCCGGGGCTTTCACCCCGAGCCCCCGAAGAGGTCACGCGACCATCGTCACCGCACGGTGGGCGTGGCCAGGATCCGATCGCTGAACGCGCCGATGGCATTCCACATCTGCGGGTTCAACTGGGTGTGGGTGCCCGTACCGACCACCGTCTGGAAGTCCACGCCATTGGCGGCGAACTGCGCGGCCAGCGCCGCGTGCAGCGGGGACGGCACGGTGGTGTCATTGGTGTTGAGCAGCAGCAGGATCGGCGCGTTGTAGCCGTTGACCGGGACGGTCATGTACTCGTTCATGGCGGCCTGGAATTCCGGGGTATCGAGCGGCCGCGACAGCATGTCGCCGATGCCCATGCCGTCGACCACCTTCATGATGTCCAGCAAGCACAGGCTCTGCGAGGCGTCCACGGCCTGCTTGCCGCGCGGGGTGAGGTAGCTGTCGACATCGACCTCGGGGTGGGTGGCGCGCAGCCCGGCCAGCATGCTGACCACGAACGCGTTGACCGCGGTCCCGGCCTGACCGGGGATCTCCGGCACCCAGGGACCGACGAACGGGGCGATCTTCTCCAGGTCCGATTCCGGGTCGACCGCGATGGCGCCGCGGAAGTCGAGGTCGGGGGTCTGCGACACCTGCAGGTGCGCGGTGCCCAGCGCCGCCTGACCGCCCTGTGAGAAGCCGGTCACCGCCCACGTGCGTGAGAGCGCCGGATTCGCGGCGCGGGCCGCCTTGACCAGGTCGATGGTGGAACCGGCCTCGGTGCTGATCTCCAGGTACGGGTGCGGGCCGGTCTCGAAGCGGCCCAGGCCCAGATAGTCCGGCGCGACCACGGCGAAGCCCTTGTTCACGAAATACTGCAGCACCTGGTCTTCCCGGGGCCGGCTCACCTTCGAGTCGTCGGTCTGCCCGCCGCAGCCCGGTCCCATGCCGGAGGTGCCGTGGTCGTAGGCCATGATCGGCCAGCCGCCCGCGGGTGCGGGACCGGACGGAACGAACAGCGCGCCACTGGCTTTCACCGGTTCGCCATTGGAGCGGGTGGTCCAGTAGTCGATGATGGTGCCGTTCGGCAGGCCGCGGAAGCCGTCTGGTAGCGCGGTGGTGGCGAAGGTGGTGCCGGCCGTCTCGGCGTGGGCCGCGGTTCCCGGCAGCGCCAGCAGCGTGCCCGCCGACGCTATGGCCGCGGTGAAAATCCGTGTACGCCAACCAACCGACCGCATGAATCCTCCATCAGTCCCGACCCGATGACCATTCCTGTTCGGGGCCCGAGTTTATCGATTTGAACGTAGGACCAGTATGAGAAAGTTCTGGCAATCAGCTGATCGAGAGGATGTCGGAACTTCCCATTGACGCGCCTTGAAACTTGTTCTAATTTCTCGCCATGTCGCGCAGATACGAAGGTCGCCGAGTACTTGTCACCGGAGCGGGATCGGGCATCGGACAGGGCGTGGCCCTGCGACTGCTCGAAGAGGGAGCCCACCTGGTCGCCGCCGATGTGAACGAGGCCGGACTGGCCGCCACCGTCGACGCTGTCCCCGGCGATCAGCGCGAGCGCTTGCGCACCCTCACCCTCGACATCTCCGACCCGGCGGCAGTCCGCGCCGTCACCGCCGAGGCCCTCGAATTCCTCGGCGGCCTGGACGTTCTGGTGAACGCCGCGGGCATCCTGCGCGCCGCGCACACCCACGACATGCCCCTCGAGGACTGGAACAGGGTCATCGCGGTCAACCTGACCGGCACCTTCCTCATGATCCAGGCCGCGCTGCCCGCGCTCATCGAATCCGGGCACGGCGTGATCGTGAATTTCTCCTCCACCTCGGCCTTCGGGTCCAATCCCTATATGGCCGCGTACTCCGCGTCGAAGGCGGGCGTCAACGCGCTCACCCACTCCATCGCCTTGGAATACGTGAAAAAGGGCCTGCGCGCGGTCAATATCGTGCCCGGCGGCATCAGCACCGGCATCACCTCCGGTCTGGAACTGCCCGCCGACGCCGACTGGACGCTCATGGCGCGGCTGCCCGGGTGGATCGAGGGCGGCGCGCTCGGCAAGCCCGAGGACATCGCGGGCGTCGTCGCCATGGCCGCCTCCGATGACGGCCGCTATATGACCGGCACCGAGCTCCGCGTCGATGGTGGCGCACTGATGTAGCGACACCGCCCATTTCCGTTCGCGACCGGTTGGTACGGAGTTAGGCTGACAAGCGCTCGAGCAGCTTCATAACCACGTTCCAGCGGACCCGGACGGAGAGTTATGGGATACCGGCGGAGTTTCGGCGTGCTCATCGCAGCCGTGGGTTTGACGGTCGCGGCAGGGTGTGGGTCGTCGAACGATACGGGGTCCAAGGAGCCCGGATACGCCGCGACGTTGCGGCCCATCATCACCGAACTGATGAAGGACAACGTCATTCCGGGAGCGGTGGTGGTGGTCGAGTCACCCAAGGACGGCGACTGGACCGCCACCTTCGGGACCGGGACCATCGGCAAGGACGATCCGATGACGGTGAACGACCACTTCCGGATCGGCAGCAATACCAAGACCATGACGGTGACGGTCCTCATGCAGCTCGCCCAGGAGGGCAAGCTCTCCCTCGACGATCCGATCGGAAAGTACTGGCCGGGTGTGCCGAACGGGGACCGCATCACCCTCGCCCAGCTCGCCGAAATGCGCAGCGGCCTCTACAACTACACCTTCGACTACGACTTCAGCGCCGCGATCGACAAGGATCCCCAGAAGGTGTGGACCCCGGAGGAATTGCTGGCCATCGCGTTCGCGCACCCGGTCGATTTCCAGCCGGGCGAGAAATTCGAGTACTGCAACACCAACACCATCCTGCTGGGGCTGGTCATCGAGAAGGTCACGAATATGCCTGTGGCCGACAACTTCCGGCAGCGCATCTTCGAACCGCTCGGGCTGAAGCACACGTCGTTCCCCGCGCCGGCGGACTCCTCGATGCCGGATCCGCATCCGCAGGGCTACGCCTTCGGCACCATGGTCTCCACCATCGACACCTTCGCACTGCCGCCGGATCAGCGGGCCGCGGCGCTGGCGGGCACGCTGCAACCGGGTAACCGAACGACCTCGAGCCCGTCGTGGACCTGGACCGCGGGTGCGGCGATCTCGACGGTCGGCGATATGACCACGTATGCGAAGGCGCTCATCGACGGCAAGCTGCTCGACGCCAAGTTCCAGAAGATGCGGATGGACAGTATCCAGCCGATCGATCCGGCCGATCCGGCCATGGCCGGGTACGGCCTGGGCATGGTGCGATTCGGTGAGCATCAGTTCGGGCACGACGGCCAGATCCCGGGCTACATGACCTACATGGCGTCGGATCCCGACTCCGGCCTCACCATCGTGGTCGCCACCAACCTGGCGGCCGTTCCGTCCGGCGAAGGATCGGCGCTGGTACTGGTGAAGGGCATACTGCCCACCTTCTACGGCGCCGGCGCGGTGCCCGGACACGATCCGGCACAACACAATTCGGCTGACAGCACCCTCGAGCCGTCCGGATCACCGACAGGTTCGCCCCCATGGACGACACCGCGGTAATCATCGCCGGCGCCGGACCGGTCGGCCTGACCGCGGCGATCGAACTACGCCGCCGGGGCGTGCCGTGCCGGATCGTCGACCCGCTGCTGGAACCACCGCCGTACGCGAAAGCCGTTGGCATCCAACCGCGTGTGCTGGAAGTGTTCGAGCAGATGGGGGTGCTGCGTCGGATCCTGGATGCGGCGATCCAACTGCGCGGGCAGCTGGCCTTCGTCAATGGTGAGCCGAGCGCGCGGATAGAGCTGACGCTGCCGACGGACGTGCCGTTCGGATTCGTCGGCCTGCCGCAGTACGAGACCGAGCGGATTCTGCGGGACCGGCTCAACGTGCTGGGCGGCACCATCGAACGCGGGTCGCGGGTCGCGGCTTTCGAGCAGGACGCCGACGGGGTCACCGTGACACTCGCGAGCGAAATGGGTGAGAAGACCACGCGGGCAAGCTATCTCGTCGGCTGCGACGGCGCGCACAGCACGATCCGCAAGGCGCTGGGTCTCTCCTTCGAGGGTGCGGCCTTCACCGAGCACTACATGCTCGGGGACGTGGAACTGAGCTGGTCGATGCCACGCGGCTACAACATCCGCGCGAGCCACCGGACCGACGGCGTCACCGATGATCTGCTGATCTGTATCCCGCTCCCCGGCCGGCACCGGTACCGCATCTCCATGCTCCTCCCCGACGGCCGGACACAC
Source organism: Nocardia sp. NPDC101769 (assembly GCF_044766925.1). Lineage (NCBI taxonomy): Bacteria > Bacillati > Actinomycetota > Actinomycetes > Mycobacteriales > Nocardiaceae > Nocardia > Nocardia sp. NPDC101769. Next base: position 164,913 of record NZ_JBIWMX010000005.1, on the reverse strand, counting down.
GATCCGGCGACCGGTGACGACGGCGTCGAGCACGGCTTCGCTACCGGGTGGACGCCCGATCTGCCCGATCTCCAGGCGGTCGTCGACCGCCTGGCGCCCGAACCGGCGCAGGTGTCGAACCTGCGCTGGTCCTCGGTCTTCCGGATCAGCCACCGCATCGTCGATTCCTACAGCCGCGGAAGGGTTTTCGTAGCGGGCGACGCCGCCCACATCCACCCGCCCACCGGCGCCCAGGGCATGAACACCGGCATCCAGGACGCCCACAATCTGGCCTGGAAACTGGCCCTGGCGCTCACCGGGGACGCCTCCCCCACCCTGCTCGACTCCTACGACCTCGAACGCCGCCCGGTGGGCGAGGAGGTCGTCGGCCGCACGGTCCGCAGCGCCCGCGAAGGCATCGGCGCGGACTCCACCGACCCCGCCTACGTCCTGCGCCGGGAGGCACAACTTCTCATCGACTACGCCGGCAGCCCCATCGTCGCGCCGTCCCCACCCGGCGATCCCGCCCCGCGGGCAGGCGCCCGCACCCCCGACGCCCGCGGCCTGACCCGCGACGCCGTCGCCTTCGGCTTCCGGCTGCTGCCCCTCATCGACGGCACCGCCCACACTCTGCTGCTCTACGCGGACGACACCACCACCGAACACGACCTGCGCGACCTGGAACAGCTGGCCGTCACCGCGACCGCCGCGGCCCACGGCCACCTGGACGCCTATCTGATCGCCGCGCCCCGGGCCGGCGCCACCGCGACCACTCTCCCACTGATCCGCGACACCGCAGGCGAATTCGCCGGGGCCTACCGCGCGGACCACGGATCGGCCTTCGTCATCCGTCCCGACGGCTACCTGGGCTTCGCCCGTCGCACGGCCACCACCGCCGACCTCGTCGACTACCTCGAATCCACTTTCCGCTGACCCGGCGCGTTCGCGTCGAGCGCCGACCATGGGGGCAGCCGATACTTCCATTCGGTAACAGCGGAACTCGCGGGATCGAAATGCCCGGTGGCAGTAACCACTACGCAAGGGAGATGCGACATGGGTTCCGCAGACCTGATGAGCTGGCTGGCCGACGGCTATCTCAACGGTGATCCGATCCGCTACCCGCTCTATGTCGGGTTGATGTTCCTCAGCATGCCGTTCCAGCTGCTGTCCACGCTGTCGGGACAGCCCTTCTAGCCGATGCCGAGCCGTGAGGTGCAGGCCGGCCACGCGCCCCAACCCTGGCGGGCGCGCGTCACTTCGGCGATGGCGATCTGCTCCTCGCGGGTCGCGAGGTCGGCGCGCGGGGCGTAGCGGGTGCCGCCCTGGCGTTCCCAGGTGTTCTGGTCGAACTGGATGCCGCCGAAGAAGCCGTTGCCCGTATTGATGGCCCAGTTGCCGCCGGATTCACATGTGGCCAGGGCATCCCAGGTGGTGCCGTTCTGCACGTCCGGGACCTCGGTGCCCGGCTTGGCGCCCTTGCGCACGGTCTTGGGCTGCGCGGGCACGATCACGGTGGACTTGATCGGATCCTTGCCCGCCTCATGGCCGTTCACGATGGAGACCGCGAAAGTCACGTCCTGCGTGCCGGGTACGCCCGGATTCTCGACGATCGTGCGGCTCATATTGAGCGTCTGATCCTCGATGATGTTCTCCGGCGGATCCAGCGGCACCCGCTCGGTGCGGTTCTCCACGATCTTGCGGGTGACGGTGATCTTCATGCCGTCGGTGAGCGGGGTGCTCGCGGCCGGCTCCACGGAGTCCTGATTGACCAGGGGGCGGCCCTGCGCCTGGAGCAACTCCCCGATGGTCGGGGCGGCGAGGCGGACCAGCGACGCGGGCGCGCCGTTGTCACTGAGTTCGACCGTCCGCGGATTGGTGATGAGCAGTTGCGCGCCCTCGAGCGGCAGCGGGGTCGGGCGCGCGGGCGAGGTGAAGACGTCGCCGGGCAGATTGAGCTTGGTGACCGCCTCGGCCACGGTGAGCGCGGTGGTCCACGCCTTGGAGGGCGTGCCGTCGACGATGAGCGAGACCTCACGGGCCCGGTTCAGCGTGATGGTGGATCCGTCGCTGATATGCGCTCCGGCGGAAGGGGATACGTCATCGCGGCTGGTGATCGCGTACCCGGCGTCCTTGAGCGCCCCGCGGACGTCCCCGCGCATGGTGGATTCGGCGAACTGCTTGCCATCGATGACGAAGGTGATCTGCTTCTTGCTCATGATGGCAACGCCGGCTCCGAAGATGAGCGTGACGAGCATCGCCGCGATGGCCCCGTACAGCATCGGGGAACGCGACGAGTTGATCTTCGTCAATGCGTGCATCGGAAATCCCGGCATGGTCACAGTACGATAACGAGGGGGTCGGGGATTGACAACCACTCCCGGCGGAGCTGCGGGGACGAGGATTACGACCCGATATCGAATCGCAGGTAAATCACGACCGCGCTAGATCATAGTGAGCTGCGACATAGATGGCGAGCCAAGGCGCGGTCCGATTCCCGGCAGCGACAACTGATTTCGGAGCGCTGAGGCTAACTCGCCGGGTACGCCCGAAATAGGTTCGCTGCCCGACCTCCGGCACGCGTGCGGTACCCGAGCCGGGCGCTGACGTCCCGGAGAGGCGGAACAGTAGCTCAGATTCCGTAGACCCGGCGGGCATTGGCGGTGGTGATCTTGGCCAGCTGCCCCGGATCCTGTTCGCGCAGTCCGGCCAGCGCGCGCAGCGTGTACGGCAGCATGTACGACTCGTTCTGCGCACCCCGGAACGGATGCGGGGTCAGGAACGGCGCGTCCGTTTCGACCAGAATCAGTTCGTCCGGAACGAGTTTCGCGGCCTCGCGCAATTCGTGCGCGTTCTTGAAACTGACCGTGCCCGAGAAACTGAGCACATAGCCCTCCTCCACACAGGCCATCGCCATGTTCGCGTCGGAGGAGAAGCAGTGGAAGATCACGGTTTCCGGCGCGCCCTCGTCCAGCAGCACCGCCAGCAGGTCGTGATCGGCCTCCCGGTTGTGGATCATGAGCGGCTTGCCCAGCCGCTTGGCCAGGTCGATGTGCCAGCGGAAGCCCTCGACCTGATCCTCGATCTCGGCACAGCCGTCCAGCTTGCCCGGCCAGTAGTAGTCCAGCCCGGTCTCCCCCACCGCGACCACCCGGGGATCCGCGGCCAGCTGCTCGAGCTCGGCCTTGGCGGCGTCGTCGAGGTGGTTTGCGCGGGTCGGGTGCAGCGCGACCGCCGCATGGACGCGGTCGTCCCAGTGCGCGGCGCGGACCGCGAAGCGCGCGGCCTCGAGGTCGTCGGCGACCGTCACCAGCTCCCGCACGCCCGCCGCGCGGGCCCGTTCCACCAGCGCCGCAACCGATTCCGGATCGGTGGCCCCGCAGGCGTCGATATGGGTGTGCGCGTCGATGAGCGGCGACAGCGGCTCGGGCGGCTCGGGCGCAGGTCGGCGACTGGTCATGCCCATCCCCCGGAGGAAAGAAGGGCGGCACCTGCCACGGGGATATTCACGCGAGCGACGTAGGACACGCAGATAGAGTAGACACACCATGAGCGCATCCGATCGCCCCGCCTTTTACATCACCACGGCCATCGCGTACCCGAACGGCGCACCGCACATCGGGCACGCCTACGAGTACATCTCGTCCGATGCCCTGGCCCGCTTCAAACGGCTGGACGGCTTCGATGTGTTCTACATGACCGGCACCGACGAGCACGGCCAGAAGGTGCAGCAGGCCGCCAGGGCCGCCGGTCTCGCGGAGCAGGAGTACGCCTCGCGCAACTCCGACGTCTTCGAGAACATGGACAAGGCGCTCGACATCTCCTTCGACCGCTTCATCCGCACCACCGACGAGGACCACCTGGCCGCGTCGGTCGCGATCTGGGAGCGCATGGTCGAGGCCGGGGACATCTACCTCGACACCTACGCCGGCTGGTACTCGGTGCGCGACGAGGCGTTCTACACCGAGGAGGAGACCACCCTCCTCGAGGACGGCACCCGCATCTCCAGCGACACCAAGACCCCGGTGGAGTGGACCGAGGAGTCGAACTACTTCTTCCGCCTGTCCAAGTATCAGGACAAGCTGCTCGAACTGTACGAGACCCAGCCGGAATTCATCGCGCCCTCGACCCGGCGCAACGAGATCGTCTCGTATGTGAAGGCGGGCCTGAAGGATCTGTCCATCTCCCGCACCACCTTCGACTGGGGTGTGCCGGTGCCGGGTCACCCCGAGCACGTCATGTACGTGTGGGTGGACGCGCTCACCAACTACCTGACCGGTGCGGGCTTCCCCGACACCGATTCGGCGTCGTTCCAGCGGTACTGGCCCGCGGACCTGCACATCATCGGCAAGGACATCTCGCGGTTCCACACCGTGTACTGGCCCGCCTTCCTGATGAGCGCCGGAATCGAGCTCCCCAAGCGGGTTTTCGTGCACGGCTTCGTCAACTACAAGGGCGAGAAGATGTCCAAGTCGGTCGGCAATGTGGTCGATCCCATGGACCTGGTCGACACCTTCGGCCTGGACGCCCTGCGCTTCTTCCTGCTGCGTGAGATCTCCTACGGCCAGGACGGCTCCTACGGCCACGAGGCCATCGTCGGCCGCATCAATGCCGATCTGGCCAACGAGTACGGCAACCTGGCCCAGCGCTGCCTGAAGATGGTGGCCCGCGACTTCGGCGGCGTCGTCCCGACCCCGGGCGAGTTCACCGGGGACGACAAGGCCCTGCTGGAGCGCGCGGGCAGCCTGCTGGAGAAGGTGCGCGCCGAATTCGACCAGCAGCAGATCCATCTGGGCCTCGAGCAGCTGTGGCTCACCCTCGGTGAGACCAACCGCTATTTCTCCGCCCAGGCGCCCTGGACCCTGGCCAAGGCCGGCACCCCGGAGGACACCGCCCGCGAGGGCACCATCCTCTACGTGACCATGGAGGTGTTGCGCATCGTCTCGATCCTGGTCCAGCCGGTCATCCCCGGCTCGGCCGGGAAGATCCTGGACCTGCTCGGCGTCACCGACCGCAGCTTCGCGGACCTCGCCACCCCGCTCCGCCCGGGCACCGCCCTGCCGGAACCAGCCGTGGTCTTCCCGAAGTACGTCGAACCGAAGTAAGAACCGGTGCCGCCCGCCGCCCTTCAGCGGGCGGGCACCGAATCACCCGTCGACCGCGGGTGGAGATTCCCCTCCGAACTCCACCGTCGGAACGGGAAATGGTGCGCGAACACACGAACTGCCCGGTCCGAATAGCGAATCGGATCGGGCAGTAGCTGATCTCGCCGATCAAGCATCGGTCCGGCGACTGTCCGGGTCAACCCGGCGAGGCGGCACGAATTGGGGCACCCGGGCTCGGGGTCGGGTCGGCGCGCGGCGTGAGCATGAACAACTGGTACGGGCAGTTGTCGGGATGCCACGCATTGTAGGAGCGCATGGTCAGCGAGATCTGCCCGCCGGATTCCGGATCCCGGACCAGCACCAGCGAATCGTTGAACTCCGCCTCGCTGAGATCGGTGGTCCAGAAGCGCTCGAAGTCGGGATTCACCCGGCAGGTGTCGAGAATCTGGGCCAGCCGCTCCGGCGCGACGATGCCGGGCGCGTTCACCCGGAGGATGAACAGCAGCCGGTGCACGATCAGCTCCCAGTTGATCAGTACCTCTCGCGCGATGGGCTGGGTCATCATCTGCTCGATGACGTTCGCCGGGCGATCGGCGTCCGGGTGGGTGGGTAACAGCCACGGAAAAGCTTCGCGCGCAGCCTGATTCGCCGCGAGAATCTCGTACTCGGGTGTCCGGTGATAGAAGGCCGGGAACGGTAGCGACTCCAGATGCTCGATGTCCTCCGCCCGCAGCACCGGCGGCCACACCCCGGCCTCCACGACGGACGGCATCGGCAGCGCCAACGACCCCATCTTGCGCAGCAGCCACACCGGCGCCTCCATGGCCCGCGACCAGTCCACCAACCGATCCGGGGACATGGGGCGATCCCCCGTCTCGAGCTTCCGGTAGAGCGACAGACTCACGAACATCCGCCGCGCGACCTCGTCCTGGGTCAGGCCCAGCTGCTCACGCCGGTACCGCATGAACATGCCGAGCAGGGGCTGTTCGGGGACGGGCTCGATCACATCGAACACCACAGTGTCTACCTCCGTAGGGACTCGGTTACACGGTCCCATGGGGATCGATGGTCGAGGGGGGCCAGGCGTAGCGCGGCATGAGCACGAACAGCTGATACGAGCAGTTCTGCGGATGGAAGGGATGTAGGAGAACATGGTGAGGGTCATCAGCTCGCCGGCCACGGGATTGCGGTCAGCCTACGGAGGTGCACCCACCCCGGCGACGCGGGACCCGGGCGGATGGCATCAAGGGGCAACCCCAATGCAGAACAACTGAGGGCACCCGGCTGCAATACCGGTACGCCCGTGTTCCGGATGTCCACCGATAATGACCATCTGAAGCGGACATGGTTCAGTGAGAGAGGGAATGGATGCGCGACAGACAGGTCCACATGACGGCTCGCGCACCACAGGGGACAGAGCGGTTCCAGCACAACGTGACATTGCAGCGCACCAATTTCGACGAACGGCACCGTGCCGCCCGGGACGCCGTCCTCACCTCACAGCGCGGCCGACTGCTCGAGGCCATGGTGGAATGCGTCGAAGCCAGGGGTTACCACGCCACCACACTCACCGACATCGTGGCGCGCGCCCGGGTCTCGCGCAGCACCTTCTACGAACACTTCAGCAACAAGGAGCACTGCTTCGTCGAGGCGGTGCGCACTGCCTCCGACATCATCGCGACCCGCATCGCCGACGAGCTGGCGCAGCTGCCCACCGATGCCGGCGCGTACGAGCGCATCGAGTCCATCGTGGTCACCTTCTGCGAAACCGTGGCCTCCGAACCGGATTTCGCGCGGCTGATGCTGGTCGAGGCGTTCAAGGTGGATCAGGAGTCGGTGGCGCTGCGGGATCTGTCGGTGGACCGGTTCGCGGATCTGTACCGGGTCTTCTACGCTCAGGCGCGCGAGACCGATCCGAGCCTGCCGGTCATCGCCGACGAGCTGTTCGCGCTGATTCCGGACGCCATCGGCGAACGGACCCGCCGGGTCATCGTGGCCGAGGGGGCGCACCAGGTGCCCGAATTGGCCCCGCTGTTCGTAGAATTCGTGGTCGCGGTGCTGGGCCTGCCCGCACAGACCTGAATCGCCACGCCACGTAGCGAAATCCGCTGTCGCCCAGACAGTTTTCCGATCGGGGCCGCCGGAGCGCGCGGGTGTGACGTGGCCGGGTGAACTCACTCACAGCGAGAAGCTCGGTTGGTCATCCTCGGGCCATACCGATGACACATAACGAGCGGTTGCCAGGCGGTGACCACAGCGCCCAGCCTTCGGCGTACCCCCACTTCAGCCAGGCTGCGGGCGGGCAGGCTGAGTGCGGAAGTTTTGCAGCACCGCACGTAACACTAAGCGTACGTTCACGTTTCGTCTGAGACAGCCATCTGGAACGCTTCAGTTCCCCAAGATAGTTACTCTCAGGTAGCCTCAGTTCATCCGAGCTTGACGATCACACATTTCACTCTCTTCCATGAGGTTTCAGCCTCCCAGTTTCAGGAGTCCCCTGTGCCGCAATCTCGATTCGAGTCCATCGGCGCCTATCTGCCCGAGAAGCGTGTCACCACAGCCGAACTGCTTTCGCAATTGAAGGAGGTCCCGGAGTTCGATCTCGAACGAATCACGGGCGTCAAGGAACGCCGTTTCCGCGACACCCGCCCGGAGACGCTCGAGGACTCCTTCGCCCTGGCGATGAAGGCCGTCGAGGATTGTCTGTCCAGGTCATCCTATGCCGCAGGCGATCTCGACATCATCATCTCGACCTCCATCACGCGCAGTAAGGAGGGCACCAAGATGTACATGGAGCCGTCCTTCGCGGGTGCCATCGGCCGCGCCATCGGCGCTCGCGAGGATGTCATCGCCTTCGATCTCTCGAATGCCTGCGCGGGCATGATGAGTGGCGTCTACATTCTCGACCGAATGATTCGCAGTGGCGCGGTGAAACGCGGCATCGTGGTCAGCGGTGAGGCCATTACGCCCATTGCCGAAACGGCCGTGAACGAGATTTCCAGTAAATACGATCTGCAATTCGCATCGCTGACTGTCGGCGATTCCGGTGCGGCCGTGGTGCTCGACGAAGCCGTGGACGACAACGACAAGATCCACTACATCGAGCTCACCACCGCCTCGGAGTTCTCACACCTGTGCCTGGGCATGCCCAGCGACAAGTCCAATGGCGTGGCGCTCTACACCGACAACCGGAAGATGCACAACGAGGCGCGGTTCCTGCTGTGGACCGACACCCAGCGCAACTTCATGGAGGCGAACGGAATCACCTTCGCCGACGAGGGTTTCGACTACATCATCCACCACCAGTTCGGCGCGGCCGCGATTCCGTTCATGAACGCCATCGCCGAGCGCGAGTTCGGCCACCCGATGCCGCCGGACCTGAATGTCATCGAGAAGTACGGAAACACCTCCAGCACTTCGCATTTCATCGTGCTGCACGATCAGCTCAGCCAGCAGAACCTGGCGGCCGGGTCGAAGATCCTGATGATTCCGGCGGCCTCCGGCGTCGTCGGCGGCTTCCTGTCCACCACCATCTCGTCGCTGAAGGTCTGAGGTACTGCCATGGGTGTGCGCATCAAGTCCACCGGAATCAGCCGGGACACCGATACTTTCAGCATCGTCGAGCTCAGCGGCCGGGCCGCGCGGCGGGCCATGGAGAGCGCGGGCATCGAGCCCGGGCAGGTCGGGGTCATGATCAACGCGGGCATCTTCCGCGACAGCAATACCGTCGAGCCGGCCGTGTCGGCCCTCATCCAGAAGGCCGCGGGCATCGGACTCGACTACGTGAAGGAGGACCCGCGGTCGTTCTCCTTCGACCTCATGAACGCCGGCACCGGCGTGCTCAATGCCGTGCAGGTGGCGCAGGCGGTGCTGGCCACCGGAAGCGCCGAGCACGTGCTGGTGGTGTCGGGCGACACCCACCCGTCGCTGACGCGCTCCGCCGCCGACGACGAATTCCCCTATGCCACCGCGGGTGCGGCGCTGCTGCTGGAGCAGACCGGCGAGCCCGAGGGCTTCGGCCGGGTGCACACCCGCGCCGCCGCGGGCGCTCCGGGCCTGGAGTCCTACGTGGATACCGAGACCATGGGCGATCGTGGCCGCGGCATCATGACGGTCGAGCGCGAACCCGACTACCTGGACCGGCTGCTGGCCACCGCCGCCGAGGCCGCGCGCGCCGCGCTGTCGGACAGTGCGGTCGACGAGACCACCACGGCCCTCATCGCCGCCACCCCGAGCGCCGAATTCCCGGCCCGCCTGGCCGCCGAACTCGGCATCGCCGCGGACGCGGTGTTCACCCCGGACCTGACCGACGGTGACCCGCACACGGCCGCGCTCACCCTGGCGTATCACGCGGCTGCCCAGGCGGATTCGCTGGCCGGCTACCGCGATGTGCTGTTCGTGGCGGCCGGTGCGGGCCCCTCGGCCGCCGCGGTCGTCTACCGGCTCCCGGCCCTCGCCGGAGCCGCGGCGTGACCACCGCGACCTATTGGCAGGCCATCGACCGCTTCCGAGCGGTGGTGGCCGCCGATCCGGACCGTGAGGCGGTGATCTACCCCGCGGGGAAGACCGCCTCCGGCCTCCCGGACTACCGCAACCTCACCTACCGTGAGCTCGACGAGTGGTCCGACACCATCGGCCTGCACCTGGCGGCGGCGGGCGTGGGCCGCGGCACCCGCACCATCGTGCTGGTGCTGCCCAGCCCGGAGTTGTACGCGATCATGCTGGGGCTGTTGAAGATCGGCGCGGTGCCCGTGGTCATCGATCCGGGCATGGGCGTGCGCAAGATGCTCAACTGCCTGCGCGCCGCCGACGCCGAGGCGTTCATCGGCATTCCGCAGGCGCACGCGGCGCGAGTGCTGTTCGGCAAGTACTTCCGGAACGTGCGGGTGACTCTGACCGTAGGCCCGCGCTGGTTCTGGGGCGGCCCGACCCTGCGCAGCTGGGGCGCCCCGGTGACGGCGGGCCGGCTCGGCAACCGATTCCGCACCGACGGCGCGGCCGGTCCGGTCAGCGCGAAAGTCGCGGCGCGACTGGAGGAACTGCTGGCCACCGTCGCCGAGCGGCGGTCCGCCGGCGAGCACCGGGCCCCGTTCGACGCCTTCACCCTGCGCGAGCGGGTGCCGGCGCCGGCGGACGAGGTGCTGCTCATCGCCTACACCACCGGCAGCACCGGGCCCGCCAAGGCCGTGGAGATGACGCACGGCAATCTCAGCGCCATGGTCGAGCAGGTGCACGCAGCACGCGGCCGGGTGGAACCGGGCACCTCGCTGATCACCCTGCCGCTGGTGGGCATTCTCGACATGCTGCTCGGATCACGGTGCGTACTACCGCCTTTGGTGCCGAGCAAGGTCGGCTCCACCGATCCGGCGCACGTGGTCGACGCCCTCAACCGGTTCGGCGTGAAGACCATGTTCGCCTCCCCGGCCGTGCTGATTCCACTGCTGCGGCACCTGGAGACGCACAAGACGCCGGTGCCGACCCTGCACAGCATCTATTCCGGCGGCGCGCCCGTCCCGGACTGGTGCATCGCCGGGCTGCGGCAGGTGCTGGCCGAGGACGCCGAGGTGTATGCCGGGTACGGCTCCACCGAGGCACTGCCCATGTCCACCATCGAATCCCGCGAACTGCTGGGCGGTCCGGCGGAGCGCGCGCACCTGGGCGACGGCACCTGCGTCGGGCGGCCCGCCGAGGGCGTGCGGGCGCGGCTGGTCGCCATCACCGACGATCCCATCCCGACCTGGGCGCAGGCCGAGGCCCGCGAATCCGAGCTGGTCGCCACCCGTGGCATCGGCGAGCTGGTGGTGTCGGGACCGAATGTGAGCACCCGGTACTACTGGCCGGAGTCGGCGAATCTGGCGGGCAAGATCCACGAGGACGACACGGTGTGGCATCGCACCGGCGACCTGGCCTGGATCGACGGCGAGGACCGGATCTGGTTCTGCGGCCGCAAGAGTCAGCGCGTGCACACCGCCGCCGGCCCCATGTTCTCCGTGCAGGTGGAGCAGGTCTTCAACACGCTGCCCGGGGTCGTCCGCACCGCGCTGGTCGGCGTGGGCGCGCGCGGCGCGCAACTGCCGGTGCTCTGCGTGGAGGCCGCCCCCGGCACGGACACCGCGGCGCTGACGGCGCAGTTGCGGCAGCGCGCCGGCGAATTCGATGTCACCGCACCGGTTTCCACGTTCCTGTTCCATCCGAAGTTCCCGGTCGATATCCGACACAATGCCAAGATCGGCCGCGAACAACTCGCGGTCTGGGCGGCGGAGCAGCTCGGAAAGGACGACGGACGATGAAGGTGACTGTGCTGCGGGCGATTCCGGTACTGGGATGGCTCTATCTGGCCCTGGGGCTGCTGCTGGCGGCGGGCGATCGCGCCCCCGCCAGCCGGCTGCTGCGGGCGGCGTTCTGGATCGACGCCTTCCTCAGCATCGTGGTGCACGCGGCCCAGATCCCGGCCGCGCTGAAGGCGACCGCGGGCACCGAGCATTCACCGGTCAAGACCGCGGCCATGACCCAGATCTTCGGAATCACCTGGTGGAAGACACAGGAGGCCGCGTGAACGGGTCAGGCGCGGAGGAGTCGCTCCACCACCCGGCGCTTGCCTGCGTAACCACGCGGCGCCCCCGATCATGCGGAGAGGATAGAGCGTGAAGGCACTGGTAACGGGGGCGTCCGGGTTTCTCGGCGGGGCGATCGTGCGCCGCCTTCTCCGGGACGGCGGCTTCGAGGTGGCCATCCTGGCCCGGCCCACCAGCAATCTGCGTGACCTGTACGAGGTCATCGACGAGGTCGAGATCATCACCGGCGATCTCACTGATCAGGTGTCGCTCGAACGCGCCACCAAGGGCGTGGACGTGGTGTTCCACAGCGCGGCACGGGTCGACGACCGCGGCACCCGGGCGCAGTTCGTGGCCGAGAACGTCACGGCCACCGAGAATCTGCTGCGCGCCGCCAAGCGCAATGGGGCCTCGCGGTTCGTGTTCATCTCCAGCCCCAGCGCGCTCATGGACCGCGACGGCGGCGATCAGGTGGACATCGACGAATCGGTGCCGTACCCGAGCCGCTACCTGAACGTGTACTCGGAGACCAAGGCCGCGGCCGAACGTGCCGTGTTGGCTTCCAACACGGCCGAATTCACGGCCTGCGCGCTGCGGCCCCGCGCCATCTGGGGCGCCGGCGACCGGTCCGGGCCTATCGTGCGGCTGCTCGGGCGGGCGGCCGCGGGCACGCTGCCGGACCTGTCCTACGGCAAGCAGGTGATGGCCTCGCTGTGTCATGTGCGGAACATCGCCGAGGCGGCCGTCCTGGCGGTCCGCTCCGAGCAGGTCGGCGGCAAGGCGTATTTCATCGCCGACGCCGAGCAGACCGACGTGTGGGGCTTCCTCGGCGAGGTGGCCACCGGCCTCGGTTATCCGAAGCCGACCCGGCAGCCGAATCCGGGGGTGCTCTCCGCCGCGGTGGCCACCATCGAAACCGTCTGGCGCCTGCCGTTCGTCGCCACCCGGTGGTCACCGCCGCTGACGCGGTACGTGGTGGCGCTGATGACCCGCACCGCCACCTACGACACCTCGGCCGCCACGCGGGATTTCGGCTACCAGCCGGTCGTGGACCGCGAGACCGGGCTGACCGAGTTCCTGGCCTGGCTCGAAACCCAGGGCGGCATCGTGGCATTGACCGAGAAGATCTAGGCAGGGGTACGCACATGTTCCGCCGTCCCATCTCCCCCACCGAGCTCATCTACTTCCCGATGCGGGATCTGGCCCCGCCGTTCCTGATGCAGCTGGTGGTGGAGGGCCAGGGCAGCATCGATCCGGAGGCGCTGCGGCGCGCGGTCGCCACCGCCGCGGACGCCAATCCGGGTGCGCGGCTGGTCCGCGACGGCAAGCAGTGGGTGGACAGCGGGGTCGCGCCGAGCGTGCGGGTGGTGGACCACGCGCTGGAATACCCGGCGCTGGAGGCGGATCCGGTGCTCACCAGCCCGATCGGGCCGACCCCGGACGCCACCGTGGAGGTGCTGCTGCTCACGGCCGACCTACCCGAGGGCAAGAAGGGGCCGACCACCCTGGTGTTCCGGGTCTTCCACGGCGTCATGGACGGGATGGGCATGGTCATGTGGGCCACCGATGTGCTGCGGGTGCTGCGCGGTGAGGAACCCGTCGGTGCGCCCGATCCGATCGCCGACGCCGAACTGGTACGCAAGGTCGGCGCGCCCGGGCGGCCCACGCTCATGCTGCCGCGCTTCCGCTCGGCGATCGGGCACGGGCGGCAGGAACCGGGCGAACACCGGCACCTGTTGCGCACCCGCACCATTCACGCGACCGGGCCGGGCGCGCTCATGCGGGTGGCCGCACTGCTCGCCGAGGAGGGCGGGCCCATCTCGCGCATCATGATCCCGGTCGACATCCGCCGTCACGACCCGGCACTGCGGTCCACCGCGAACCTCGCGCTGCCGCTGTTCCTGGACGTGCGGCCGGGCATGGACTGGACCCAGCTCAACGAGATCAAGCGCGCGGGCCTGAAGGAGAACCGCGAGCTCAACCAGATGGACAACGGCGGCCTGAAATACCTGCCGCAGGCGGCGGGGCGCGGACTGCTGCGCGCGCTGAATCTGCTCGGCTCGCGCACCGGCCGGAACCTGGCCTCCGCCACCGTCTCCCACATGGGCCGCTACGACCTCGACGCACTGGCGGTCCCCGGGTTCGCCCCCACCGCCATCAAGGTCATGCCGCAGCACAGTGTCGCCATGCCGCTGCTCATCGGCATGACCGAGTGCGGCGGACGCACCGAACTCACCGTCTCCGCCCGCAGCGGACGCGGCATCCCGGAACGCCTGGACGCCCTGCTGGACCGCATCGTCCGAACGCTGGAATCCGAACTGACGCCGACCAATTCGCCCACGGCACCCTGACCCCGCTGATCCAACCCGACGTTCCCGAGCCCCCCGCCCTCCCAGAGATCGGAGTTCATCTTGACCGGCGACGAGAAGCTCAGCGGTGGCGGCGAATCGGGTCGATTCATTGCCGCGTGGGCGCGGGTGGTGGTGCGGCGGCCGAAGACCTTCCTCGTGGCGGCGGTGTTGTTCGCGCTGGCCTGTGGGCTGTTCGCGGCGGGGCTGCAGCAGCGGGTGAGTTCGGCCGGATTCGTGGTGCCGGATGGTGAATCGGCCGCGGTGGACAGCTGGGTCACACAGCGGCTGGGGCCGCAGAATCCGGACGTGATCGCCATCTATACCGCGCCCGAGGGGCAGTCGCTCGCCGATATCGGGCAGAGAGTGACGGCGGCGGTGGGAACGATCGATCCGGCCCTGCTGGATCGCCCGGTCGAAACCTATTGGAACAGCCCGCGATCACAGTATCTGCGCTCCTCGGACGGGCGGCAGGCGGTGGCCGTCGCGTTCTCGGCCGGCAATGACGATCAGCGGGTCGCGGAGTATCCGAAAATCGCGGCGGCACTGCGTGTTCCGGGGCTCACCACCGAACTGACCGGGTACAGCGCGCTCGCCGACACCATCAGCGCGCAGTCACGCCACGATCTGGTGCTGGCCGAATCCATTTCGATCCCGCTCACCGCCATCGTGCTGGTGCTGGTGTTCGGCGGGGTGGTGGCGGCTTCGCTGCCCGTCCTGATCGGCACGCTCGCGGTGGTGGGCGCGCTGGGGGCGGTCGGCATCATCGCCCGGATGACCGAGGTCAGCGTCTTCGCCATGAACGTGGTGTCGCTGCTGGGGCTCGGATTGGCCATCGACTACGGGCTTTTCATCGTCGGGCGGTTCCGGGAGGAGCTCGGGCAGGGCCGTTCGGCCGAGGAGGCCGTCACCCGTACCCTGCAGACCGCCGGGCGCACCGTGTTGTTCTCAGCGCTCCTGCTCATGTGCGCGTTCGCGGGGACCTTCGTGTTCCCGCTGGCGGTGCTGCGGTCACTGGGCTTCGGAGCCATCGCGGCGGTGGGGCTGGCCGCCGCGCTGTCGGTGACGGCGCTGCCCGCGATTCTCGCCCTGCTGGGCCCGCGGATCGGCAAGTGGAGCTGGCGGGCCGACGCCTTCGAGCGCTCCGAGGAACGGGCGCAACGGTTCTGGGGCCGCGTGGTCACCGCCGTCATGCGGCGGCCGGGTGCGGTCGCCATCGCGGTGGGCGCGATCCTGCTGGTGCTGGCCGCGCCGCTGAGCGGGGTCCGGCTCGGCGATGTCGACCACACCGCGCTGCCCGCCGGCAATGAAACCCGGCTCGCCGTCGAGGAATTGACCGCGCACTTCCCGGCCGCGAACAGCGGCGCGACCATTCTGGTGCGCGAAACCGACGGCAGCGCACCGACTCCGGCGTCCATCAGCCGGGCGCTGCGCGAGATCAGCGGCGTGCCGGGCGTGCGGCAGGCCATGACCCTGGACACCCGCGACGACACCACCGTCATCCACGCCGCACTGGCCGCGCCGGACCGCTCGCCGAAGGCCCAGGATGTCGTGCGCGACCTGCGTGACCTGCGCCTGGACGGACTTGACCTGCGGGTCGGCGGCGAGAGCGCCAGCACCGTCGACAGCATCGCGGCCGTCCTGGACCGGCTGCCGCTCATGGTCGTGGTCATGGTCGCGGTCACCCTGCTCATGCTGGCCATGGCCTTCCGGTCGATCGTCCTGCCGCTCAAGGCCGTGCTGATGGCCTTCCTGAGCCTGACGGCCACCTTCGGCGTGCTGACCTGGATCTTCGATCAGGGTCATCTGGCCGGTGCGCTGCACGTCAGCGTCGGGCCGCTGTCGGCGGGCATGATGGTCCTGATCATCGCCGTGGTCTTCGGACTCTCCACCGACTACGAGGTGTTCCTGCTGTCCCGCATGGTCGAGGCGCACGATGCGGGCGCGGACACCGAGGAGTCGGTACGCGTCGGCACCGTCCAGACGGCCCGCGTGATCACCGCCGCCGCAACGCTGCTCGTGCTCATCACCGGGGCGTTCACGCTCTCCCCCCTCACGCCCATGCGCTTCCTCGGCCTGGGCATGGTGATCGCCCTGGTCATCGACGCCACCCTGGTGCGCATGCTGCTGGTTCCGGCCCTGGTCAAGCTGATGGGGCCCGCCAACTGGTGGGCCCCGGGTAGTCGGAGAAAGCTTCAGCCGAAGAATTCGATCAGCGCGGGTGCCAGCACGGGCGCCTTGACCAGGTGAGTCTGGCCGGGCAAGACCCGGTGCGAGGCACCCGGAATCGCCTGGGCCAGTGCGGCATTGGCATTGCGCATCCAGGCGGGGCTCTTGCTGCCGGCGATCACGGCGACCGGCAGGTCGAGCCCGGCCCAGCGATCGGCCGGAAGCTTGCGGCCCCGTTGGAACGCCTGGACGTACTGGATGTCATACGCCATGGTCGGCGCCACCGTCTTGAGGTGACTCCAGCCCGGGAAGAGCGGGAACGCGGCCACCATCAGGGCGGGCAGATGCACGCCCGCCCGCATGAAGTACTTGACCGCATCACCGTTCTTGCCCTGGGCCAACAGCGAATTCAGATGCTCGACATAGTCGGCCGGGACCGGCGGACGGGTGTTGTCGTCGATCACGAACGGCACCTCGTAGAGCGCGACCTTGCGCACCGTGCGGCCGCTGCGCAGGTAGTCCAGCACCAGGCCGCCGCCCGACGAGATGGCATACAGCATCACCGGTCCCGCGGCCAGGTCGATGACCGCGTCGAGATCCTCGAATTCGCGCTCGATGTCGGCCGGCAGGTTGTCGCCGCTCTCGCCCCGGCCGCGCCGGTCGTAGGTGTAGACGGTGTAGCGGCTCGAAAGTGCCTCGGCGAGTGACTTGTTGGGGCCGAACTCCTGGGCGGCGAGCGCGCCGTCGATGAGCACGACCGCCGGGCCCGAACCGTATCGGGTGTAGGCGATCGAGGTGCCGTCCTTGGAGTCTACGAAGCCTTTGGTGGGTTCCATCAGATGTCCTTGGTGTAAGTCAGGGATTGGATGCCGCTGCCGAAAGTGGTTGCGGCGGTGAGCCGTAAGGGGAGCCGGGGGCCATTCTCGGGGAACATCCGTTCACCCGAGCCCACGACGAGGGGGTGCAGCATGAGGACGAGATCGTCCAGCAGCCCGTGCTCGAGCAGCGTCCGCACCAGGGTGATGCTGCCGTGCACGGCGATTGCCAGGCCCGGCTTTTCCTTGAGCTCGGTGAGCTCCTCGACGAGCCGGTCGGGGGCCAGCACAGTCGTGTACTTCCACTCCGGATCCCGCAGCGTCGATGACACCACCAATCTCGGCGTCAAGTTGAACCAGTCGGCCATCTCCCCTTCCCGGTCCGGCCAGGCGGCGGCGAAGATGTCGTAGGTCTTGCGGCCCAGCAGCAGGGTGTCGGCGGCGCGCAGGCCCGCCATCACCGCTTCCTCGGTCGCGTCGTCGTGGTACGGAAAGTGCCAGTTCTCCGGAGCTTCCACCACGCCGTCGAGGGAGAGGTAGACATTGGCGGTGACGCGGCGGCTCATGCCGTGGCCTCCTGCCGGGTGTAGACCAGGTTCACCACACCGCAGTCCAGGGGACGGCAGTCGGTCAGGGCGAAAGTGGCCGGCATCTGGTCCGGGGTGAAGAATCGCGCGCCCGGACCGCCCAGGATCAGCGGAAACACCAGCAGGTGCAGCTCGTCGAGCAGGTTCTCGGCGATCAGGTAGCGCACCAGGGTGCCGCTGCCGCCGATGCCGATGTGCTGGTGCCGTTCCTTGAGCGCGCCGATCTCCTTGGCCAGGTTGTCTCGCAGGATGGTGGTGTTGGCCCAGTCGGTGGTCTCCAGCGTCGTGGACACCACGTACTTGGACATGGCGTTGACGGCGTCGAAGTACGGGCCGGACTGGCTGGTGAAGAAGGGTTTCAGGCCCTCGTAGGTGGTGCGCCCCAGGAGCATGGCGTCATTGCCCGCCATGATTGCGCCCACGGCCTGCTGCACCTCGGCATCGTTGAAATACGGCCCGGTGTGCGGATCGGTCGGTGAGATCGACGGGGCGAGACCGGTCCAGCCGCTCTCGGTCACACCGTCCAGTGAAAGGTACTGCCCTGCAACAATTTTTCCCATGCGTCTACGGTCGCAGTTTCGGAAAGCCCATGGAATTGCCGGGTTCGCAAGACAGCGATGCCCCTGCGGAATGAATGCGGGGCGGGCATACTCGGGCGCATGGTCGAGCCGCTACCGCAGACCCCCGAGGGCGTGGAACTCCGGCATCTGCGGGCCTTCGTCGCGGTCGCCGAGGAATTGAACTTCGGCCGGGCGGCGCAGCGGCTCTACGTCACCCAGCCCGCGCTCAGCCGGACCATCCGGTCATTGGAAAAGCTGGTTGGCTGCGATCTCTTCCATCGCAATACCCGCAGCGTGGGCCTCACTCCCGCGGGCACGGCGCTGCTGGATCGAACCCGTGACGTGCTCGCCGACCTGGACAGCGCCCTGACGGCGGCCCGCGCGGCGGGCGGCGAGCTCTCGGCCCGCATGGACCGGCTGTGGAATCCGGTGGAGGAGACCTTCAACGGCGATCTGGCGCCGATGCGATCGGCCTTCGAACTCATGCACGCGGAGTTCCCCATGCCCGAGGGGGTCACGCTGGAGCCGGTCAATACGGGAGGCGTGCCCGGGATCCAGCTCGTGCCCACCGACGACACGGAGTCGACGGCGATCTACGTGCACGGCGGCGGCTTCATGATGGGCTCGGCCTACGGTTACCGCGGCATGGCGGGCGCGGTCGCGCAAGCCGGGCACACCCGGGTGCTGGTCCCGGAATACCGCCTCGCCCCGGAACATCCGTTCCCCGCGGCCCTCGACGATGTGCTCACCGCCTACCGGTGGCTGCTGGCCCACGGACGGCAGCCGGAGCAGATTGCGCTGGTGGGCGATTCGACCGGGGGCATGCTGGTCCTCGCGATGCTGGCTCGGGCACGCGACGCCGGGCTGCCCATGCCGAGCGCGACCGTCCTGATCTGTCCCGCCGTCGACTTCTATGCCCCGGAAGACGACCCGCCGGCGGATGTGGAACAGCACATGCGGTTTCAGAACGCCTACCTGGCGGGACGCCCGGCCACCGATCCCGAGGCCAATCCGATGTGCGCGGATCTCACCGGTCTGCCGCCCACCCTGGTGCAATCGAGTGAGTTCGACGGGCTGGGACGCAATACCCATCGACTCGTCGCGCGGCTACGCACTGCCGAAGTCGCGGTCCGCCACGACAGCTTCGCCGTCGATGGGCACTGCTTCCAGATCTACTGGTCGTTTCACCCGGAGGCGGCGGAGGCCGTCCAGCAGATCGGGGACTTTCTGCAGAAACCGAGTCCCGCCACGTCCTGACGCTCCGGTGACGCAGCTGCGTGGCGCGAATCCCGCTCGCGGACACACAGCTGCGTTTCCGAGGGCCGCCGATGTTCGCCATTGAACTCGGCGCACCCGCGAACCGGGCCGGACCCGCCGCCGGCGGGAACCGATTCGGCCCGCGCGCGTCGGCCCGCGCGCGTCGGCCCGCGGAGATGGGCGCACAACCCCCTTCGTGGTGCGCACATCTCGACGGGCCGACGCCCGGTTCAGGGACGAAGCCGCACCGGCAGGGCGGTGAGACCCCGCACGATCAGGGATTTGCGCCAGACCAGCTCAGCCCCGGCGGCCAATTCCAGATCCGGGTAGGTCGCCAGCAGACGGCTCAGCGCGATCCCGCCCTCCATGCGCGCCAAGGGCGCGCCGACACAGCGGTGGACGCCGTGGCCGAAGGCGAGGTGGTTCTTGTCGGTGCGGTCCAGATCCACGCGGTGCGGATCGGCGAAGCGGGCCGGGTCGCGGTCGGCGGCCGCCATGGACACCAGAAGGCGCTGACCGGCGGGGATTTCGACGCCACCCAGGGTGACCGGGACGGTGGTGTAGCGGAAGGTGGCCTCGCTCGCCGGCGACTCGTAGCGCAGCACCTCCTCCACGAAATCCGGTACCCGATCGGGTGTTTCGGCCAGTGCGGTCCGGACGTCCTTGTCCGTCAGCAGGATCGCGACCGCGTTCGAGATGAGGTTCACGGTGGTCTCGAAACCCGCGACCAGCAGCAGGAACACCATGCTGATCAGCTCACGGTGCGAGAGCCGGTCGCCGTCCTCGCTGACCGAGATGAGTTCGGAGAGCAGGTCATCGGAGGGATCGTCGCGCTTGGTGTGGATGAGCTGATCGATGTAGGCGAGGAACTGCTGCACCGCGGCCCCGCGGGCCTCGACGGTCTCGTCATTGGAGACCAGGGTGGTGGACCAGGCGCGGAAGTCGTCGCGATCCGCCTGGGGCACACCGAGCAGTTCGCAGATGACCAGCATGGGCAGCGGGAAGGCGTAGCGGTCCAGCAGATCCTGATCGGCGGCGGCAGCGGCGGCCAGATCGGCGAGCAGCGCATCGGCCAATTCGGTGATGCGCGAGGCCAATTCACGCACCGCACGGCTGCTGAAGGCCCGGTTCACAAGGGTGCGCAGGCGGGTGTGCTCCGGCGGGTCGTAGAAGAGCATCATGTCGCCGAACATGGCGCCGGCCGCCTGAGCACCCGCGCCATCACCCGCCAGCGCCGTCCGCGCGCCCTCGGATTTGAGGGCCTTGCTGATCGCAGGGTTCAGGAAGGCCGCCTTGGCCGCCTCGTAGTCGGTGATCAGCCAACCGGCGCCGCCGTCCGGGAAGCGTACGAAATGCGCGGGCCCGCGCGCACGCAACAGGTCGTATGCGGCGTGTGGGTGCTGATAGAAGTCATCGGTCAGCACGAAAGGCTCGATTGCCAATTCGCGTGCCGGGACATCGGTTTCGTGCACCATGATCGGGCACTCTAACAGTGGCCTGGTTGACCGGTCCCGCCATCGGCCGCCCCGGCCGCTGCATACACTCACAGTGCACAAATCTCGGCCGCGCCTGCCGCTCACCCGGTCACGCGGACGCCCGCTCCCCGGCGCGAAATCCACACGGCCGCACCGACGACAAGCGCTGCTGCGGCGTAGTAGTACAGCTGTGGCACGCCCAGCGTGTCATCCCCCATCACCAGGTACAGCGCCACATTGATCAGCCAGTGCCCGGCGGTGCCGATCAGCACCCGCTGCGAGTAACTGCCGACCGCGAGAAAACCCAGCACGCAGGCGAATCCGAGGACGGCTGCCAGAAACGCCGCCGCCACCGCGGGTCCCGCCCCGAACGCCTGCACATGCCACACCGCCCAGACCACCCCGGTGATCCCGATCGCCACCGGCCGGGCATACCGCGACTCCAGCACCGGCTGCAGGAATCCGCGCCAGCCCGCCTCCTCCCCCGCCGCCCCTGCCAGCTGGAGCAGCACGAACACCGCGAAGGGCACCCCGCCCACCGTCGCCGGACCGTGCGGCTTCATCGAGTCGGAGGCCATCGCGGCGGTCGACAGGCCGATGGCCGCACACGAAACCACCACCGCCACGCCATGTCCTCGCACCACGTCCCACGACACCGACGCGGGCAGCAGGGCGGCCAGGCGTTGCCGCCACACCAGGGCCACGATCCCCACCGCCACCGCGGGCCCGAATTGCGTCAGCGACAGCGCCGCCGGGTCGATCCCCGAATTCGCCTGCACCGCAAGCAGAACTCCGGACGCCAGAAACGCCAGCACCACGTAGGCGCCGACCATCGCACCGATACTTCCCGACCGCCGCACCTCATTCGAGATCACCCCGCGATGGTCGCACCGCGGGTCTGGACGGTCCTCACCCCCGAGAGTGATTCCCGCACCGCGATATCAGACTCGAGAGCCAGTCCCGAGCCCTGCCCGGCTACTCGAGCCCTGCCCGGCTACTCGGCGGCCCGCGCGGCGAGCACCGCGTCGTAGAGTTCGCGGCGGGAGGCCCCCGTGGCCGCGGAGACCTCGGCACACGCGTCCTTGAGCCGCAGCCCGGAGCCGATCAGCGCCTCCACCTGGCCGACCAGGTCGGCGGGCTCGGCGGAAACCGGTTGCGCGCCTTCGAGAACCACGGTGATCTCACCGCGCGCGCCCTCGACCGCCCATGCGGCCAGCTCGGCCAGCGTGCCGCGCACGACCTCCTCGTAGGTCTTGGTGAGCTCGCGGCACACTGCGGCGCGGCGCTGCGGGCCGAGCACCTGGACCGCATCGGCCAGGCAGTCGGCCAGGCGGTGCGGGGCCTCGAAGAACACGACGGCCCGCGGCTCCGCGGTGAGGGTGCGCAGCCACTCCCTGCGCTGGCCGGACTTGCGGGGCGGGAAGCCGTCGAAACAGAACCGCTCCACCGGGAGGCCGGACAGCGCGAGCGCGGTGGTCACCGCGGACGGGCCCGGCAGACACGTGATCGGGAGGCCGCGTTCCACGCAGGCCGCCACCATCCGATAGCCCGGATCGCTCACCGAGGGCATCCCGGCATCGGTGACGAGCAGTACGGTACGGCCGGACTCGATCTCGTCGAGCAGCATCGGGATCCGCGCGGTCTCCACATGGTCGTAGAAGCTCACCACCCGGCCGGTGATCTCGATATCCAAGGCCTTGGCCAGCGCACGGGTCCGCCGCGTGTCCTCAGCGGCCACCACCTCGGCGGACACCAGCGCGTCCCGCAGTCGCTGCGAGGCATCCCCGATATCGCCCATGGGAGTGGCCGCCAAGACCAGCCGTCCGCCGGCACTCGGCTCCGCGCTCATGGTGCTCCTACTCCTCGAAGGGTCCGCCAACTCGCCCCCGACTCTATCGATGCGATCGACCGGCGCCGCGAACCTCCATCCTCACCGCAGCGGGACTCGGGGGCGGGTACCGCTTACGATCGACGGCGTGACCCAGGTGACCGACGTGCGACCGGCAGCGGTGGGGGCGGAGACGGCGGCGCTGTCGAGTCCGGCTCCGCTGGTGCCCTCACCCGATTTCGGGCCCACGGATTGGGCTCGAGGGTGGGTGGTCACGCTGTTCCTCACAGCCATCGCCGCCGTCACCCGGTTCCTGTTCCTCAACTATCCGACCGATCTGCACACGCCCGTCTTCGACGAGAAGCACTACGCGCCGCAGGGCTGGCAGGTGCTCACCGGCGGCGGCGTGGAGGACAACCCCGCCTACGGGCTGGTGGTGCACCCGCCGGTGGGCAAGCAGATGATCGCGCTGGGCGAGGCCATCTTCGGCTACTCCCCGTGGGGGTGGCGGTTCACCGCGGCCATCTCCGGAACGCTGATCGTGCTGCTGGTGATCCGCATCGTCCGGCGCATGACCCGGTCCACGCTGATCGGCGCGTTCGCGGGCATTCTGATCATCTGCGACGGGCTCACCTTCGTGTCCTCCCGCATCGGCATGCTCGACATCTTCCAAGCCCTGTTCGTGACGGCGGCTTTCGGCTGCCTGGTGGTGGACCGCGACGACATCCGGGCGCGCATCGCGCTGGTGGCCGCGCAGGGCCGCATCGACGACAGCGCATACGGGCCGCGATTCGGGGTGCGCTGGTGGCGCTTCGGCGCGGGTGTCCTGCTCGGGCTGGCCTGCGGCACCAAATGGTCCGGCGCGTACTGGATCGTCGGTTTCGCCGCGCTGTCACTGGCCTTCGATCTCTCGGCCCGCCGCGGCTACCGGGTGAAGCGGCCGTGGGCGGGTGTGGCCAGACGCGATCTCGGACCCACCGTCTACGCGCTCGCCGTCATCCCGGTGTTCGTGTACCTGGCCTCCTTCTGGGGCTGGTTCGCCAACGAGACCAGCTACGACCGGTACGCGGTCGGGGTGAAGGTCGGACGCGGCGGCGACTTCTCCTGGGTGCCGAGCGCGCTGCGCGGGCTCTGGTACTACGGCGGCGAGGTGCTCACCTTCCACTCGCAGCTGACCAATTCCGCCGGCAATCACCATCCCTGGGAATCCAAGCCGTGGACCTGGCCCATGGGCCTGCGGCCGATGCTCTACTACTACGCCGACACCAATGTCACCGGCTGCGGCCAGCCCGCCTGTGTGAAGGCCGTGATGGCGATCGGCACCCCCGCGCTGTGGTGGGTGGCCTTCCCCATGCTGGCGTGGGCGCTGTGGCGCAGCGCGGTGCGCCGCGACTGGCGCTACGCGGCTGTCCTGGTCGGCTACGGTGCGGGCATCCTGCCCTGGTTCCTGGACCTCGACCGGCAGATGTACTACTTCTACGCGGTGCCGCTGGCCCCGTTCCTGGCCATGGGTGTGGCGCTGGCGCTCGGCGACATCCTCGGCCACGCCCCACCCAGCGGGCGACGGCTGTCGGGAGCCCCTGGCTGGCAACACTTCACACCACTCAGTGAGCGGCAAGGCCTGGGCCTGTTGCTGGTCAGTCTCTACCTGGCCCTGGTCATTGCCAATTTCATCTGGCTCTGGCCGATCCTGACCGCCATGCCCATCACCCCGGGCAACTGGCACGACCACCTGTGGCTCCCGAGCTGGCGATGAGAACCCGAAGGGTCAACTGACCGTGGGAGTTTCTCCGAGCGCCGCGTACAGATAACGCACCGCGGCAGCGTCGTCGAGACCGAGTCGGCGGATCACCGCGACATATTCGGTGGCGGCGCGGCCGGCCAGGTCGCGGGTGGGGTCGCCGGAGGAGGCGACGAAAGAGCCCAGGCGGCCGCGGGTTTCGAGGACGCCGTCCTGCTCCAGCTCCCGGTAGGCGCGGGCGACCGTGTTCGGGGCCAGCTTCAGCGTCGCCGCCAGTGCCCGGACCGTGGGAATCTTGGTCCCGGCGGCCAGTTCGCCGGAGCGCACCCGGGCGATGATGCCCTGGCGCAGCTGCTCGTACGGCGGGACCGTCGAGTGGTGGTCGACCGGGATGTCCAGCATGGCTTCATCACACCTCGTCACGCGACAACGGGCAGGACAGGCAGCGCGGACCGCCACGGCCGGAACCCAATTCGGAGCCGGGGATGCGCAGCACCTCGATTCCGGCGTCTTCTAGCCGCGCATTGGTGTTCTCGTTGCGTTCGTAGGCGACCACCACGCCGGGGGCCAGAGCGAGAGTGTTGTTGCCATCGTCCCACTGCTCCCGCTCGGCGGTGACGCCGTCCAGACCGGTGTCGACCACCCGCAGCTTGCCGATGCCCATGGCCTCGGCGGCCACACGCAGGAAGGGATCCGGGCCGGAGATGCTCACCCCGTGCCCCTCTTCCTTGCGAATGGTGAAGGCGCACAACTCATCCTGAATGGCCGGGTACATGACCACCGCGTCGACGTCCACCATGGTGCAGACGGTGTCGAGATGCATGGTCGCACGGGTCTGGGCGATCGGCACCACGAGCACGGTGCGCGCCAGATCGTCCTCGAACAGGCTGCGCGCCAAGGCTTCCGCTCCCGCCGCCGTGGTGCGCTCCCCCACCCCGACCGCCACCACGCCCGGCGCGAGCAGCAGCACGTCGCCACCCTCGATCGGCGCGGTGTGCGATTCGTAGGCCCGTCGCACGCCCAGGAAGCGGGGGTGGAAGGCGTAAATCAGGTCGGTGAGCGAGGTTTCGCGGGCGCGGGCCGGCAGCGCCAGCGAGGTGATGGCCACCCGCGGCCCGATCCAGAAGGAGGAGTCCCGGGTGAACAGCAGATTGGGCAGCGGGTCGATGACGAAGTCGTGCCCGTGGTGCATGCGGCGCACCAGTGAGGTGGCGTCCGCGCCAAGGGGCAGCTCGTCGAATGTCATGCCGGACATGAGGATCTGCGCCAGTTCCGGCGCGGGCACCCCGCGCAGGTGGGCGGCCAGCTCGTCGGCGAGTACGTGCCCGAGTCGCCGCGCGTCCACCGCGCCCGAGATGCCCTGTATCCGCGCGGCGCCGCTGACCTGGATGGTCTCGGTCAGCACATCGGCCAGCAGCAGCACCTCCACGCCACGCCCGCGCAACACCTCGGCGAAGGTGTCGTGTTCCTGCTGGGCGCGCTCCACCCAGGGAATGGCGTCGAACAGCAACTGGTCGTTGTTGCGCGGGGTGAGCCGGCGCAGCTCGTCGCCCGGCCGGTGTAACAGCACCGTGCGCAGCGCACCGACCTCCGAGGTCACGGAAAACGGTCGCGCCGTGGGTGCGGCCTTTGTTCCCATGACACGACGGTAGTTCCCCGTGGCACGGTTGGCATGCAATTCGCGCCTCGAGTCGCACCCTGGGAGAACCCAGGAGTCGCACCGTCGAAAAACCTGGAGTAATGTTCAGGTATGCAGACCGCGTCGTGGCAGGCCAAGGAGCTGACCCCCGGTCAGCTCGCCCAGCGAGCCGGAGTTTCGGTGTCCGCCTTGCATTTCTACGAACGAGAGGGCCTGATCACGGCCCGCCGCACCGGCGGGAATCAGCGCCGCTACCCCCGGGAAACCCTGCGCCGGGTGGCATTCATCCGCATCTCACAGCGGGTCGGCATTCCGCTGGCCGAGATCCGCCGCGCCCTCGACAACCTCCCCGACGGCCGCAACCCCTCCCGCCGCGACTGGGAAACCCTCTCCACCACCTGGCGCGCCGACCTCGACGACCGCATCGAACAGCTGATCCGGCTGCGCGACAACCTCACCGGCTGCATCGGCTGCGGCTGCCTCTCACTGGGCGTCTGCAAGATCTTCAATGCCCACGACCACCTCGGCGACGAGGGCCCCGGCGCGCGCGTACTGGACACCCACGCCGCCGAGAACTGCGCCAAGGCCGTCTGCGCCCCCGCGCCCGACCAGGCGTGACTACTTGCGCGGCAGGAACGAGGTGAACAGGTCGTTGGCGCGGCGCATGGCGAACTCGTAGGGCCAGGCGAACTTGCGGGACCACCAGTAGCCGAACCGGATGTCGAACTGGGTGTGGATCAGGTAGGTGCCCTTCTCGACACCGCGCAGGATCGCCTCGGCCACCTGGTCGGGAGACTTGGCGTGGTGACGGAAGCGCTTGATCCAGGCCTGGATTCGCGGGTCGTCGCGATCCACGCCGACAATGTCCACGGTCTGCACCAGCGGCGTGTCGACCGCGCCGGGCACCACCAGGTGGACGTCGATGTGGTGGCGCGCCAGATCGAAGCGCAGCACCTCCGACACACCGCGCAGACCGAACTTGCTGGCGCTGTAAGCGGCATGCCAGGGGAAAGCGAGGAGGCCGGCGGCCGAGGACACATTGACCAGCGCGCCACCGCGTTTCGCCTCGATCATGGGCGGCACGAAGTTCTCGATGACGTGAATGGGACCCATGAGGTTCACATCCACCAGGCGTTTCCAGTGGCGATGTTCCAGGTTCTCCACCGTCCCCCAGGTGGAGATGCCGGCGATGTTCATCAGCACGTCCAGCGAGCCGAGCTCCTCGTGGACCTTCTCCGCGAAGGCGGTGACGGCCTCGTATTCGCTGATGTCGAGGGCGCTGGCGACCTCGACGATGCCGCCGGCGGAACGGATGGTTTCGACGGTCGCGTCCAGCCCTTCGGCATTGACGTCGGTGAGCACCAGCCGTGCGCCCTTGCGGGCCGCCGCCAGTGCCGTCGCCCGGCCGATGCCGCTCGCCGCGCCGGTAATCAAAGTCTTCTTGCCCCTCAGGCTACGATCACGCACGTCGATCCATCCCTCATTTCGACAGCCCTGTCAGACCGCACGCTACTACGCGAACAATTCTGTTCGCGAGTTGGGCGAGTGCCCGTTACGCCCCTATTTTCCTGGGCGCGCGCACCCCGGTCCTGGATTCCGCGCGCGGTTCGGGGACGTTAGGGAGTCGTGCCCATCCGGACCGCCGGACCGTGATCCCCGGACCGCCGACCCCGGCTCAGGACGCCCCCGGCAGCACCGACCGACTGGTCCCCGGCAGGTCCAGATCCAGCGCGATCCGCCCCGCCGCCAGATGCTCCTCGACCTCAACGCCCGGCATGGGCCGCGCGATCAGGAACCCCTGCGCGCGGTAGCAGCCCAGCGCCACCAGCGTGCGCGCCGCCACGGTGGTCTCGACACCCTCGCCGACCACCCCGAGACCGAACGAACCAGCCAGTCCCACAATCGATTTCACTATCGCCAGATCATCCGCGCTGGCGCCCAGCCGCTGCACGAAACCCCGGTCGATCTTCACCGCGTCCACCGGCAGCGCCTTCAGGTGCGACAGCGAGGAATACCCCGTCCCGAAGTCGTCGATGGCGATCTGCACGCCCATCCGCTTCAACCCGCGCAGGGTCACCTGCGTGCGCGCAAGATCCTGCACCACAACATGTTCGGTGATCTCCAGGCACACCGACGACCCGTCGATGCCGTACCGCCGCAGGATCCCCTCGATGGTCTCCACGAAATCCAGCGAAACCAGCTGCACCGGAGACACATTGATCCGGATCACCACATTCGACGCCAGCCCCCGCCGCCGCCACTGCGCGAACTGCTCGGCGGCCGTGCGAATCACCCAGCGGCCCAGCTCCCCCGCCAGATTGGTGGCCTCCGCGACACCCACGAACGCACCGGGCGGCAGCAGCCCGCGCGTCGGATGCTGCCAGCGCACCAGGGCCTCCAGCGCGACCACCCGGCCGGTCCGCAGATCCACCTCGGGCTGATAGTGCAGCACCAGCGAACCGTCGGCCACCGCGCCGCGCAGATTCAGCTCCACGTCGTCCTGCAGTTCGAACTGCGCGCGCATGGCATCGGTGAACACCGCGACCCCGTTGCCGCCGCTCGACTTGGCCGACAGCAGCGCGTGATCCGCGCGCCGCAGCACATCGGCGACCGTGGTCTCGCCCGGAATACCGAGCGCCACCCCGACGCTGGCGCCCCGGCTCACCGTCTCCTCGCCGACGGTCACCCGCCGCGCGACGAGCTGCTGAATCCGGCTCGCCTCACGCTCGGCCGCAGCCGCGTCCATCGGCTTGGCGGGCACGATCACGAACTCGTCGCCACCCAGCCGGGCGATCACGTCACCCGGATCCAAATTCTCGCGCAAGCGGGTGGCGAGCGTCCGGATGAAATTGTCCCCGGCCGTGTGCCCGAGAAAGTCATTGAGCGCCTTCAGCCGATCCAGATCCAGGAAGAACGCCGCCACCGGCCCCGGACTGCCGGGTCTGAGCCGATCCTCCATGTGTTCCAACAGCGCCCGCCGGTTCGCCAGCCCGGTCAGATCATCGTGCATGGCGATATAGCGGAGCCGCTCCTCGGCCTCCACGCGTGCCTGCAACTGGGCGAACAACGCGGCGATCGCCTTGAGCACATTGACTTCCCGGGTGCTCCAGTCGCGATCGCCGACCTTGATGAAACCGAGCAGACCCGTAGACACGTCACGCGACACCAGCGGCACCGCGGCGGCGGACACCTGTGAGTACCCGGTCGATTCCAGAATGAACTGCTGATAGTCGGGGAACTCGCCGCTATCCCGCAGCACCATGGGCTCGGTGGCGTGCTCGAACTGCGCGAACACCGAATTGGTCTGGTCGAAGTAGGCCACCCGCAGCGGGTCCGGGTCGACGGCCACCGGCCGGGGCGGCCATTCCGCGATCAGGATCGAGGCCCGCTGCTTCTGGTCGGTGAAGCGCAGGAAACTGAAATCGACATCGAAATGCTCGACCAGCCAGGACAGCACCCGCTCGCTCGCCGACGCCATCGTGGTGGCGTCGACCGCCATCAACTCGGAGGCGACCTGGGTCACCAATGAGTCGAGTGTTCGCCGAGGCACCGTCATTCTCCGATCACGCTAACCGCGGGTTTCCGCGCCCGGTATCGGAAGTCGCCTGCTTCGAACCGTGGGCGCCACCGCATAGCTGAGGCGAAGCACCACCGCCATTGTCTCGTTGTCAGGCACTCCCAACAGGCCCAGGAAGCGGCCCTGAACTGACGTTAGTGTATCGGCGAACTCCGGGGAAACCCTATCCACCTCGTCGGGGCGTCGCACGTAGAGGAAGGCCGGCGAGATCGGCTGGACCGCGAGACCGTGCCGTTCGGCCTCGATCCACACCCGCTGAACGGCCTCCCCTGCCCGTGCGTAGGCGACCAATTCGGCCGTGTCGTCCGGCAGCGGCGCGGGGAAGGTCACGGCCACCACGGCCGAGCTGGTCCGGATCCGGCCGCGAGAAGACTCACCCAGCGCGAAACCGCCCTCCCAGGCGCGCACCAGCTCCATGACGTCGGCCCGACGGGCGATCTCGAGCTTGGCCAATTCGTCGTCGGCGAGGTCCAGCGTGCGCAGGTCCATGCCGGTCCGCGCGTCGTCACCCGGCCACCGCAGTTCGGACAGCATCTCCCGATGCATGCGGGGAGTCAGATATCGGACCCGGTCGGACTCGCCGAGCAGCAGGGCGAGGCCCTCGATATCGGCGGGATCGGTCACAGCACGCAGCACGCCACCGGCATCCGCGGCGACAGCGGACAGGGCTTCCAGCACCGGTGCGGGCATCGGCGCACCGCTGCCGAAGTGCCGATTGGTTCGGCGTGCGAGCAGGGCCGGGTAGTCGCGGGCCAGCACCGGATCGGTGTTCGTTCCCGGTCGCAGTACCGCCCGGAGCTGTCCCGGGCCGTCGATTCGGAACTCGCTGTTGCCGAGAATGCCGAGTGCGGCGGCCGCGGCCTTGGCGTTGTACAGCGCCGCACCCACCGCCATCGCGCTGCCGCGGTAGGCGATGTCCACGATCGACGAGCGTTCGGGCGCAAGCGAAATCGTGACGGACCCGGCATTGACGCCGAGGGTCCACGGCTGCGCATTGCCCACCGAGGGCGCGCGCTGGGCGCAGAACAGGACGGCTGCGATCCCGGATTCCGGGCTGGGCTCCTCGGGCGGCGGCTCGGTCCAAACCAGATCTTCGAACGGGTCCGGTTCGGCGAGCTCGTCGAGGCTGCGCTCCAGGTCCAGCCGGGTCCGGCCGGACGGCAGTTTCAGGCCCAGGCCGAGACGGCGCACCGCGGTCGCCACGCTGGAACCGCCGTGCAGCACCTCCGAGCCGAGTTGCGGCCAGCTGTTGAGGCTTTCGCCCAGTTCGACCATGCTGGCCGCGCCCCGGCTGGACAGGTTGCGGCCGTCCAGGATTCGAATGAGGTACGGGGCCTTCTCCCGAGGGGTCAGCCCGCGCAGTTGGGCGGTGCCGATATCGCCGATCAGCCCGTGGAACGGTGGCCGCTCCGGCTCCAGGTCGAACCGTTCCACATCGAGCAGGCCACGGTCGCTGGTCTGCATGAGCAGGGGCATCCGGCGACTGCGGGCGCCCTCCCGCAGCGCGAGTTTGATGTCGAAGGAGTCGCATTCGTCGACGACGATCGACAGATCCGCGAGGAAGGCCTCGAGGTTTTCGTCGGTCACGCCCTCCTGCCACACCTCCACCGGCAGGTACGGATCGAGCTCGGCGATCCGCCGGGCGGTGACCACCGCCTTGTTCTCGCCGATATCGAACAGGGTGCCGGGGAGGCGATTCAGATTGATCAGTTCGACCGCGTCGAAGTCGGCGAGCCGCAGCCGGCCGCAGATACCTTCCAGCGCAAGGGTGTACGCCACCGCGTGGCCGACGCTCTGCCCTACCACGCCGACGGACAGGGCGCCGAGCCGCTCCTGTTCGGCGTAGGTGAGATTGTTGCGGTTGCGATCGAGACGGACGATCCGCAGCAGTTGCGGGCCGGGCAGGCCGATGACGATATTCCGCCACGGATAGAACACCCAGCGATCGAATTCCGATCCTTCGGATAATTCCGGCGGGGCGACCAGGGATTCGAATTCGGCACGCAGCAAATCGCGCAAATCGGAAAATTTGACCGTCGAATCGACACGTAATTCAGCGAGCCGAGCGGCATCCTGGGGATTCGATTCATCGAGCAATAGCGGACGGTATTCACCGACCGCGGGTAGATCTGCGGCCATCGTTACGCGAGTCCCTCACCCTGGACCCAGGCGCTCGGCAATTTCTGGCCCGATTCCATGAATTCCGACAATTCGGCATCTATCAGCCGGATCTGGGATTCCGTTGCCACGGACCGATAGGTCTGCATGTCGTACCACACCGGTACGGTGCGATAGCGGTCGTCAGGGTACGAGGACGCCGGGATCCACCACGCCACGCGGGCGCCGCTGCTGCGGTAGCACCGGAGGGCATGTTCGGGCGCCACGCCGACCTGGTATCGCACGCCGAGCAGCACCATCGAGTGGACGTAGGCCCGGGCGATCCAGTCGACCAGGGCGCCGCGGTGTTCGACATCACGCGCGGTCCAGCCGGCCTTGCCCTCGATCACACCCTCGGGAATCTGATCGGCGACCATCCGCCGGAAGGCGATCTCACCGGGCAATCCCGCCCAGCTCGCCACCGCGTGCACCTCGTCGACATGCCGGTACGGACCCGAGACGCGCATGCCCGCGACGGCCCGGCCGTCCGAGTCCAGCGCGACACCGAAAAGCGTGGTGGAACGGCCGTCGACGACTTTGTCGTATTCGAGTGCGTCCTCGGTGCCGAACTGGCGGTAAACCTCGCGCGCACCGTCCATGCACCTGTGCCACAAGCGGAGATCCGCCTGCGGCGGACCGATCACGAATGTGTACCCCGATTGCGGATCCGTTGATTGGAACATGCCGTCACCAGGCCCTTCCGCCGGGACGAGCGAGACCGGTTCGACTGCCATAAAGTTCCGCTCCACTAATGCGCTGTCGTCGCGCGATCCTCCTGTGTCCCCGCCCGATACGGCCGTGCATCGGCCGTGCCCGGCACGAGCACCTAGGGGAGTATCCGTCAGCCAACTGAAATTGTCCAGGCGTCCGGCAAATGCTCCGAAACCCTGGTGCGTCTACAGAAATCGCGCCTGGTCAGGCCATTGCTATCAGTCATGAAAACCAGCGACAAGACCGGTTGGTATCCATTTGGTTAACTGCCAGCAATTAGACCAGGATGGAGATGAAAAGCTCCAGTTCGGCGGTGCCGTGCCAGATCTCGATCTCCTCGCGGTAGGCGCGGGTGATCTCGGCGGAAGCGGTCGCGTCGTCGACCTGAGCCCAGACATCCTCGGCCGGATCGTGATAATCGCCATTGGGCCGGAAGCGGGCGTAGACGCCCTTGGGGACGCGGATGAGCACGTCGCCGACCGGGACGTCGTCGGGGCCCTTGTACTCGTAGGAGACCAGCACGTTGTAGTTGCCGGCGGGGTCGGGAACGTAGACGGTGGCCAGCGGGCGCTCGGCGCCTTCCCGGTCACGCAGGCGGTCGCGCAGGAACTCGATGAGCTCACTGTTGGAGACCTTGAAGCTGGGACGCACCCGCGGAACCACCAGGCCGCCGTAGACCCCACCGGGCCGGACCACGATCGAATAGGTCATGAGGGCTCGACCGCCAGGTACAGATCGATCTTGTACGCGTGCGGATAGGTCTCGAAGTCGCCGGTGTGAATGCGCTTGATCTGCTTGTGTTCCTCCGCGTAGGCGATCTGCGTCCACAGATCGGTCATCACCTGGGGGAAGTTGCCGACCGAGGAGAAGCGGGCGTAGGTGCCGCGCGGCAGGCGGGCCACCACGTGGCCGCGGGTCACCTCGTCGAGCGAGCCGCACTGGTAGCCGACGATCTGGGTGTTGTAGGTGCCGAGCTCGGCCGCGTAGTCGGTGTAGGCCGAGGCCAGCGGACCACCGAGTTCCTGATGCAGGACCGCGGCCCACGCCACTTCCAGATCGTGGTCGCGCAGTTCACCGAGGGCACGTTTGGGACTGCGCACCGGCAGCCCGGCAATCCACGTCTCGTCCCGCTCGACGATCTCGAACTGCATTGGATGGAAACTCTCTCGAGGTGTGATTTCACAGCCAGTCGGCCAAGCCTTCGCCATGCTATCAATCAGCCCGGACCGTGCCGGGCGACACGACTGAGGCGCTCGCCTCCCCGCGCGGGCGCGTCGCTCACCCGTCGCGGCGGCGGTGTGGGCGGGCCATCGGGGCATGCCAGTGCCGGAACAGCGCGATCAGGCGCAGGCCGACCGCGCCCGCCCCAGCCAAACCGCCTGTCCAGTATGTGTATTGGCCGTAGTGCAGCAGCAGCGCCGTCGCCGCGGAACCGAGCAGAGCCGGTACGGCGTACAACTCGCCGTCACTGAGCACGCTGGGTGTGACGCCGGCGAGGACATCGCGGATCACACCGCCGCCCACCGCGGTCACCAGACCGAGCGCCGCCGACGAGGTCGCCGACATGCCGTGCTGGAAGGCGGTCACGGTGCCGGTCACGCAGAAGATGCCGAGGCCGATGGCGTCGGCGATATTCAGCGGGGTGCGGACCAGCCGCACCGGCGGATGCCAGAAGAAGATGACGGCCGCGGCCAGCAGGGCGACTCCGGCATAGGACACCTGAACGAAAGCCAGCGGCGGGGTGCGGCCGATGACCAGATCGCGGATCACACCGCCACCGGTGGCGGTGGCGACCGCGAGCACCGCGATGCCCACCACATCGAAGCGGCGACGCACCGCGAGCAGCGCGCCCGACACTCCGAATGCGAACACGCCCAGTAGGTTTCCCACACTCTGTGCCGCGTCGACAGGAGTACCGAGTTCGACGAGATCACTCACGTGTGGTCCACTTCCATCCCTTATCGCTAACTCTCGGCTACCGGCGCACAGTATGCCGGGCCCGCCACACCGGCACTCCGCCGCACGGTCGCAGTCCCTTTGTGGTTGAGTCGCCCTGTGTGCCGCACAATTGCCCAGCTAGACACGGAACTTACCGCGTGTCGCGCCTGCCTCCGGCTGGTGGCATGGCGCGAGCAGGTCGCACACGAGAAGCGGGCCGCCTTCAGTGACGAGGATTACTGGGGCAAGCCGGTTCCCGGCTTCGGTCCCGCGGACGCCCGGCTGCTGATCGTGGGCCTGGCGCCGGCCGCGCACGGCGGTAATCGCACCGGCCGCATGTTCACCGGCGACCGCAGCGGCGACGTCCTCATCGCGTGCATGCACGCCGCCGGTCTCGCCAACCAGCCCACCAGCGTCTCCGCCGACGACGGCCTGCGGCTGCTGGGCACCCGCGTCACCGCCCCCGTGCACTGCGCCCCACCGGACAACAAACCCACCCCCACCGAGCGCGATACCTGCCGCCACTGGCTGACCACCGAATTGACCCTGCTGGCCCCCACTCTCCGCGCAATCGTCGTACTCGGCGCCTGGGGCTGGCAAGCCATCCTGCCCGCCCTGGCCGAATCCGGCTGGGCCATACCCAAACCCAAGCCCCGCTTCACCCACGGCGCCCGAATCGAGCTCGCCCCAGCCACCCCCGGCCGCGCCCCCCTCCACCTGTTCGGCACCTACCACCCCTCCCAGCAGAACACCTTCACCGGCCGCCTCACCCCCGCCATGCTCGAACAGGTCCTCACCGACGCCGCCCACGCCGCCGGCCTCCCCGGCCACCAGCCCTAGACCCGGCCGACCGCAGCGGACAGCTCGATTCGGCTGTCCAGATCTGGCATTCAATGAGGTCGCCGGTCCCGCGCGGGCGACTCGGCCCGGCTGGCCGGACTTGGCGTCCGGCGAGATCGCCGTCACCGAGCCGGGCGGCACGATTCGACTGTCCGGACTTGGCATTCAAGTAGGTCGGCGGCGCCGCTACGGGCGGGCGCATCGGCCAGGGGCGCGGTGGTCGCGGTGGTGGGGTCGCCGGACCGGATACGATGCGGGCGTGAGCAGGGCCGATGACGAATCCGAGCGGGAAGGGGCGGCTGCCGATGGGGCGGCCGGGGGTGTGAAGGTCCGCCGCAGCCGGGCCGGGACGCGGCAGCGGCTGCTGGACGCGGCGTTCGAGGCCTTCGCCGAGGAGGGATTCGGCCGTTGTTCGGTCGAACAGGTCTGTGAGCGGGCCGGATTCACCCGGGGTGCGTTCTACTCGAATTTCACCTCGCTGGAGGAATTGTTCCTGGCCATGTGGGAGCAGCGGTCGGCGTCGATGCTGGCCGAGGCGGCAGCGGTGCTGGATGCGCCCGGCGGAGTGGGCGGCGATCCGCGGCGGGCGGTCGAGCAGGTGCTGGCGGCAGTCCCGGTGGATGACAAGTGGTTTCGTATCACCTCGGAATTCACCGCGCACGCCCTGCGCAATCCCACGTTGCGTCAGGTGATGGTGGCCCGAGAGGAGGCGATAGCCGCAGCACTCACCCCGGTGGTGGTCGCGATCATGCGCCGCAATGGCCGGCGGGTACCGGATCCGGCGGCACTGGGCCGGGCATTGGTGGCGGTACACGACGGCACGCTGGGCCAGTGCCTACTGGAACCGGACAACCCGGCAGTGCGCGAGCACCGGCTCGATCTGTTCCTGAGAGTGCTCGACTCCTACAGCGAGTCCGTCTGAGCGCTCAGTTCGGCGCCTCAGACCCGATCGGAGTTCGGCGATAGGCCGGTCGCCCGGCACCTGTCCGCCCCCACATCCCAAGAAACCCTCTCCAACCAGCCGATTCGTCGACTCCCCACCCCACCTGCTAAAGTTCTCCAGCGCGGGCCGGAAACGTCCCCGCGGGGCTATAGCGCAGTTGGTAGCGCGTCTCGTTCGCATCGAGAAGGTCAGGGGTTCGATTCCCCTTAGCTCCACAACAAGAGAAACTGCCCGTGACCTCGGTAGAGGATACGGGCGGTTTTCGTTTTCGGAGCTATTCGGAACCTTGATCATCAGTGCCGGTCCGCAGTTCGTCCGCAGCAGCGGCGATAGCTGACCGGGCAGCAGCGTCGAGAGCCTCGGCGACGGACTCGAGGTCGTCCGGGAACAGGTCGGCGTAGGTGTCCAGCGTCATGGCCGCGGACTTGTGCCCGAGCATGGCCTGTACGGCCTTCACGTTCGCGCCGGCGCTGATCGCGAGCGACACCGCGGTATGCCGGAGACCGTGCGGCGAGACGTATGGAAACCTTGCCGACCCGGTTTTCGTCGCGCGCCCCTTTCTCTTCGGATCCCGCAGCCGGGTGACTGCGGGCCGGAAGACGCGGACATCTCGGTAACCTCGCGGACCAGCTGCTCGACCGCGCATCCGTCGTTCGCACATCCCGCGCTTCGATGCTCCCTCACCGGGGTTTCACGTGTAATCCCCAAGTGTGGCCGCGGTTGAAGGCAGTGGCCTCCTTCAGATGTGCCTGCGCGGCGAGCCACCGCCGGCCAATCTCGCCAATGGTTTCGCGACCGGCCGACGGTGCAATGTGGGTACCGGTCACCAGCGAACTGGTGACCCCGTCCAGCCAGGACTGCGCATCAGCCTTTCGGACAAAGGACTGCACGTGCTCCTGGCTGCTGTTATCGACATACCGTGCGCGCCAACGCTTTCGACAGCCGTAGTTCTCGGACGGAACGCGCTGCCGGGTTTTCGTCCTGTCCTCGGTCACCACCGTGACCGCCTTTGTACCAGCGATCTTCGACACCAGCGCATCGGGGCTCACGCTTGGTGCGCATGGCTCGTTCCGAATCCCCCGATCCGTGCGAAAACACTCTGAAAAGGATGTCGGTCAGTTGCGATAGGCTGCGCCAGTCCCCTTGACGCATGGGGATTTTCGACAACAGGGGAGTGAAGTATGAGTGGGACGATTCGTCGGGTGGGTATTGGGATCGCGGCAGTGGTGACCGCGGCAGCCGGCCTCGCCGCGATAACGGAATCGACGGCCGAGGCCGACATTACGAACAATGGTGTGACTCTGGTGGGTGACACGTTCGTTGTGGGACAGACCTACACGGTCAACGCTTCTGACGGGTACTGCGGTGATGACATGACACCGATTTTGCTCGAGGACTATGTCGCAATCGCTCAGGGCACGGTCACGAGGTGCGCTACCGCGAGCTTCCAATGGACGCCGAAAACTGCTGGTCCTCACCGTCTGGGGGTGCAGTTCACCAGCCACACCACGCTTGGTGCGGTAAACGTCACCGTGACCACCCAGTCGCCGACGACGACTCCGCCGACGACAACCCCTCCGACCACATCGCCGAACAGTGGCAGCGCGAACTCGATTCCGGTGATCGGTGGTCTCCTGAGCAGCCTGTCCGCTAAGTAGTAGCACTACGCTGTCGAAAGCCCTGGGATGCCGGGGCTTTCGCAGTCCGCAGTGCGTCCGCAGCAGCACCATTCTCGGGTTTTGTGGACCCAAACGTCACAACCTTCGACAACAAGGTCGACGGCGGCAAAGTCCGCTCGACGATCGTGCAATACCTGCACAGCTCGGTCGCACCGCTCCTGCGCGGCAGCTTCAACGAGCACATCGGCCGCCAATTGTTGGGCTCCACAGCCGAACTCGTACGCCTTGCAGGCTGGGCCGCCTATGACCAGGAAGACCACGGCCTCGCCCAGAGCTACCTGATCCAGGCCCTCCGACTCGCCCGCGCCGCCAGCGACGCGCACTCAGCGCCGAAATCATGGCCGCCATGAGCCACCAAGCCACCTACGTCGGCCGCCCCGGCGACGCCATCGACCTGGCCCGCGCCGCCCAAATCGCCGCCCGCAGGCCAGGCCTGCCCGCCCTCGAATCCGAATGCCACATGGTCGAAGCACACGGACACGCCGCCCGCCAAGACCAAACCTTCTGTACCACAGCGCTCAACGCCGCAGTGCGCTCTGGACATCGCCACCGACCTTGCCTCCCGCCGTAGCCTCTCCTACCTACGAGACCTGCGCTACCGGCTCCGACGTTTCAACAACTTGACCGAGGTCGCCGACTTCCGACAGCAAGTCCTCGAACTCACTCAGCGAGGCTGAGCGCCCGATAGATCGCGACCACCGTTGCCGCACCGACGATCTCGCCCCAATCGATGATGGCCGCGGCTTCCTCGAGCGGGATCTAACGCACATCCTCGGCCTCGTTGATATCGGGCGCTGTATCAGTCAGGTCCGCACCACGACCGAGGTAGATCACCTGCGGCTGATCCAAGGTGCCGATCGACGGCTGATACGTCACCAGGCGCTCCATCGTGCGCGGACGCCAACCGGTCTCTTCCTCCACCTCCCGCGCCGCCGCCACGGCAACATCCTCAGCGTGGTCGACGTGGCCACCTGGCAGCTCCCACACCCACTGATCGATGATGAACCGATGCCGATACATCAACAGTCTCGCGATTCTCGTTGAGCACCAATGTCATCGCGCACCAATTCCCCGCTCATTGAGAGGCACAGCCGTGGAAAGTCGGGGCATTCGCCGTGGCTCGCGCGGGCATACCCTTCGGTAGCGTTGCGGGCGGCCCGTCTGGGCAGAATCGAGGCGATGATGGATACGGCGAATCCTGCCTTGGTGAATACGGTGTCGGGGCATGTCGTTCGGATCGTGTTGGACGCGGCGGTCCGATCCGGTATCGATGCGGGCGAGGCCGCCCGAATCGGGAACATCGACCGGAAGCTGCTGGGCGATGACAGGATTCGGGTACCTTCGGAGAGCCAATATCGCTTGTGGACGCTGATGCATCACGTTATCGGCGACGACGCGGGTGTGCGAGCGGCCGATATGGCCGACCATGGGCGCCTGCATATCTGGGACTATCTGTTCAGCAGCGCACCGTCGCTGGCGGAGGGATTTCACGACGCGTCCCGGTTCAGCACCGCGATCTGCGATCCGGCCGCGCGGCTGGAGGTTGTCGAGGAGGGGTCCACGCTCACGGTCGGCTACCGCGGCACCACCTACGGCGAAACCCGCAGCATCGTCAATGAATTCGCGGTGACCGTGGCGGTCCGGCGTGCCCGGAATGCCTTCGGGGACGCGGCCGTGCCCATGCGGGTGGACTTCGCACATCCGGCGCCACGCCACCACCGATATCTCGAAGATGCCTTGAGCACCAAGGCTATTCACTTCGACCAACCGGCCGACAGCATCAACTATCGGATCACGGAGCACCAGACCAGCAGGCCGGCGCATGATCCACACTTGCGCTGGATCCTGCACAGCGCCGCCCAGCAGGCCATCGATAACGCCCGATCGATGCCCGGATGGATCGACTCCTTCCGCGCGGAGCTGTGCAGGGAAACCGGCCGCACCGACTGCCATCCCGGGCGTGGCCCGAAGCTCGCCGCCCTCGCGTCCCGGATGCAGATCAGCGACCGCACCCTGCAACGACGACTCGCCGACGCCGGAACCTCCTGGAGCGCGGAGCTCGCCGCGAGCCGGTGCGAGCGGGTCAGCTTCCTGCTGCGCAGCACCACCCTCACCATGCACGCCATCGCACTGCGCACCGGCTACAGCGATGCCCGCGCCCTCAGCCGTGCCTTCACCGGCTGGACCGGTCTGTCTCCGGGCGCCTACCGCCGCGCCCACCGCTTCCGAGACTGAGCATCAACACGAGTCCGACCAGACCACCCCACACGGTGAGCGTGTCGAACGCGATGCGCTCCGACACCCCCGCGCCGAGCCCGGAATGGCTACTCGCGAAAAGGAATACACCGCCGATCACCGAGATCACCACGGACAGTGCGGTGCAGACGGCCAAGCTCCGGAGTCTGCGTGTCACCTCCGGCAAGATCAGGATCATTCCCACCAGTTGCAGAAACCATTGCAACAGGGCGATGGTGTCGTGCACCTGGGTTCGAATATTCCAGGGCGCCAATCCGATTCCGGCGATACCGAGACCGGCTCCGGCCAACAGGATGCATCCGGCACGGAACCAGCGCCCATTCCACATCCCGGCCCAGCCCAGCGCACCGACGACGGTCAGCAGTCCGGTGAGCACGAACATCAGGTTCTGGACCGCGTGGTCGGGCGAGCACACCGCACGCGACATGCCGTCGCGATCGGTGTATTCGCCACATCGAGTGATGCCGAGATCGCTGATGTAGTTGCCCGACCAGCTGTATCCCGACGGCCAGGCGCGGGCCACCGCGATCGAGACGGGAAAGTACAGCAGCGTCAGCAACCAGCAGCCTGCGGTGAGCCACGGCAGCCGGACACGATTCGACCGCACCCCGCCGACCGCTACGACCGGCGGCGTGGACATCATCAGAACATCGCGCCGTTGGCGCGGATCGTCTGCTCGTCGCCCTGGTAGGTGACGATGGTGACCGCTCCGCGGGCGGCGATGTTTCTGGCGAATTCGGCACCCTGATCGCGGGTGCCGCCGACGATCAGTGCGACCTTGCCTTCCAGGTCACGAGCAACGTTCGACATCAGCCGAATCCCTTTTCTCTCTTGGCTTTTCCGACTCCTGCCCATCCTTCCGACGGTCGGGTGCCGAGCCAAGGACCAATCGCGTCAACAGGTAACCGCAGACGCCATCGGCTCCGATGACCGGAAGGCCCATAGGTTTACGGCCCTTCGGTGAGAACTGCTTGCGCCTTCACTACTCAGTGTTACTATCTACTAGTAGTAAGCAACGCAGAGTAGCGCGAGGAGGTGATCCATGGGCAAGCAGATGACAGAGCTGCTCAAGGGCACGTTGGAAGGCATAGTGCTGGCGATCCTGTCCGTGCGGTCGGCGTACGGGTACGAGATCACGGCGTGGCTGCGGGAGCAGGGGTTCTCCGATATCGCCGAGGGCACCATTTACGCCCTGCTGATCAGGATCGAGAAGAAGGGTTTGGTCGACGTCGAGAAGGTCGCCTCGGAGAAGGGGCCGCCGCGCAAGGTGTTCACCCTCAACGCGCAGGGGCAGGACTATCTCGACGAGTTCCGCAGGAGCTGGAACTTCCTCTCCGAACGGCTCGAACAACTCCACGAAGGCGGTAAATAGTCATGGACATCTCGAAACTCACCGCGAAGGTGATCGGCGACCTCGGCGACAAGCGGCGGTGGCGGCAGTACAAGGAGCGCGCACGACGGCTTCCGACGAACTACCGCACGGCGATCGACGCGTTCGAGCGGTACCTGATGGTGTACGGGCCGGGCGGCAGCATCGCCATGTTCGAGGACCTCGCAGATCTTTTCGAGCCGAGCGCGGTGGATCGCACCCCGATTCGGGAGGTCGTCGGCGACGACCCGGTGGAATTCATCGAGGCATTCGCGCGGAACTACCAGGAGGACGCGTGGGTCAACCGCGAACGGAAGCGCCTGGTCGACGCCATCGAGCGTGCCGTGGGCGACAACACCGGCAGCTGACAATCGCAGCCTGAAGGGAGAGCGACCCGATGGGGAAGATCGTTCATGTCGTCCACCAGTCGCTGGATGGCTACATAGAAGGGCCGAATGGTGAATTCTACTGGCCCACCATGGATTCCGACGTCGACGCGTATTGGCGCAGACTCGCCGACACGGCGGGAACCTTCCTCTACGGCCGGGTCACCTGGGACTTCATGTCCGAGTACTGGCCCCGGGCCGAGCAATGCGCATTCCATCCCGGCGACGCCGACTTCGCGCCAGTCTGGCTGGCCAAGCCGAAGGCCGTCGTGTCCCGCACGCTCGACAGTGCGCCGTGGAAGACTCGCGTCTTCTCCGATTTCGGATCCCTGGCCGATGCGGCGGCTCGTGAGCAGAGGGACTTCCTCCTGTGTGGTGGATCCGAACTCGCGTCGTCGTTGACTCGCGACGGATTGATCGACGAGTACCACATTTTCGTGCACCCGGTCCTACTCGGCGGCGGCAAGCCCGTT
The DNA here is from genome assembly GCF_044766925.1 of Nocardia sp. NPDC101769. Lineage (NCBI taxonomy): Bacteria > Bacillati > Actinomycetota > Actinomycetes > Mycobacteriales > Nocardiaceae > Nocardia > Nocardia sp. NPDC101769. The sequence continues at coordinate 122,530 of NZ_JBIWMX010000005.1, read as the reverse complement.
TTCACCGACGTGAATGTCGGTGCGGCCCTGCGATTGACCGAATCGCGGGTGCTGGACAAACAAGTCGTCCTGCTGCGCCACGAACGGCTCGGGACATCGTGATTCGCGTCGAGTGCGCTGCGGCCGCTAAGAACTCGACAATTTCGTGTGCACGCCGGTGATGGAAGCGTCAAGGATCACGGGGCGCCTTCCGGTTGGATATCCAATGGGAGCTCAGGCCATGTCGAAGCTGGAGGCGAGGTTATGGGCATCATCGGCAGGGAAGTCAGGCTGTCGTCGTTCCATGTGCAGTGGTCGCCCACGGAGGAGGTGTACATCGCGCGGTCCGATCGGCATCCCAGTCTCGCCGCTCGCGATGAGTGGTCCTCCCTCGCCGCCGTCGACACGCTGATGGATCTGATCGAACGTCAAGGGCGGCACGATGATTGGTCGGGGCGGCCGGCCGCGTGAAACATGCGGGCCAGCTACACCTCGATCTGCGAGCCCATGATGACCGTGCGGTTCCGGGGGAGGCCGAAGTACTCCGCGGCGTCGGCGGTGATGTGGCTGGTGGCGATGAACAGGCGTTTGCGCCAACGGGCCATGGTGGGTTGGGGGCCGGGGCGCAGTTCGATGGTGGACAGGAAGTACGAAGCCTGGGCCAGGTCCAGCGGGCCTTCGGTTTCGGCGGGGTCGAGCAATGCGAGAGCGGCTGGGACGTCGGGGGTTTCCATGTAGCCGTAGCTGGCGGTGACATGGATGATGCCGTCTTCGCGGTAGTCCAGGTGGTCGATGGCGATGCGCCGGTCGACCGGAACCCGCGGGACCGGTTCGGTTTTGATCGACAGGAATACGACCTGCTGGTGCCGTACGTGGTTGTGCTCGACGTTGGCACGCATGGCCAATGGAGCGGTTTCCTTGCCGCGGTTGAGGAATACCGCGGTGCCGAGGACGGTGACCGTTGCCGGCACGCCCTCCTGCAACTGGTCGATGAACACGCGCAGTGATCCTTCACGCTGTTCGCGTTCGGTGGTGACGATCTCCCGGCCGCGCTGCCAGGTGGTCATGATGGTGAATGCGGTCAGGCCGATCATCAGCGGCAGCCACGCGCCGTGCACGAGCTTGGTGAGGTTCGCCGCGACGAACAGCAGGTCGACGGCCAGCAGCGGGGTCGCGGCGAGCACGATCAGCCACATGGGCGTATTCCATTTCGCCCGTGCGACATAGAAGAACAGCAGGGTGGTGATGGTGATGGTGCCGGTCACCGCCATACCGAAGGCGAAGGCCAATGCGGCCGAGCTGCGGAAGGCGAACACCAGCGTCAGGACCGACACCATCAGCAGCCAGTTGATCCACGGCACGTAGATCTGCCCGATGGTCGATTCCGAGGTGTGCGCGACCCGCAGCCGCGGTAGGTAGCCGAGCTGGGCGGCTTGGGCGGCAACGGAATACGCGCCGGTGATCACCGCCTGCGAGGCGATGACGGTGGCCGCGGTGGCCAGCACGACCATCGGCAGTCGTCCCCAGCCGGGGACGAGCAGGAAGAACGGGGCGCTGGCATTGGCGGGGTCGTCGAGGATCAGCGCCCCCTGGCCGAGGTAGCTGAGCGCGCAGGCCGGGAAGACGAGGAACAGCCAGCCGCGGGTGATGGCGCGCCGGCCGAAATGCCCCATGTCTGCGTAGAGCGCCTCGGCGCCGGTGACGGCGAGCACGATCGCCGCGAGTGCGAAGAACGCGATTCCGAAGTGGCCGAACAGGAATCCCAGCGCATAGGTGGGTGAGAGCGCCTTCAGGATTTCCGGATGCGCGGCGATGCCGGTGATGCCCAGCACGCCGATGGTCACGAACCACGCGATCATCACGGGCCCGAACATTCGGCCCACCGCCGCGGTGCCGCGCCGCTGCACGAGGAACAGCCCGATGATGATCACCGCCGTGATCGGCACGACCAGCTCCGCGAGCGAGGGCTGCACCACCTTCAGACCCTCGACGGCCGACAGCACCGAGATCGCCGGGGTGATCATGCTGTCGCCGAAGAACAGTGACGCGCCGAAGATTCCGAGCGCCGACAGCGCGAGCGCGGTGCGCCGCCCGCCCGGCGCGACCCAGCGCCGCAGCAGCGTGATGAGCGCCATGATGCCGCCCTCACCCTCGTTGTCGGCGCGCATCGCCAGCAGGACGTAGGTGACGGTGACGATGATCGTGACCGACCAGAACACCAGCGACGCGACACCGAATACGTTGTCCCGGCTCACCGGAACCGGATGCGGGTCACCGGGATCGAACACGGTTTGCAGGGTGTAGATGGGGCTGGTGCCGATATCGCCGAACACCACACCGAGCGCACCGACCACCACCGCCAGCCGGGCCGTGTCGTGCGCGACGGACGTGCCCGGTGCCGACTGCGGCGCGGGAGTGTCACCCGTCGCCCCCGTGGGTCGCTGCTCGGTCACAGTGGTACCTCCTCCGAGCGGGCGGCCGTGCGGATGCCCGCGAATCGTGCCGGACGTTACCGGCTCGCAGGCACAAACCTCCGATGCGCCCTGATTCCAGCGCGCCCGTGACCACTCCAACGGCCGAAACGGGTCTCGGCCTCCGCGCTACCCGTGGTGCCAGGGTCAGGCTCGAGACGTCGCGGCAAGCCCGCTCGCCCTGGTGCGGCGCAAGCTCAGCACTCGGCCGGCGGCTCTTTCCAGGACCGAGCGATGCGCTGTATGTCGGTCACCACCATGAGGGGTGCTTCCTGCCTCAACGTTGGACAGCGCTTGCGCGACCGCTTCGCCGCGGTCGGTCAGTCGGAGCGGCCCGGGAATCGTCAGGGGCTCGTCCCAACTGCCGTGGTCATCGGTGGCGAGGAGTCCATGCGCCGCGATCAGACGGAGAGCAGACTCCAGATCCGGACCCTGTGCCGGTACGAATCTCATCAGAAGCGCAGTATTGCAACCGGACTCGGACAACAGATCGAGGATCTCGACGACGTGGCAATGGGTTGCCAGCTCGTCCAGCAGCACCGAGTCATCGTGATCGCCGGCCATTCGAACCATCTCCTCGCCGCCCGGAAGAAACTCCGGACGGGAGATGGAAGATATGCGCGGCCGAGCTGCGGCAACAGCTGCTTTGACGCACCCTTGGCGCTGTCGACCTGCTTCTTTGCAAGATCTATACGACCTGATGACGAAGCCGCCGCGGCCCTTTCGGGTTCGCGGCGGCTCCGGTCCTCGGCGCAACCATGACATGCCGGTGCCGGCTGCGCCGGAGGTCGGTCAGCGCTGGCCGGGCTTGTGGCCGTGATTCGCCTTCTTCTTGCGGCGGGCGCGCTTCTTACTGGCTCGTTTGGACACGTATTCCTCCCGGAGGATCACTGACTGGGTCAGGCGGTGTGCGTGAGCTGGTTGCTCCATGCGGCGAGCCGGGTGCGGGCACGCGAATTACGCACCAGCGCGGCAGCTTTCGCGGGCTCCGCGCCCTCGTAGTAGCCGCCGTTCATGACCGGCGTGCTGGGTGTGGCCAGCTGCACCAGTAGGGCTGCGGCGCTGTCGAGGGGTGCGATGCGGTGGCTGCGCAGGCGCGGCACATCGATCTCGAAGTCGGCCGGATGCACGCTGACCGAGGTCAGTCCGTCCGGCCCGGTTTCGGCCAGCGAGCGGCTGAACATGGTCAGCGCCAACTTCGACTGCGTGTAGATGGCGAATGGGGTGTAGATGCCGCGGTTGCGGTCCAGATCCGAGTAGTCGATGTTCCCGGCGGCGTGCAGCTTCGACGTGACAGCGACGACCCGTCCCCGTGCTGCTTCGAGCGCGGGAATCAGCGCCATGGTCAGGCGGTGCGGCGCGAGATAGTTGACCTGGAACGTCATTTCGTACCCGTCCTCGGTGTGAGTGCGCGCATCGGGAGCCGCGATGGACGCGACATTGATCAGCGCGTCCAGACGAGCGCACTCCGCGGCCAGGGTGCGGCCGAGTTCGTCGACCTCGGCCAAGCGGGTGAAGTCGGCCTGCACCATGCGCACCTGGCCGGGCTCGGCCGTGCCCTGCAGGCGCTGCATCGTCTCGTCGGCATGGTTCTTGTCCAGAATGTGCGCGATGACGGTATCGCCATCGGCGATCACCCGCTGCGCCGTCGCGAAACCGAGGCGCGTATCGGCCCCGGTCACGAGGACGGTACGGGCGCTGGACAGGGTTGCGGACATAGCTCTCCGATCAATGAGGGGGTGGCCCGCGTCGAGGCGCGGGAGCACACGAGAGGTTCGCGATGACATTCGCGGGAAGGTGTGGAACGTCGCACTGACATTGGCGACACCGCGGCGCGAATACGCTGCGCGGCAAGGGATATAGCGACAGGCTAGACCGGACTCGGCGGCTCGTCCTCACTCTGGAAGCCGAAGAGCTCCAAAGCGGACGGCATGCGCTCGACTCGGTGCCGGGCAACGTCGACAGCGACGCGCAGGGCGCGACGAGGGCCGACGATTGCAGTCACAACAGGGATATCACCCCATCGAGCAACCCCGGGCAAGACCTCCGAGCCCGGTTTGACGGATCTTTGACACGCCCCGGGCCGGAAGGCCGATAGCCCGCCATGACAGGTCGGGTCTGCCCACTCACGCCCGCCCGCGACCATGTGGTGCTGTTGTGGGTCTTGGCCGCGGTCGCCGCGAGCAGCGTCCTATGCGGGATTCGGGTGGTGTTCGACGCCGCGGGCCTCGAAAGTTGTTGTCGCGGCCCGGCGGGCGAATCGGCGTCTCGACGCGGACCGGTCGAATCGGGTGGGTGGTGAATCCTTTTCGCGGTTGGTTGCTCTTATGGGCGTGCGGGCATCGAGGTCGGCACGCGGAGAAAGGGTTCTCATGACCGTAGTCGTCGTCGCCGTGGTTGTTGCGGCTGTGTCGGTGTGTAGTTGCGTGCTGTTCCTGCGTAATCGGAAGCGGTCGCGTGGGTAGGGGCGTGCCGTCCTCGTGGCCTGCGGCGGACATCGTGGTCGCGGCCCAGGGCGGAGATGAGGCGTCGATCGCGGCGTTGGTTTCCGGTGCGCATCCGCACGTGCGGCGGTTCGCGTATTCGCTGTGTGCGAGCAGCCAGGATGCTGAGGACGCGGCGCAGGAGGCGATGATCGTGCTGTATCGCAAGATCGGAACTCTGCGGGCCACGGGTGCGCTGGCCTCCTGGATGTTTCGGATCGTGCGGAACGAATGCTTGCGGCGAGTCGCGGACATGGCCCGCCGCTCAGAAGCGAGTGCCGAGGCGTGCACCGCCTCGGCCGAGGACGACGTGCTGGCCCGGCTGGAGATCGAGCGGGTGGCCGCGGCCATCGCATCCTTGCCCGCCGATCAGCGCCGGGTACTGATCATGCGTGACGTTCAGGGTCTGCCGGGAAGTGTGGTGGCCGAATCGGTCGGGCTGAGCACTGCGGCGATGAAATCCCGGCTGCACCGTGCCCGCACCACCGTGCGCTCCGAGCTGGATTCCTGGAACGAGGCGGCAGCGGAATGACCAGTCGACTCACCTCGGGCGAACGGTCTTTCGCCAGCAAGTCCGTCCCCGCCCATCTGGGGCGAGGAGTAATCGGATTCGGGCTGCTCGCCGGATCGATCGCACTGGCACCGGTTTTCGGCGTACTCAGCCTGCTACTGCTGCCGATCGGTGTCCTGGCCCTGCGCGGCTGTCCCATGTGCTGGGCGATCGGCCTGATACAGACGATCTCACGAGGGCGCCTGCAACGCTCCTGCACCGACGACGCCTGCCAGCTGACCCGTGCCGAGGGAAGCGTCAGGCGCGGGCCACGCGCACCGGCACGGTGATCGCGGCCGCGACCACGATCGCGCCGGCGGCGATGAGAGCCGTTGCCGCCCAGCCGAACCAGCTCACCGCGGCCGCGCCGAACGCGGTGCCCGCACTACCGCCGACGACGTACACCGGCACCCGTGCGGCTGGCGAGAATCGGACATCACCGTCAGGCCGGCAGCGGCGTGACGGCGGTGGGTCAGCGCATTCCTTTTACTCCATGTCGGTGTCGATCTGCTGGGCACGGCGCAGCAGGAAAGGATCGTGGGCATTGATCAGCAGCAGGTCGGGGGCCTGCTCGGTCCACAGCTCAGCGAGGCGTTCGTGGTTGGCGCGAACTGCGTTCATGTCGTGCGCAACAAAGCGTTCCATCGCGGTCAGGGCCCGTGGCACCGGGCCGAGGCCGTCGATCTGGCCGTGGTGGTAGAAGGAGTCGCCGGCGTGGAAGATCCATCGTTCGCCGATGTCGACGGCGATGGCGGCGTGGCCGCGGGTGTGGCCGGGCAGGCTGATCATGACAAGGCCGGGGGTGATCTCGGTGAGTTCCTCGGCGGCGGCGAACCCGTACCAGGGATCGCCGCCGCCAGGGGTGTGACAGACCAACGTCGGGTGGTGGTCGCGGTGGGTGGGCAGGTAGCGGGCCTTTTCGAGGAAACCTGCCGGTCGCCGGGCCGCGTTCGCTTCATCGGCGGTGAGATGAACTCTGGCCCAAGGGAAGTCGGCGAGCCCGCCGGTGTGGTCGGCGTCGAAGTGGGTCAGCACGATATCGCGGACATCACGCGGGTCGAAGCCGAGACGTTCGAGTTGCCGAATGGCGGACTCGTTCGCGTCGAACCTGGGGCGCACGTAGAAACGTCCCGGACCGAATCGGGCCGCGGGGTCGGCGGCATCGCGCAGACCCAGCCCGCTGTCCACCAGCACGAGGCCGGTGCCGGTCTCCAGGAGCAGGACGTGGCACACCAACCCCGCGGGGGTTCGTGGGGGATGCATTGTGCCGCAGTTGAGGTGGTGGACTTTCATCCCAGCGCTTCCAGCATCGCCGTCATCACCGCGGGATCGCCCCCGATGAGGCCCGCGTCGATGGTCTGGATCGGGTTGCTGCCGTCCCAGTTCGCGGCTGCCGTCCGTACCAGGTCGAAGACGAGCATCTTGGTACCGCCGACGTCGGAGATCTCGATGACCGTGCCGGGGTGATGCTCCGTCTCGAGGTAGGCGAATCGGCCGTCGGCACCACCGATGCGGCCTTCCTGCCCGACGGTGAATCCGGCCGTGAGCGCCCGATCGTAGAGCTGCTGGTAGTCGTCGCTCCAGTAGGCGATGTGTTGCACGCCTTCGTGTCCCGCGTCGAGGAAGTCTCGGTACATCGAGGGCGCGTCGTTGACAGGGCTGATCAGCTCGATCTGGATGTCACCGCTGTTGGCGACCGCGACATCCATCACCATCGCCGACGGTTCACCCCGGTAGGTGAAGTCCTCCGGGCGCACACCGCGCAGGAAGAACCACGGACCGATACCGCAGGCGACGAAGTTGCGCATCGATTCCTCGATATCGCGCACCACGTAACCGATTTGGGCGATGCCGCCGAACAGGTTGGCCACCGGGTCGGGGGTCGGCGCCGGTCCGGGGTGCGCGTCGGCGAACGACAGGACGATCTTGCCGGTGGCCGCGTTGTCGCGCAGACGCCGCGCGGCGGCCCGGGCGTCGTCGACCGCGTAGACACCGTCGAGCGTGGGGGTGATCTCCCCGGCGGCGAGCGCGGGCAGGACCCGGTCGGCGAGCGCTGCGACGACATCGGCGAGTTCGGTGCGGGTGCGGATGCTGAAGGTGGTGCCGAGCACTCGCTGACGACGGAAGGCCAGGGTGTCGAGATCGAGTTCGGTGCCCGCACCGGCGAGCCGGCCGATGCTGATGATCGTGCCGCCGACCGCGGTGGCGGCGGGCAGCTGCGCGAAGAGGTTCCCGCCGACGTGGTCGAGGGTGATGGTCGCGCCCTTGCCGTCGGTGGTCGCGAGCACAACCGCTGCCAGGTCCTCGGCGGTGGTGTCGACCACGACGTCGGCGCCCGCGCGCAGCAGGGCAGCCCGTTTGCCCGCGCTGGTCGTGGTGGCGATGACCCGGTCGGCACCGAGGGCCTTGGCGAGCTGGATGCCGATCAGACCGATCGAGCTGGCACCGCCGACGATGAGCACGGTGTCGCCCGGGGTGAAACCCGCCTGGGTGACCAGCGCATCGTGTTCGGTGATGAGGCCGACGGGCAGGGTCGCCGCGGCGTCGAAATCGAGGTGGTCGGGGATCGGCACCACCAGACGGGGATGGCACAGGGCGTAGTCGGCGAAGGCCCCGGTGGTGATGCCCATGACCCGGGTTCCGATGGGCAGGTGCGGCGCGAGCAGGCTGGAAGTCTCGACGACTCCGGCGACTTCCATGCCGGCGACGAAGGGCCCATCGCCCTGCAAATTGGCGGTGTAGCTGCCGTCGAGGGCGTAGAGGTCGGCGCGGTTGAGACCGGCGGCCATGACCTGGATGCGGATGGCGCCCAGCTGCTCGGGCAGCTCGCGGTCCTCGCGGACCCACTCGGTGCCCTTGCCGCCGATGAGTGCACGCATTGTGGTCTTCTCCTTGCGTTCGTTCGAGTCCATGGCGGGAGTCAGTCGCCGAGGTCCGGAGGTGTGGTGTTCAGCAGGCGCGGGTCGGGTTCGCCGCCGGTGGCGATAGCTCCGGCGAGGGCTCGCACGAGGGTGAGCAGGTCGCGGGGTTTGCGTCGGTCCAGCCCGCCCAGCAGTTGTTTGAGGACGGTGAGCTGGTCGAAATAGATCCGCTCGATCACCAGGTGCTCGTGCTCGTCGAACACGAAGTAGGCGGTCATCCTGGTCCGATGGGCCGACCCGGTGGGCGGGATTTTGCCCAGCGGCCCCAAATGGGTTCCCAGCAGCCAGAATTCGACGATCACCGCGTCGTGACTGTGGCGCAGGGCGATGATCTCGTGGTCCTGGTCGGGGAACGCGACGCGGGTGTCGCGGTAGTAGTCGCGGACCTCGGTGTCGCCGTCGTGGACGACCATCGGTGCGATCAGCTCGTAGTGCGGGTGCGGGAACGTCGACAGCGTGGCGTCCCAGTCCTGGGCCACCTCGTCGTGGAAATGATCGAGGACCAGCTGCTCCCGAGCGCGCAGCACGGCCTCGGGCGGCAGGGTGAATCGTGAAGACATGGTTGGTCTCTCCTCAGCACTGAGGGCCATGAGTGAGGTGGCCGTGGTGGAAGGTGGGGTGGGTACCCGGGTTCGTCCACACGCCGGTGAGTTCGCTGGACGGGAAGAACTGCAGGAAGCGTGGGTCGGCTTGGCTGCGGTCGGCCAGCGTCTTCTCGAGGATGATCGAGTTGTACTGGTCGGCGGTGGTTTCCATGGTGTTGGCGTTGAGCACGATCTCCTGTCGCCATTCCCGCGCCCACCGCGCCAGCCCCGGCAATCGGGAGTGCTCCGGGGTGAGCGCCTCGGCCGCGATCACGTTCTCGCTGCTGACCCAGATCCCGGTCGAGGTGTTGACCACCAGGCTCTGATTGCCGAACACGTGCCCGGGAGTCTTGACCACGGCCACCCCGGGCCCGAGGACGACCGAGCCCTCGATGGGCAGGAACGCCTCGGCGGGAACATCCCGGTAGGCGGCGGGCTGGTACCACGGCTGCTGCAGCGGATGCAGCTCGGCCATGCCCGCGAGCTCGTCGCGTTGAACGATGACCTTGGCGTTGGGGAAGATCGCCGCGGGTGTGGTGTCGAGGTCGGTCTGATGGGCGGTGGTCCCGATCCAGCGCCGCAGGTCCTGGGTGTGGAGGTGGTCGAACATCAGATAGTCGACTTCGTCGCACGCGATCCCCAGGCGCGACAGATGGCCCAGCACCGTGCCGTGTTCGGTGACCATGCGCCGCTCGATCACCGCCGGGGTCCGCTGGGAGAGATTGTCGAAATACGGTGTGTAGCGGCCGAGTTCGACGTCGGAGGGCTCGAACAGCAGAGTGCGGGGGCGTCCGTCGGAGTCGTGCCAGCGGATCACGAGCATCCGGTTGGTGATCGACAGGAACGGAGCGATCGCCCGCGAGGCGCGGAACAGGCCGAACCGCGTCGGGTAGGGCAGGGTCACCAGATCGCAGGTGGTGATGCTGTCGGGGGTGCCGGTGCCCGGGAATTCGCGACGAAACGCTCGAGCCTGTTCACGAGCGACCCGCAGCCGCGCGCCCGGACCGCCCTCGACGTGCGCGAGATCGGTGAGAGTGTCGATACGGGTTCCAACGGTCGGTAGATCGACCACATCGGAAGTGCCCCAGGGGAAACGCATTGCCGGACTCCAATATCCACAGCGTGGGTTTTATGCAGTCGTGACGATATACCCACAGTGTGGATTTAATCAAGGGTGTGAGGCAGAATGGCCGCATGACCAGCCCAGCCCCCTCGACGCGCCGGGGACGGCCCCCGAAAGGGTCCGGCCAGCTCACCCGGGCGGGAATCGTCGCAGCGACCCTCACGGTGATCGACGGCGACGGCGTCGACGCTGTCGGGATGCGAGCGGTCGCACGCGTGCTCGGTGTCGATCCGAAGAGCCTGTACAACTACGTGGACGGCAAGGACGGGCTGCTCGATGCGGTGGCCGAGCATCTCCTGGGCTCGATCGAGCTGCCCGCCCGTCGCGGTGATCTCCGTGGCGACCTGCGAGCCATCGCGGAGGCGTTCCGCGATCGCGCTCTGCTGCATCCGGCGGCCGCCGCCCTGGTGCTCACGCGGCAATTGGCATCGGTGGAGGGCCTGGCACCGATCCAAGCCGTTCTGGAAGCACTTCTCGCCGCAGGCTGCGACCCGCGGGAAGCGGTCCATCTGATGCGGACGATGGTGGCCGCCCTCATCGGCACCCTGCTGCGCGAAGTCAATGCCGGCCCCACCTACGGAACCAGCGACATCGCCGGGATCGCAGCACGCCAGGCGACGCTCGAACAGTCGGGATTGCCCGCCGTCGCGGAAGCCGCTCCCCACCTGGCGCGATTCGACAAGCGGGAGGAATTCGACTACACGATCGATCTGGCGCTCGACGCGGTCATCGCCCGCATCGACGGTTCGATGCGGAACCCCCGGTAGTCGGCGAAAGTCGCAGTCCTCACACGGATCCGAGATGGGCCAGAGCCGCCTCGGCGGCGTTGGCGCCGCACATGCCGTGGGCTCCCGGGCCGGGTGGGGTTGCGGCGGAGCAGATGTACATGCCGGGGATTCCGATTGCGTACGGGGACAGGGCGATTCGCGGTCCGAAGACGAGCTGGCGGATGTCCTTGGATCCCGTCATGATGTCGCCGCCCGTGAAGTTCGGGTTGTGGGTGGCGAACTCGGTGGTCGGGTGGACGGTGTGGCCGATGACGCGGTCACGGAAGCCGGGGGCGAACTGCTCGATGCGCCCGATGATCGCCTCGGCGGCATCGCCGGTATAGCCGTGCGGGACATGCGCGTAGGCCCACACGGGGTGGACGTCGCCCACCGAGCGTTGCGGGTCGGCCAGATATTGCTGGCCGACCAGGACGAGCGGTCGCTCGGGCAGCCGACCGGCATGGATCTCGCGCTCCGCGGCGGCGACCTCGGCGAACGGACCGCCCAGATGGACGGTCCCGGCGCGGCGGGCGTCCGGGTTGGTCCAGGGCACACCCTCCGCGACCGCGAAGTCGACCTTGAACGCACCCGGTCCGCGCCGGAATCGCCGGTACGCGTGGGAGATTCGCGATGGCAGCCGGTCGCCGAGGATCTCGGCCACCGATTCCGGGGCCAGATCGAACATGGTGAGGTCGGCCTGCGGCAATTGGGTGGCCGTCTCGATCCGGACGCCGGTCTCGATATTGCCGCCGAGGTCGGCGAGCAGGGCCGCCAGCGCGTCGGCGATGGCCTGCGAGCCGCCGGCCGCCACGGGCCACCCGTAGCGGTGCCCGGCGGTGAGGATGCCCAGGCCGATGGCCGAGGTCATCGGCAGGTGCAGCGGCCGGAAGGCATGCGCCGCAACACCTCCGAACAGCGCCCGCGCCTCCTCGGTCCGGAAGATCCGGGCCAGCGCCGAGGCGGGCAGCGGGGTCGGTGCGCCGAAGCGGGCCAGGGTCAGCGGGTGCCGGGGCACCCGCAGCAGGGGTCGCAGGATGTCCTCGGCCAGGGCGTCGTAGCGGGCGGCGGGCGCGCCGAACAACGAAATCCACCGCTGCCCGTCACGGCCGAGTCCGGCGGCTGTGCGCTCGACCGACCGGTGCAGGACGCCGGCCCGGCCGTCGGCGAGGGGGTGCACGCAGTCGATCTCCGGTGTGCGCCAGGACAATCCGTATCGATCGAGTCCGAGTTCGCGCAGGAACGGCGAGCCCGCGGCCATCGGGTGCACCGCCGAGCAGTGGTCGTGCAGCAGCCCGGGAACGATGGCCTCCACGGTGCGGGTGCCGCCGCCGATCTGCTGGTCGGCCTCCAAGACAGTGACCCGCACACCCGCTCGGGCCAGGGCCACGGCGGCGGCGAGTCCGTTGGGCCCGCCGCCGACGACGGTCGCGGTGGTCATGCCAGCGCTCCGTGACCGTGCTCCTGCTCGGCGCGAATCTCCGCCAGGCCGGGCAGTGCCGGCTGCGGCCGGGTCCAGGTGACCGCGAGCGGGATCGGGCCGCTGGGCAGCCAGGGCTGCTCCGCCACGGCGTCGCGCACGGCCAGGGCATCGAGGTCGGGCAGGTTCTTCAGCAGCACCGAGAACAGGCCGCGGCCCTGGCTGTGCATGGTGCGCCAGGCGACGACCTGCTGCATGGTCACCTCGGCCCACGCGGGCTCGTACCCGAATTCGACGAACTGGTCGACCTGGTTCTTGGCGGAACGCGTCACCCGATCCAGTTTGCCCTCCGCGCCGGGGGCGAAGGCCCACACCGCCGAGGCCCAGTTGCCGGCGCGGATTATTTGGCGGGTTCGGGGTGGGTCGTCGGGGTGTGGATGATGTCGAAGTAGACGGTTTTGTCGTCGGCCGTGGGATAGACGCGATAGGTGAAGTCTTTGTCGTTCAAGGTGACGATGTCGACCACTCGGGTGAATTGTTCTTGGCCCGCATCATTTTTCGCGATGATGGTGCGAGTTCTGCCGTCCGGGGAGACTGACCATTCGCCGTGCATTTTCGGAGTGTCGTCGAGGTTGAACATCGTGAAGGTGCCGTCGGACTTGAAGTAGGCGAAGCCCACGTAGTTTTTGACATTGTCGTCGGTGAGGGGGACCGCGGTGCCGTGGGCGTCGGTCGCGGAGGTGGTCTCCCAGGGCGTGGCGGCCAGCATGGCGGCAGGCGAGCCCGGGGTGACCGCCGCGGATGCCGGGGTGGAGATGGTGGTCGGGATCGGCTCGCTGCTGTTGCTACTGCAAGCGCCGAGCAGACCGACCGCCGCGAGGGCTACGGCAAGAGTCGCGATCTTTTTCGTCATCTCTTTACCTGTCATCGGACTCACTGTAGTTATCCGGCGGCGAGACTCCGCTCAACGAACCGCTGGCGGGCCCGGACCGCCGCGGCGAGGTCGAAGGCGTCGGGCGCGATGAGATGCTGGGCGGCGACGCCGCGCGCCATGCCGGTCAGCGCGCGCATCGCGACCTCCGCGACGCCTGACCGGCCGGGTCGGGTTCGTCGACTCAGTTGCCCTGCGCGGCAACCGAAATCGGCTGCCACTTACGCCAGGTCTGCAAGCGCGATTCGTAGTCCGCGGTGGCGATGGCCAGCGGAATCTCGCCGAGGAAGATGCGCAGCGGGGGCTCGTCGGCGTCGACGACGGCGAGGATGGCCTGCCCGGTGGCGCCGGGGTCACCGCGGCGAACCGACGAACGCTGGGCGGCGCGGGCCGCACGGCCGCCGTCGTAAGCGGGATTGGGGCTGGCGTGCCGCGAGGACGGACCGGCCCAGTCGGTGTCGAAGCCGCCCGGCTCGATGAGGGTCACATGAATCCCGAAGGGCGCGACCTCCTGAGCCAAGGACTGGGACAGGCCCTCGAGTGCCCACTTCGAGGCGTGGTAGGCGCCCAGGTTCTGGAAGGCGGAGATGCCGCCGATGCTGGAGACCTGCAGGATGTGCCCGCTGCCCTGGGCGCGCAGGATGGGCAGCGCGGCCTGCGTCACCCATACCGCGCCGAACACATTGGTCTCCAGCTGATCCCGGAGCTCCTGCTCGGTGAGCTCCTCGATCATGCCGAACTGGCCGTAGCCGGCGTTGTTCACGACAATGTCGAGGCGTCCGAAATGGTCGGCCGCCTGCCGCACGGCGGCGAAGTCGGCCGCGCGGTCGGTTACATCGAGCCGCAGCGCCAGGAAAGTCTGCGGGTACTTGGCGACCAGCTCGTCGAGGGTGCCGAGATCGCGCGCGGTACCCGCGACCCGGTCCCCGCGCTCCAGTGCGGCGAGCGCCCATTCCCGCCCGAAACCCCTTGATACACCGGTAATGAACCACACTTTGCTCATGTTCTCCGACCCTAAACAGCTGGAGTGCACTCCAAGCAAGGGTCCTGGCCGTCCGCCCCGGATATATGTGTGGATTCCGCCACGCGCGCATCCTCCCGCTGTCCTCGACCAACCAGCTGGTCGACACCTACTGCCGGCAGCCCGACGCCCAGGTGACCTACACCCGGGACCGGGCCGCCGAGCACATCCTGGCCGAGGTGACCGGCGGCCCCGCCGCTCTCCTGTGGCTGTTCGACCGACTGAACGGCGTTGCGGCGCAACCGGGTTGCTCCACCACCGACATGCCGTCCATGCTCGGCACCCCCGGCGAGCTGCAGACCCTCGGCGACACCCTGGGCGAGACCCTCGCCTCCTTCTTCGGCAAGCCCATCGGAGCCTGACCGACTCGGGCAATGCAGACCCAGTCCGGATGTAGCAACGTGTCAGCTACCTTAGATTGGGCAGAGGAAATCGACTCCGTGGAGGGTGAGCATGCTGCATACAGATATCCCCACGCACGGCGAGATTCTGGCGCTGGCGTCGACCACCGGACCGTGGTGCGTATCCGTCTACACCCCGACCGAGGCGGACACCCCGACCCCGGACAAGAACCGGCTGGCCTTCGAGAACCAGGTGAAAGAGGTGCTCGACCGGGTCACCGACAAGCAGGCCCGGATCGCGCTGACCGACGCGTTCGCCGACCTCGTCGACGACGAGGACTACTGGCGCTTCCAGTCCCGCACCCTCGCCGTGCACGCGACACCCGAGAGCATGCGCACCTACCGCCTGCCGAACCGGCTCGAACCCAGCGCCACCCTCGGCGACCGCTTCAACATCAAGCCGCTGCTCCGGGCGGTGACCTTCCCGCAAACCGCCTTCGTGCTGGCCCTGTCCGAGAACGCGGTGCGGCTGGTGGAGGTCGCGGCCGAGGGCCCGGCCGTGGAGGTGGCGGTCGCCGGACTCCCGACCGATCTGAACAAGTACCTGGATCTGCCGCCGCTGGGCCGCAGCCCGCACGGCCGCCTGCAGGGCAGCGAGGGCCGCAAGGTGCGGGTTCGACAGTTCTGTCGGGCGGTGGACCAGGCACTGCGGCCGGTGCTGGCCGGCCACGACATCCCGCTCATCCTCGCCGCCGCCGAACCGACGGATTCGCTGTACCGGTCGGTCGACAGCTACCCGCTGCTGCTGGCCGAGGGCATCCCCGGCAATCCCGAGCACCTCACCGACGGCGACCTGGCGGCCCGCGCCCGGCAGCTGCTCGATCGGCACTACGCTGCCGAATTGGCCAATGTCCGAAGCGAATTCGAGAAGCGCCGCGGCGACGGCCGCGGCGTCATCGATCTCTCCGACATCGCCCGCGCCGCCACCTACGGCATCGTGCACACCCTCTTCGTCGATATCGACGCGTCGGTTCCCGGCGCCGTGACCGACGACGGTGCACTCACCGCTGCCACCGCTGACGGCGAGACCCCGGGCGTCCTCGACGAAATCTCCCGGCGCGTGCTCCTTTCCAATGGCCGTGTGCTGGCGGTGCGCGCCGACGACATTCCCGACGGCGCGCACGCGGCGGCCATCCTCCGCTACACGCCCTAGCCCCACCCGGATACGCCGGGATCACACGGTCACCCGCGCCCGACCGGTCCGCCGGAACCGGGCGCGGGTGACCGCGTTTGCGCTGCTCCAGCCCCCGCGCCGGGCCTGATCCAGGTCCTGGTGCGGTAACGACTCATTCGATCAAGTAACGTTCGGATCTCCTGTGGCGACGTCTCCGGTGGTAGATGGCCCGGATGCGCACGGGGCCTGACAGTTCACTTGTCGGGGTGAGATGGGGATTCGGGCATGGATATTCGTGGCTTCATGAAGCGACATAGGATCGCGTCGGCCGTGGCAGCGCCGGCGACGCTGGGAGTAGCGGTAGCGGTCGCGGCCACGTTCGCGATCACGTCGTCGCCGGACTCGAAGCAGGCCGATCCGGCGCTGAAGGCCTCGGTCACGGAGTGCCATGACATGGTGACCATCTCGGTGGCCGGGCGCAACGACTCGCCGCAGCAGGGCACCACGAAGATGCTGGTCGACGCCAACGGCAACGAGCTGCCCGCGGCCCTGTCGGACGACTACCAGAGCCACTGGGTGGATCCGGTGGTGAACGCGCCCGGCGGATCGGTCGACTCCAACTCGTACTGGGCCGTATACGTCTCCTATCCGGCGAACCTGAACAGCTACGAGGACGCCGTCAACACCGGTGTCGCCAATACCGAGCAGGTGATGCGCGACATCTCCGCGGCCTGCCCCAACACCAAGTACGCCATCGTGGGCTACAGCGAGGGCGCGGATGTCACGCGCCGCGTCGCCATGGACATCGGGCACCAGAGTGCGGGGGCGGACGGCAAGTACGGGATCGTCGATCCGGGCAATGTGGCCGGTGTCGTCATTCTCGCGGACTCGGGCCGGACGGCGGGCGAGGGCCCGTTCCCGGGCGCGAAAGACCCCAGCCATCCCGACAACTTCGACCAGAGCTATCAGACCGGCAAGGACGTCGCCGGCGGCCAGGGCGCGCTGCCGGACCACTCCGGTGATTTCGGCGCCTTGAACGGCCGGATCGCCTCCTTCTGCTCCGACGGCGACCTCACCTGCGCCGCACCGAAGAACATCTCGCTGCTCCAGCTGGCCATCAATGTCGGACGTCAGATCAATGCCGACCAGATGCAGAGCGACGGCCTCACCCCCACCACGGGCATGGATGTGGCGGTGGTGCTGGGGAAGATCGCCGGTAACGCCTTCGCCGATATCGCGCACGACCCGGGCTGGTGGTCGAGCAAGGAGACCTTCCTCGACGTCCTGCTCAAGGTCTCGCAGCCGGGCTACAAACCGAATCAGGACAACCCGACCCCGGTGGCCGCGGATTCCATTCAGGCCGAGACCATGTCGCCGCTGGCGTACCTGCCGCAGAAGGTCTTCAACGAGGTCGTCGGTCTGATCACCACCAACCAGAACACCATCCCGGTGCTCCTGAACGACCCGTACAACCTGACCCTCGGCCCCAACGGCACCGGTCACCACTTCGACTACTGGCGAGATTCCAACCCGGACAACGGCAAGCCCCTGACCTCCGCGGAGTACGCCGCCGCGTGGCTCACCGAGCTCGCCAAGGAGGCCCAGGCGGGCCAGCTGAACCCGAAGACGCTGACCTCGACCGCCACCACGGCCCCCAACGTGCTGGCCGCGGCACCGCAGAGCCTCACATCCGGAACCACCACTCCCGCAACCGGTTCCACGACACCGGCCGCCGGTACCACCACCCCGGCCACCACGACGACGCCCGTCACCACGACGACGACGCCGCCGACCACCACGGTCACCTCGGACACGGCCACCCCGGCGACGACCACGCCGCCGGTGACGACCACCCCGCCGGTGACCACCACGACGGTCCCGGTCACCACCACTCCCCCGGTGACCACCACGGCACCGCCGACCACCACTCCCACCCACTGACCCACCGACGAAACGAGCATGCGCTGGGGCGCACCCGGAAGGGTGACCCAGCGCATGCTCGTTTCCGAAGGAGCTCGGCGGTTCCGGCTCAGCGGATGGTGAACCAGACCAGGCTGCCGAGGCCCGCGACCAGGCAGTAGATGGCGAACGGGGTCAGGGTCTTGGTCTCGAAGTAGGCCGTGAGGAACTTGACCGAGATATAGGACAGAACACCCGCGACCACACTGCCCGCCAAGGCCGGGCCGAGGATGGCGTGGTTCTCGTGCTTGAAGAGCTCCGGCATCTTCAGCACGCCCGCCGCCAGGATCACCGGCGTGGCCAGCAGGAAGGCGAAGCGGGCGGCATCCTCGTGGCGCATGCCCTTGAACAGGCCCGCGACAATGGTGCTGCCGGAGCGGCTGATTCCGGGGAAGAGGGCGGCGATCTGCGCGGCGCCGATCAGGGTGGCATCGCGAATGCCGAGGCGGGACAGCCGGACATCGGAGGCGCGGGCCGGGTCGGTCATGGGGAGCACGACCGTGTCCTCCATGGAGAGGTCGCCGGTGCGGCCGGTGGGGCTGGCGAGCTGGAACTCGGGTTCGTGCTCACGCTTGCGCATGAGCTCGGCCGACAGCAGCACGAAGCCGTTGATCGCCAGGAAGATCGACGTCGGGATGGGCGTGCCGAGATAGTTGCGGACCGCCTTCTCCAGCAGCAGTCCGGCCAGGCCGACCGGAATCGTGGCGATCACCAGCAATACGCCCAATCTCGCTTCGGGCGTACGTATTTGGCGTGTCAGCACCACATCCCACAGCCCCTGAACGATACGCACCCAGTCCCGCCAGAAGAAGATCACCAGGGCGAGCGCGGTGGCGACGTGCATGGCGACCAGCAGCGCCAGATACGGGGAGTCCTTGGCGGACATGCTCAGATCGTCGGCCCATTTACCGCCGACCCAGGCGGGCAGCAGGATGCTGTGGCCCAGGCTGGACACCGGGAAGAGCTCACTCACCCCCTGGAGCGCGCCGACGATGATCGATTCCAGGTAACTGATGGCCATTCGAATTCCTGTCGGGGGCGGTGCGGGGATCCGAACACCCCGGGCCGATACACGGGCATTGTGTGATCGCGCCGGGGCAGCTCGCTTGGCGAGGCTACTCGATGCGCTGACCGCGTGCGCACACGTGGTGGATCGGCGGAGGATGCGGCAGGATGAGAACGATCGGTATACCAGCGACTACCGGCGGGAGACGGAAATGCGAGCGGAACTCACGGAGTGGATGTCGCGGGGGAGCTACTTCGACTTCGGCAGGCATCGGATCTTCTACATCCGGGAGGGGAAGGGACCGACACTGCTGTTGATCCACGGCTACCCCTTCAACTCCTACGACTGGCATCGCGTCTGGCCGGACCTGACCGCCCACTACGACGTCATCGCGCCCGACATGCTCGGGATGGGCTTCTCCGACAAGCCCATTCGCCACCACTACAGCGTGCTCGAGCACGCCGATATGCACGAGGCCCTGCTGCGGCATCTCGGCATCGGCGAAACCCTGCTGCTGGCACACGATCTCGGCGTGAGCGTCGCGCAGGAGCTGCTGGCCCGCCGCCTCGACGGCACCGCGGCGGCCGACATCCGGGCCGTGGTGTTCCTCAACGGCGGGCTGTTCGTGGAGGCGTATCGCCCGCGCCTGGTGCAGAAACTGCTGGGCACCCCGCTCGGTCATCTGGCCGGCCCGCTCATGACCGGCAGGGTCATCGCGCCCGCGGTGCGCGAGATGTTCGGCCCGGACACCAAACCCACCGACGACGAGATGCGGACGCTGCAGGAGGTGCTGTTCCACGGCAACGGCCGCTTCGTCAATCATCTGGTCGGTCGCTTCGTGGCCGAGCGCACCACCTACCGCGACCGCTGGGTCGAACCGCTGCTGCGCAAGGAGATTCCGATGCGGCTGATCAACGGCCCGCTCGACCCGAACTCCGGTGCGCACATGGTGGCCCGCTACCGCGAACTGGTGGCCGACCCGGATGTGGTGAGCCTGGACCGGATTGGGCACTGGCCGCAGCTCGAAGACCCCGCCGGGGTATTCGATGCGGCGCACGCATTCCTGCGCGCGGCGAATTCTGCCTAGACGCAATCCATTTGCGCGACGGCGAGCCCGGCTGCGTGGAATACTTCCGCGATATGCAGTACAGGGGATTCGACAATCCCGACGCCGGCGAGGATCCCGAGTTAGCTCAGGCCCGCATCTTCCTGGACGAATTGGAAAGGCATGTAGTCAAACTGACCCGGCGATTGCAGACCGCACCCACCCCCGAAGCTCGGCAGTCGATCAGTGCCGAACTCTCCACGGTGCGCCGGTATGTGGATCGCATTCACCGCAGATTCCCGGGAATTGCCGTCGCGAATCCATTTCGCGGCTCACCACCCGGAGCGCCCGCGCTCTAGGCCCGCCGCCGAGCCGGGTTCGATTGCGGCTCAACGAGCAGACCTCGATTGCGGATCACCCGGCCAGGTGTGCGCGCCAGCGTTCGGCGGAGCGGACCATATCCAGGCCCACCCGCTCGAGATACTCGCTCATGCCCAGCAGCCGCACCCCGGCGGGCGTGGCCGAACCCAGCGCGCCGGCGCCGCCACGCGCCGTGGCGGCCAGTCGCTCGTTGGTGCGCGCGCCCGCGAGAGTTGCTCGGTACCAGGCAGATTCGTCGATCACATAGCGGTCGCGACGACTGCCCGGATCTCGGTCCCGCCGGATCAGCGCCTGCTCCCGCAGGTAACCCACGGCCGCGGACACCGTGGCGGGACTCACCCGCAGCCGGGCCACCAGCTCGGCGGCGGTGAGGCTGCCCGAGTCCACGGCGTACAGGCGGGCCAGCACCGCCGACGCCATGCGCGGCATGCCGGACCGGGCGAACAGCGCAGCGAACTGGGCACTGAAATCGTCCAGCAACGCCGCATCGCGGCCGTATTCGTCGACGGCAGCGGGCTTTTCGATGGGCCGGGGTGCGCGACGGCGTGAGCGCACCGCCGT
The DNA here is from genome assembly GCF_044766925.1 of Nocardia sp. NPDC101769. NCBI lineage: Bacteria > Bacillati > Actinomycetota > Actinomycetes > Mycobacteriales > Nocardiaceae > Nocardia > Nocardia sp. NPDC101769. The sequence goes on along the minus strand of NZ_JBIWMX010000005.1, from coordinate 101,816 downwards.
GGCGGCCTGCGCCAGATCGGCGCGATAGCGGCCGGGCCCGCCATTGCGGGTCACCTCGCGGCTCACGGTGGACGTCGGCCGTTCGAGGCGGCGGGCGATCTCGGCATAGCCGAGCCCATGGGTCAGCCCCGCGGCGATGAGACGGCGATCCTCCTGGCTGAGTCTTCCTCCGGGCATCGGAGCGGCTCCTTCATCAGATGCCGCCGAGGCGGCGCGACTCACCCTATTGCAACACACGGCCTGCGGAACCGGCCTGGGATACGGTCGCGCCGAGACGCGAATTCCCTTGTCACACAGTCGTTCTCCTGGTCACGACGGCATTCCCTCATTGCCGTAATTGTGAACGCAACGTAGCGTTCGCCCGCATTCGAACGAGCCCCCCGGGGGCGAACGGCGGACGAGGACAGCCGATTCAGCGCCCGGTCAGATCGGCGATCACGCTGAAGTCCATGACATCCGCCCCCGCCAGGTACACCGGCTGCGTCGTGTGCGCCCCGCGCACCCGCACCTCGCCGCGCGGACCCCCGTAACTCACCCGCGCCGCCCCGCGCTCGATGACCCGCACATCCAGGCTGCGCGCCGCCTCCGCCAGCGAGGCGAACAGCAGCAGGCCCTCGTAGCAGGATTCGCCGATATTGTTCAGCGCCGGGGCCAGCGGCCCGAAGCGGGCCATGTAGCGGCCACCGAACGCCATGCCCTCGCGCGACACCAGACTCTCGAAATAGCCACAGGCCGTGAACAATCCGCGCGCGCAGTCCGGACCGCCCGCGTACAGCACGTCCTCACCGATCATCATGCTCAGCCGTAGCCGCCCGTCGTCCAGCCCCGCCGCCGCGAACGCCCGGTTGAAGGCCGCGCAGTCCGCGCCCACCATGAACACCAGCACTCCCTGCGCGGGCGAGCGCCGGATCAGGTTCAGGGCGGCGGTGAAATCGCGGCCGCCCAGCGGGAGGAACACCTCGCCGACCACCTCGATATCGGTACCGCGCGCGAATTCCCAAGTGGCCATAGCAGTCTCACGCGGCCACACGTAGTCGTTGCCGACGACGCACCAGCGTCGCACCCCCAGTTCGGAGCGGAACCAGCGCAGCGCGGGGAACAGCTGCTGGTCGGGCGTCTCCCCCACCATGTAGACGCCGTCGGAATCCTCGCCGCCCTCGTAGAAAGTGGTGTAGACGTAGGGCACCCGCCCCGCGGTGTGCGGCGTGATCACCTTGCGGGCATTGGACAGGTGCCAGCCGACCACCCCGTCGATAATGCCCAGGCTCACCATCCGGTCGATCTGCGCGGCCAGCACCGGCAGCGGCGCACCGGCGTCCACCGTGTGCAGCCGGACCGGCCGGCCCAGAATGCCGCCGACGGCATTGATGTCTTCCACGGCGAGCGTCGCACAGGCCTCACAGGACGGCCCGAAGATACCCGCGGGACCGCTCAGCGGCACCACCAGCGCGAGGTCCACGGTGGCCCGGCGCGACCGGAAATCCCGTCGCGTCATCGATCATCACCACCGTCATCTCTGCCTGCGTCCGCCCGGTACGGGCCGGTACATGCCGAAGGGGCACGATAGTACCGTTTCGCGGCGAACCGGGGAATCGCTCCAGCCGGGCCCGGCCCTATAGTGACCCCGGTGAACAGTCCTGACGCGCGCGAGCTGATCCTGCTCGCCGGTGAGCGCACCATCGCCGAACGCGGACCGGACGTGGCCCTGCGCGATATCGCGGTGGCGGCGGGACAGCGCAACAACTCCGCGGTGCACTACCACTTCGGTTCCCGGGACGGGCTCATCGCGGCCATCATCGAACGGCATCAACCGGCACTGGAATCCCGGCGCACCGCACTGCTGGCCGAACACGAGGCCACCGGCGCACCGGACAGCGTGGCCGCGCTGGTCGCCATTCTGGTGCGGCCCATGTTCGACGTGCCCTACGCCGAGGGGTCGACGCACTACGCGCGATTCCTCGAGCAGGCGCGCGCACATCCCGCCGTGACCGGACCGAACCTGCACGAGAAACGCTGGGCCGCAACACGAGTCCTGGTGGCGCGGCTCTACCGCGCCATGCCCGAACTCACGCCGGCGCAACGCCGGTACCGGCTGCAGGCCATGACCACCGTCATGTTCGCCCTGCTCGCCGACTACGAGCGCCAGGACCTGCCCACCGCGACCGAGCGCGCCGATGCCCGGGACAGCATCATCGCCATGATCGTCGGGCTGCTGACCGAACCGGTCGGTCAGGGCGCGGCGGTCCGGGCGTCCGGGTCGAACCCGCCGGGGATCTCGTAAACCATCCCGCTGAAAGTGATGCCGACCGAGTACATCTCGGACTACACGCGCTGTCCCGAGCTGAATGACTATGCCACACGAACTTTCGGCCCGGGAGCGGCACCCGGCGACGTCATCGTCGACTTCGCCAACTGGGCCGCGGATCTCGTCGAATCGCGCGGCAAGAGGCCGCGGGTCCGGAACGACGGCTTCGACCCTCCGGGCATCCTGACAACGAAACCCGAACTGGTGGTGCAGTACTGGTCGGCCGGCGCCGGTGGGCTGCCGTGACTGCCCGGCGGTCGCACACCCGCCGACTTCATCCGGGACGGGCATCCCGTCCTCAATGCGGCCTTCGCGCCCACGTACTTCACGCCCACGTACTTCACGACCGGCGGACGGGCCGCGGCCCTCAACGCTCCGCCGGAACTGCTATGGGTCTGCGACCCTGGGCTTTTCGTGAACGGGCAGCGGCTGCCCGATTCCGATCGCCCACCGTTGCGTGGCTCCATGCTCTTCCTCCGGTGCAATGATCCTGCCGCCCTGACTCCCGAGCAGATCGTCGCTCCGCCGCGCACCCGGCTACCGATCATTGCCCAGCAATTGTGGGCGGGCACCAGCGGGATCGGGTATCCGGACTTCCTCGGCCGCGCGTCCGCGGTCGGCTGGTCCTGATCAGAAGCGTCTGGCTCCGGCCATCGGCATGGTGGTCAGTGGTGAGATCTTCACGCCGGAACCGTAATCGCTGGCGTGGATGACGTTTCCGTCACCGAGGTACAGCGCCGAATGGCTGCCGCCGTAATAGGAGACCAGGTCACCCGGCTGCAGATCGTCCACCGACACCGGCGTTCCGGCGGCCAGCTGCGAATAGCTGGTGCGCGGCACTTCGACTCCGGCCTCCCGATACGACCACTGCACCAAACCCGAGCAGTCGAAGGAGTCCGGGCCATCACCGCCCGTGCTGTAGCTCGCGCCGAGCTTGGTGCGGGCCGCCTCGACGGCACGTTCGCCGACGGTCTTCTTCGGCATGGCAGCGGGCACCGGTGTCGGGGCCGCCGCGGGATCGGTCACGCCGGGAATTCCGACCAGCGGGGGCAGGATGCTGGGCACCGCGAAGGTGCCGAGACCGGCCACCACCACCAAGCGGGATTCCGGAGCCGGGCCCACGGGGTGCAGCAGCTCGGGCAAAAGCGACTGGACCGGAATCTGATCCGGCACGGGGTCGGCCGGGGGGCCAATGATATGTCCCGGAATCCCGACCATGCGCGAGGCATCCGGCCCGTCGACGGCGAAGGTCTCGCCGACCGCGGGCTGCGGCGCGATATCCACACTCGGCGCGGAAGCGAGGCCGAACTGGGTCGCGATCTCGGTGGGAATCTCGATCTCCCCGATACCGGGGACCGAGACCGGCGCCGCCTGCGCCTGGCCCGCTGTGAACAGCAGGGCTGCTCCGACGGCTGCCGCGCCGAGGACTCCTGTCACCAGGGTCCGCTGGCTCAGGCGCGGTAGAACTCGAACCTTCTGTCTATCACCGTTGGTTTCCATGAGCGGTCGTCCTCCGATCAAGCCGTGAAAGCTATTCGGTATCCGTCCATCACACGCGAACTCTTCGGTCCTGCAGCCGATCCGAGAGTGCATATTTCGCCGGAAGTGCAGAGGGTGCAACAAGTGACATGCGTGTTATCGATAACGAAACAGTAAACATTGACGGCTGAGTCCAATTGGACACAGCCGATTTTCATCGAATTCGACGACATCGCGCGAGCCTTCACAGGCCTGGACGCGCGACCGTGTGAGACTGATCGACGGAAAAACAGCCCTCCCCATCATCAGGAGGATGATCGATGACCAAATCCGGTGCGCTACCGAATCTTCCCGAACCCCTGGTTGTCACACTGGGGAATCTCAAAGGCGGCGTGGGTAAAACGACCTCTGCCTTCTTCCTCGCCTCGTATTTCGCTACGGTGCACGAACTTCGGGTGCTCGTGATCGACGCCGACCCGCTCAGCCAGACCGGTTATTCCTGGTATCGGCGGCTACAGCGGGCCGAGGTCGGCATTCCCTTCGAATTGCTCGCCTTCCCGTCCCGTCACGTGAACGACTGCATCACCGACAATTCCGCGAACTACGACGTGATCCTCGTCGACGCCGGCGGCGAATCGGCCGACATCTTCAAGGCCGCCGTCCCGGTGAGCGATGAGCTCGTTCTCGTCACCAGCGTCAGCCCGTCGGAGGTCAAACGAGTGCCCAGTACCTATCGCGCCGCGGAAGAGGCGGCCGCCGAATACGAAAAGGCCATCCGGGTACGGGTGCTCATGACCAAGGTGCCGGTCACCATGAAGAACGGCGTCAATGTCTCCACCGAATACCGCACACAGCGCGGCAATCTGCAGGACGCCGGATACGACGTATTCGAATCCTATGTGAGCGCCTGGAAATGGTACCGCGAAGCCGCCGACGGTGAGGTCGGCGACGGCGCCGAGAATCCGATCGAGGACCTCGGCGAATACCGCGCCGTCGGTGACGAATTGATCCGGCCCTATCTGGAGGCCGCGCAGTCCGCTCGCATTCCGGTGGAGGTGTCGGCCTGATGCCGCCCCAGCGCCGCAAGAGTTCCATCGGCGGGGGCCTGGGCCGCAACCCGCTCGCCGACGAGGCCGAGCACACTCCCCCGGTCTCACCGCTGCGCGACGCCAAATGGCCGCGCACCCCGAAGCTGTCCCAGGCCGCGACCACGGTGCTCATGGCACCGGCCAAACCCGCGCCACCGGAGGCGGACTCGGCGATATACGCACCGGAACCAGCGCAGTCGAGACAGGCTCGGGCGACGGACGCACCAGCGCCGGGAAAGCCCGGACCTGTGGCGACGGCACCCGAGCCCGTAGCGGCCGCACCCGAACCGGTTGCCGCGCCGGCCGCTTCGGCACCGTCCGAACCGGCGCAGGCCCGGGCGGTCACCCCGGCGGAAATCGAGCCCGCGCCCAGCGTGCTCGATCTCCCACTGCCCAGTGCGGGTGGTGAGGGACCGCTCAGCCGGACCGAATTCGATCAGCTCGAGCTCTGCGAGTCCTCCATCGACGCGCTGCGGGTGGCCTTCTGGACCGCCGGGCGCGCCCTGCAGATCGTGCGCGACGGGCGGCTCTACCGCGCCGATCACGCCACCTTCGACGAGTACGTCGAGAAGCGGTGGGACATGCAGCGGTCCTACGCGCACAAGCTGATCCGGGCCTGGCCGCTGGCCGCACGGCTACACCCGCTCGCGCCCGCCATCAACGAGGGACAGATACGCGAGTTGCTGCCGGTGGCCGCGGCCCATGGCGAGGACGCGGCGGTGACGGTCTACACCACGCTGGCCGCCGACGTGAAGGTCACCGCGGGCAAACTGCGCGAAGCGGTCGCGGTGCTGCCCGACGACTACGACGAGGGCACGGTGGTGCAGCGGCTGCGGGCGTGGCTGCGCGGCGACCTCGTCGAGGAGCAGACGCAGACGCCCGACCCGTTCAGCTCGGTGGAGTCACGGATCGCCGCGCTCACCCAGAAGGTGGTCAAGGGGTCCACCGACCATCCGGTCGCGGCCCGCGAATTCGCGGCCAAACTGCGGACGCTGGCCGAACTCATCGAGCGCCAGATTCCGGTTGCCGGGCGAATGCCCGACTCCGAATAGCGTTACTCCGTATCGCCGAAAAGGCCCGGCCGAGTGCCGGGCCTTTTCGATGTCCACGATCGCAACCGTGGATTCGATAGGAATAGAATCTTTCTGAAATAGCAATAACCTATTAACGTGGACTTTGCCCGCACAGCGAAAGGGCTCCCCGATCTCTCGGGGAGCCCTCGCACTGTGTCCGGTAGGTCTACTCGCCCACCGCGCGGCGTTCGCGGGCGCCGGCGGCGCGCTGGCGGGTGGCGCGGGCGGCCGCGGCGTCGAACAGCTCCAGGTGCTCGAACAGCGGGTCCTCGTCATCGGATTCGACCAGGACCGCCCGGCGCAGCTGGGTGCGGGTCTGCTCGCGATCCGGGCGCGGGTGTTCGCGGCGGCGCGACTCCTCCTCGCCCTCGCCGTCCTCGGCGCCCTTGCGGGCCAGGCGGGCAGCGCGGCGGCGGCGGATGTCCTCCTCGATGCGGACCTGTCTGCGTAGGTAACCCAGGTACGTCACCAGGACCGTGCCGGACAGGGCGCACAGCCACCACAGCACCGCCGAGACGGCGAGACCGGCGGCGGCCAGGATCAGGGTGGCCAGCGCCAGGCCCAGCACGGCGCGCTGGCGGAAGGTGTAGCGGGCCGCCCGGGCGGCGGCGTCGGCCTCGGGATCGAAGCCGCCGCGGCCGCGGCGGGACGGCACGAAATCCGGGTCCTCGTCCTCGAATTCGGGCTCCGGTTCCGGGGCCGGATCGGGCTCGCGCAGCGCGGGGGTGCGGGCGCGCTGGGGCGCCTCCTGCCGTTCTTCGCGCTCGGCCTTGCGGTCGGCGTCGTCTGCCACCGCCTCATCGTTCTCGGATTCACCTGCGGCCGTGGCGGTTTCGGCGACCGTCTCGGACTCGGCGGGCTCGGACTCGGATTCGGCCGCGATATCCGCCGCTTCGACGACGTCGGCCGAATCCCCTTCGGGCTCGGGCGCTTCGGCGGGCGGCGTCTGCGCTTCGGCGATGGGCGCAGCCTCGGTGTCGACTTCCTTCTCGTCCGATGCAGCGGCGTCGTCCGATCTGGTCATCCGATCCTCCGGATCCTCGCTCGGGTGAAGCTTCCTGCGAACCGGCACGTAGTCCGGGTCGGTGTCATGTCCGGTCGCCGGACCTTTCCTGGTGCGCTGTTCGGCACCGCCGCGATGCAGGACCCGCGTGGAGAGCGCGGCGTCGGTGTGTTGCCGGATACGGGGATGACGGTTGGCCAGCATCGGAAACAGGACGAAGACCCAGAGCACCACCAAACCGATCCACAAGATCGAATTCGGCATTGCTGTCACACCTCCGTCCCGCCCAGCTCATAGTCCCTTCGACGTGCACCGCAACGCCTACCGGTGGGAGAACAGACGCGCCACCGACGTCCGTAGGTTAATTCCACACCGAGGTAATTCCCCACAGGCGCGCCGACCACACAAGTAACACTAGTAACAGCCAACCCCTCGGTCGTTCTCCGGGTCCGGCCCCGGAAACCCGATTTCGAGGGGCAATTCTGGTGAGGCGCAGGCAGAGGCGGCAATCGGGCCGCCGAAATACACAGCGAGTTATCAGGCTCTGGCGGCGCGTCCGGCGCGAATCAGCCTGTCCACCACCGTCCCTGAGACCTCTTCGACCGTCATGCCGACCAGCAGGTGATCGCGCCAGGCCCCGTCGACATCCAGATAGCGCTCCAGCAGGCCCTCCTCGCGGAAGCCGACATTGCGCAGAACCGCCTGGCTGGCAAGGTTTTCCGGCCGCACCGTGGCCTCCACCCGATGCAGGCCCACCTCACCGAAGCAGTGGTCCAGCCCCAGCGCCAGCGCGCCGGTGGCCACGCCCTGCCCGCTCAGCTCGCTCGACACCCAGTAGCCGATCCACGCCGAACGCAATGCGCCGCGCACGATATTGCCCACGGTGAGCTGCCCGCTGAACACGCCGTCGACCTCGATGACGAACGGGATCATGGCGCCGCGCCGGGCCTCCGCCTTCAGCGCCGACCACAATGCGGGCCAGTTGCTCGAGTGGTTGCGCGCCTCCCACGGGCCACGACCGGTCGGCTCCCACTTCTCCAGATAGTCCCTGTCCCGGATGCGAATCCGGCTCCAGGCGGAGGCATCACGCAAACGGATCGGACGCAGGGTGACGAGGCCCGCGGCGACCCGCACCGGCCCCAGATGCGCCGGCCAGCCCGGATGCTGGGCGGTCCGGAAGACATTCACGCTGTGCCCATTCGACATGCCCGGGGGCCCTCCATGATTACGCTCGCAAGCACAGGGTGGTGGAGCGGCGGCTCCGGGCCCTGACCGATCATGTCGGGCCTCACCCTCGCTGCGCAAGGAACGCGACCTGCACCTCGTCACCGGTGCGCACCTCGGTGACCTCGGGATCGATCACGATGAGGCTGTTGGCCTCCGCCATGGTCGCCAGCAGATGCGAGGATGCGCCGTTCGGGCCGCCCAGCGGCTGCACCAGGTAGTCGCCGGTCTGCTCGTCGCGCATGAGCTGCGCGCGCAGGTACCCGCGCCGGCCCGGAATCGAGGCGATCGGCAGGATGGTGCGCGCCCGCACCATGCGCCGCATGGGATGGCGGCGGCCCAGCGCGATCCGGATGAGCGGACGCACCATGACCTCGAAAACCACCAGCGCGCCAACCGGATTCGACGGCAGCAGGAAGGTCGGCACCTCGTCGCGGCCAAGCAGGCCGAAACCCTGTACCGAGCCCGGGTGCATGCCCACCCGGGTGATCTCCAGCTCGCCCAGGCCCTCGAGGGCCTCGCGCACCTGTTCCGACGCCCAGCCGCCGACCGCGCCCGCGATCACGACAACCTCGGAGCGAACCAGCTGGCCCTCCACCACATCTCGCAGCCGCTTGGGATCGGCGCTCACGATGCCGACCCGGTTCACGTCCGCGCCCGCGTCGCGCGCGGCGGCGGCCAGCGCGTAGGAGTTCACGTCGTAGACCTGACCCGGACCGGGGGTGCGGTCGATGTCGACCAGCTCGCCGCCGACCGACAGCACCGACAGCCGCGGCCGCGGATGCACCAGCACCTTGTCCTTGCCCACCGCGGCCAGCAGACCCACCTGGGCCGGGCCGATGATGGTGCCGGCGCGCACGGCCAGATCACCGGGCTGCACATCGTCGCCGATGCGGCGCACGTAGTCACCGGAGCGCACCGACTCGTAGACCTTCACCCGGGCCCGGCCGCCGTCGGTGTTCTCCAGCGGCAGCACGGCATCGGCGAGGGTGGGCAGCGGCGCGCCGGTGTCCACGCGCACGGTCTGGCGCGGCTGCAGCCGGATCGGCTGACGCGAGCCGGCGGCCACCTCACCCACCACCGGCAGGCTCAGGTGCACCGAATTACCGTCCTCGTCACGGATATTCGCGCCCGCGCCGGCCACATCCACACTGCGCACGGCGTATCCGTCGATGGCGGCCTGATCGAAGCCCGGCAGTGGACGCTCGGTCACCACGTCCTCGGCACACAGCAGTCCCTGGGCCTCGCTGATCGCGACCCGGACCGGCCGCGGGGCCACAGCCGCAGCGGTCACCTTGATCTGCTGATCCTCAACCGAGCGCATGCCGCCCTTCCGTTGTCTCGCCCGCCGCCGTCGACGTGTCGCCCGCCGGGGCCGCCCACGCGACCCCGGCGCCTGTCCTTCACTTCTGCCCGTTGCGGCTATTCGTACGAGGTCAGCTGGGGATTCCAGCCGGACCCGAGTCGCTGCTCGAGCCACTCCCGCAGGGCGGGACCGTATTCCTCGCGTTCCAGAGCGAAATCGACCGCTGCTCGAAGATAACCGCCCGGGTTCCCCAGATCGTGTCGCGACCCACGATGCACCACGACGTGTACGGGGTGACCCTCGGCGATCAGCAGCGCGATGGCGTCGGTCAGTTGCAGCTCACCGCCCGCGCCGGGGGTGATGCGGCGCAGCGCGTCGAAGATGGCACGGTCCAACAGGTATCGCCCGGCCGCGGTGAAGGTGGAGGGGGCGTCGGCGATGGCGGGCTTCTCCACCATGCCGTTGACCTTGAGCACGTCCTGCGGGCCGCCCGGCAGCTCCTCGACGTCGAAAACGCCGTAGGCACTGACCTCTTCCTTCGGCACGTCGATGGCGCACAGCACCGATCCGCCGTAGGTGCCGCGCACCTTGGCCATCAGCTCGAGCACGCCGCCGGGCAGCACCAGGTCGTCGGGCAGCAGCACGGCGATGGCGGACTCGTCCGCGTCGAGCACCGATTCCGCCTGTGCCACCGCGTGACCCAGGCCCAGCGGCTCCTCCTGCACCACCGAGGTCACGTCCAGCAGCGCCGGCGCCTTGCGCACCTTCTCGAGCAGATGGAACTTGCCGCGCTCGGCCAGGGTGCTCTCCAACACCAGGTCCTCGACGAAATGTGCGACCACACCGTCTTTTCCGGGCGAGGTCACGATCACCAGCCGATTGGCGCCGGACTCCGCGGCCTCGGCGGCGACCAATTCGATGCCCGGGGTGTCGACCACCGGCAGCAGCTCCTTGGGCACCGTCTTGGTCGCGGGCAGGAACCTCGTGCCGAGCCCCGCCGCGGGAACCACCGCGGTACGGAAGCACGACTCGGCTGCGCCGCCGTTCGACGACTCGGCTCCGCCGCCATTAGCTGTCATGAATTCACCCTATCCATCCGTCACACGCCCGAGACCGGCCCAGGGCCGCCTCGATATCCCCGAGAGCCTAAGGGGCGAGAGCGTCGAGAGCCCACCGAACGCCGGACCGGAGCGGAACTGGCAGACCGACCCGTTCATTTCATTTCATATTCGCCGCACTGTGACCTCTCACGTACCCGATGGTTGTTAGCTGACACCTATGACCGACCGTGAGGATTCCCACAGCCCCGATTCCACCTCGGACAATCCGCCCGGATCCGCCGCGAACTCGCCCGATACCGCGCGCGGGCTGAGCCGCCGCCGCCTGTTCGGGGCGTCCGCGGTGGCCGGCCTGGCCGGGCTCGCGGTCGGCACCGGCGGAACGGTCGCACTGCGCGGCAGCGCATCGAACGCCGAGGCGTGGCCGCGCTCGGCCGAACTGGTGACCACCCCCGACCGCGCGGCCGCGCCCCGGGTCGCGGGACTGCACCTGCAATTCGGATCCGACGCCACCCGCGAGGTGGTGGTCAGCTGGCACACCACCGGATCGGTCACCAAGCCCACCGTGCGCTACGGCACCGCCGACGCCGGCTTCGGCACGAGCGTGCGGGCCGAGACCCGGACCTACCGGGATGCCAAGTCCGGCATCGAGATTCAGGCCCACCACGCCCGGATCACCGGCCTCTCCCCCGACACCGACTACGTGTACGCCGCCGGGCACGACGGCGCGCCGCCCGAACTCGGCACCATTCGCACCGCGCCCGCGGGCCGCGCCAAGTTCCGGTTCACCAGCTTCGGCGACCAGGGCACCCCCACCGTCGGCAAGATCGTCGACGGCAAGGCCCTCAACGACAACCTCGGCTCCCAGTACGCCGGCGACGTCACCTCGGCGGTGGAATCGCTGGCCCCGCTGTTCAACCTGGTCAACGGCGACCTCTGCTACGCCAATATCGCCACCGACCGCATCCGCACCTGGAACGACTGGTGGGCCAACAACTCTCGCTCCGCCCGCTACCGGCCCTGGATGCCCGCGCCCGGCAACCACGAAAACGAGCTGGGCAACGGACCCATCGGATACCAGGCGTTCCAGACCTATTTCACCGTCCCGGACTCCGGCAGCGAGGACCACGCCAAGGGCCTCTGGTACTCGTTCACCGCCGGCGGCGTGCGGGTGATCGCCGTCGCCAATGACGACATCTGCCTGCAGGACGGCGGCAACTCCTACGTCAGGGGCTACTCGGGCGGCGCCCAGAAGCGCTGGTTGGAGGGCGAACTGGCCCGAGCCCGCGCCGACAAGGGCATCGACTGGGTGGTGGTGTTCATGCACCAGGTCGCCATCTCCTCGGCCGACAAGTTCAACGGCGCGGACCTGGGCGTCCGGCAGGACTGGCTGCCGCTGTTCGACAAATACCAGGTCGACCTGGTGCTGTGCGGGCACGAACACCATTACGAGCGTTCGCATCCCGTGCGCGGGGTGACCGGGTCCGAGACACTGACCCCCAGGCCCGCCGACACCCGCAAGGACGTCGTCGACACCAGCAAGGGCACCGTGCACCTGGTGATCGGCGGCGGTGGCACCTCCTCGCCGTCGAATCAGCTGTTCTTCCCGGGCGACAAGTGCCGGGTCATCACCGCGGTCGGTGAGGTCGATCCGGCCACCGGCAAGAAGGCGCCGGTGTACGTCCTCGAGGACGCGGCCTGGTCGGCCTTCAAGGACGCCGAACACCCTTACGGTTTCTGCGCTTTCGACGTGGACCCGGGTCAGCCGGGCGGCCACACCACCATCACCGGCACCTACTACGCCCTCACCGGGCCGACCAGCGACCTGAAGGCCGTCGACACCTTCACCCTCACCCGGCCGCGCTCGGACCGCTGAACCACCCGTCCTAGGGTGGAAGCGTGACCGACGAGCGGGACAAGCGCGCCTGGCGCGAGGAGATCCTCGCGCGGCGCAAGGCGCTGCCCGCCGCCGACCGGGAGCGCGAGGCGGCGGCTCTGGCCACGGCGGCCGGGGCGCTCGCCGATGCGGAGTGGGTGTGCGCCTACGTGCCCGTCGGCGGGGAGCCCGGCTCACTCGCCATGCTCGACGCACTCCGGTCCGCCGGAGCTCGGGTGCTGCTGCCGGTCACCGGCGAACCCGGGCCGCTGGAATGGGCCGAGTACACCGGACCGGAGGAGCTGCGACGCGGGCGCTTCGGACTCCGGGAACCCGAAGGCGCGCCGGTCGCGAATGGGATCGCGAAGGCCGCGGCGATTCTCGTTCCGGCATTGGCGGTGGACCGGCGCGGGGTTCGATTGGGCCGCGGGGCCGGTTATTACGATCGAAGTCTGAGCGCCTGCCGCACCGACGTGCGATTGATCGCGGTGGTCCGCGACGACGAACTCGTCGACCGTTTGCCGGAGGAGTCGCACGACCACCGAATGGGGTGGGCACTGACCCCGTTCGGGGGGCTGCGGCGGCTCGAAGATCGGATCGGGAATTGATACCCGATTGGCAGCGTTGGCACTGCCAGCTGTAGAGTGCTAATTCGACGAAGAGCGTGGAGGTTTCCCGATGCCTACTTACTCGTATGCATGCACCGAGTGCGACAACAAGTTCGACATCGTGCAGTCCTTCTCCGATGACGCACTGACCACCTGCGACCAGTGCAACGGCAAGCTCCGCAAGCTGTTCAACTCGGTCGGCATCGTCTTCAAGGGCAGCGGGTTCTACCGCACCGACAGCCGCAACGGATCGACCTCCTCCGAGCCGGCCAAGTCCTCGTCCACCTCCTCGGACAGCAGCAGCTCCAGCTCCACGGCGTCGAGCTCCTCGACCTCGACCTCGTCGACCAGCGGCACCAGCACCTCCGCCGCCTGATCCGAGTTTCTCCACAGGCTTTTCGTTATCCACAGCCCGGGTTCCGCCCGGGCCTGTCGGTACCGGGGCGACCGTACGCTGCCCCGCATGACGCGACCGTATCGAGCCATCCTGCAGGAGTTCCGTAGCCGCCTGATCTGGGCGGACTCGGTGCTACCGCGGCGGGCCGGGGCGGTCGCGCTGCTCGTTCTGGCGGGGTTTCTGGCCGTACGCGCCGACCCCGCGGCCGGGCACACCCCGGTCCTGGTCGCCACCCGGGATCTGCCCCCCGGACAGGTGCTGAGCGACGGCGATGTGCGGGTCGCGGCGCGGGAGACGGCGACCCTGCCCGCCGGCGCCGTGCGGGAGGCCGCACGGCTGCGCGGGGCCACCCTGGCGGGCGCGCTGGCGGCTGGTGAGATCGTCACCGAGGTCCGGGTGGTCGGGCCGCGGCTGGCGGCGGTGGCGGCGCAATCCGCCGATGCGCGCATCGTCCCGATTCGCCTGGCGGACAATGCCGTTGCCGAAATCCTGCGGGCCGGGGACCGGGTGGACGTGGTGGCGGGTGAGGACTCGGGCGGGGGCGGGCGGCCCGCGCGGCTGCTCGCCGCCGACGCGGCCGTGGTGCTGGTGTCGGGAACGGAGAACTCGCGCGGGCGCACCGATCGGATCGTGCTGGTGGCATTGGATTCCCGGCGGGCCGCCGCGGTGGCCGCGGCCTCACTGCGCACGGCACTCACCGTCGTGTTCCACTGAACCGGCCCGCGTGTGAACTAGCATCCCGTATACCCCCATTACTCTGCGTTCGATCCCTCAGGTAGAGGAGCTTCCGCAATGCTCAAGGGCTTCAAGGATTTTCTGATGCGCGGCAATGTCATCGACCTGGCGGTGGCCGTGATCATGGGTACCGCCTTCGTCGCCATCGTCACCTCGTTCAGCGACGGCATCATCACGCCGTTGCTCGCCGTGTTCGGCGGCACCAGCCAGCTCGGCCTGGGCTTCCAGCTGGTGGCGGACAAGCCGGCGACCTATGTGGCCGTCGGCCCGATCATCACCGCGGCCATCAACTTCGTGATCATCGCGGCACTGCTCTACTTCGTCATCGTGCTCCCGTACAGCAGGGCCAAGAAGCTGTGGGGCACCGCGGAGAACTCGATCACCGACACCGAACTGCTGACCGAGATCCGGGACCTGCTCGCCGCGCGCAGCACCGGGGGCAAGCACGAGATCTGAAGGGGGACAAAGCAATATCCAAGCGGGGATACGGCGAACGGGCCCGGCGCGAAAAGCGCCGAGCCCGTTGCCCTTTACCAGCTGACGGGTTTTACCCCAGGCTGAAGGGCTGGCCCCACAGGGTGACCCAGCTGATGACGTTGTCGGTCTCGACCTCGACGCTCACGAAGGAGCGCGCCTGGGCGTAACCGGCACAGCCGTTCAGGCCGATGGTCTCGTCCGACCAGGTCACCGAACCGTCGTTGCCATTGAACTTGTTGCGGGTCTTGTGGACTTCCTTGCCGTAGTCGTCCGGCATTTCCTCGTCGAGGATGTAGAACGACTTGGCCTGGCCCGGACCCAGGGTCAGGTTGGCGCCGGAGTTGACGCCGGCCTGCGGGGTGACATTGCCGGAGTTGTCCCAGCTGGCACCGCCGGTCGCACCACCGTTGACATTGCCGCCATCGATGGTGACCTGGCAACCCACGACGTAACCCGGGTAGATCTTTCCGCCGGTGGCGGTCGTGTCACCGTCGATGTGGACCTGCGCCGAGGCCGAGACCCAGGCGTTGCGGTGCACGGCGGTGGCACCCATCGACGGGCTGATGTTGGCGGACTCGCCGACCAGCTTCACCGTGACAACGGTGCCATCGGACAGGGTCTGGGTGATTTCGCCGCCCGGCAGCGGCACGAAGGTGTCGGCATTGGCCGCACCGGTGGAAAAGAGGCCAAGGGCAGCGGTGGCGACGGCACCGGCACCGGCCACCCGCGCCGCGGTCTTACGGATGTTCATATCTTGTTGTCCCTCAAAGATTGAATTCGCTTACGCGAGAAAGGAGTTGGCGGGCGGGGACCACTAGCCGATGCTGAACGGCTGGCCGTAGAGAGTGGTCTTGGAGTAGTTGTCGCCAATGACCTCGACGACCGTGTACGCACGCGCCTGGGCGTAACCCGCGCAACCCTGGATCTGGATCTCGGCATCCCGGTACTCCACGGAGTAGGTGCCGGACTTCGGCACGTCCTTGGAGTCGATCTGCACGAACGCCACCTGGCCGGGGCCGAGGTTGACGCCGATCGATCCGCCGACACCCGCGCTGTTGAGGCTCACGTTGCCGGAGATACCCGCCGAGATGGCGTCCTCGCCGATGGAGATCTGGCAGCCGACGATGTAGCCGGTGTTGATCTGCGAAGTGCCGTGCGTGGACGAATTGTTCGAGCCGGGGCCGCCGACCGGGCCGTTGTTCGGACCGACGGTGCCGTCCGGCGTATCGATCACCGCGGTGGCGGCGCCGCTCACCCACACCACACGGCCGGCACCGTTGGCTGCGAGTGACGGCGACACGATGGCGTGCTCGCCCGTCCGGGTGATGGTGACGGTGCCCGCCGGGTTCACCTTCTGGCCGTCCGGCAACGGCACGAAGGTGTCGGCATTAGCGGCACCAGTGGAAAAAAGGCCGATGGCCACGGCTGCAGCCGCGCCGACGCCCGCGAAGCGGGCCGCGGTACGCACACCGTGGGTGCGGTTCTCGCTCATACTTCCCCTCATCAGGTTTCAAGCAGTTCAACCTCGACCACCGAGGTTGAAATGGGACCCTTTCGAATCCCCGGTTGAGTTTGTCGCCACATTGTTGCCGCCGTGTTACTGGCCACAAATTCTTTTGGCGTAGCGACGCAGGGCACTTTACATCACACGAGTGAGCTCTGAGACGTGAGCGAACAGGATCGACCACTCGCCAACACAAACCCGCAGGTATGTCGAGAAAATAGCGGATAGCAAAAGGGGCCCGGTGCGATATGCACCGGGCCCCTTGGGATTCCGCTGGAGGGAAACTGACTCAGCCGAGACTGAAGGGCTGACCCCACAGCGTGTAGGCGGTGATGACGTTGTCGGTCTCGACCTGGACCGCGACGAACGAGCGCGCCTGGGCGTAGCCGGCACAGCCGCTCAGGTTGATGGTCTCGTCGGACCACGTCACCGAGCCGGAGTTGCCCTTGAACTTGTTGCGCACGTAGTGCGCCTCCTGGCCGTAGTCGTCCGGCGCTTCCTGATCGAGCAGGTAGAACGCCTTCGACTGGCCGGGGCCCAGGGTCAGGTTGCCGCCGACATTGGCGCCTGCGGTCGGGCTGGAACCGTTGTAGTTGGCGCCCGCGCTGGTGCCGCCGTTGGCGCCGCCACCGGCGATATTAACCTGGCAGCCGACCACGTAACCGGGCACGATCTTGCCGCCGACACTGCCATTGGTGCCGGACAGCTGCACCTGCGCGCTGCCGGAGACCCAGGCATTGCGGTGCAGCGGGGTGGCGCCCATGGACGGGTTGATGTTGGCGGACTCGCCGGTCATGGTGATGGTCACGACGGTGCCGTCGTCCATGGTCTCGGTGATCGAGCCGCCCGGCAGCGGCACAAAGGTGTCGGCATTGGCAGCGCCGGTCGAGAACAGGCCCAGGGCGGCGGTGGCGACAACGCCGACGCCGGCGGCCCGCGCCAAGGTCTTGCGAACGTTCATAATGAAATCCCTCTGGGGTCGAATTCGCTTACGCGAGAAATGAATCGGGTGGTCGACCACACGTCAGCCGAGGCTGAACGGCTGCCCGTAGAGGGTGGTCTTCGAGTAGTTGTCGCCGATGATCTCGACCACGGTGTAGGCGCGCGCCTGGGCATAGCCCGCGCAGCCCTGCACGTCGACCGGCACATCCTGGTAGTCGATCGAGTAGGTACCCGGCTTCAGGATGTCCTTGGAATTGACCTGAACGAAGGTGACCTGACCGGGGCCGAGGTTCAGACCGATGGAGCCGCCCGCGTTCGCGCCGGTCAGGCTCACGCCACCGGAGACGCCGGCCGAGACGGCGCTGTCGGAGATGTTCACCTGGCAGCCGATGAGGTAGCCGGTGTTGATCTGCGACGCACCGTGGGTGGATGAGTTGTCGGAGCCCGGGCCGTTCTTGGGTCCGTTGTTCGGGCCGACGGTGCCGTCCGGGGTGGCGGTGACGTCGGCGACGGCCTTGCCCGAGAGCCAGGCGGTACGGCCCGCGCCGTTCGCCGACAGCGACGGCGAGATGACGGCGTGCTCGCCGGTGCGGGTGATGGTGACGCCGGGTCCGACCTTCTGACCGTCCGGCAACGGCACGAAGGTGTCGGCATTGGCGGCGCCGGTCGACAAGAGGCCGAAGGCCACGGAAGCCGCCGCGGCAACACCCGCGACACGTGCGGCGCGACGCAGACCGACGGTCCGGTTCTCACTCATAGTTCCCTCATCAGTTTTCTTGCGGACAACCCCGACCACCGAGGCTGAAGAGGCCACTACGACGCAGAATTCCAACGGAGGCAACGTTCAAGCACGCTACCCAAACCTGTTAGAGCCGTAGCTTTGGCAACTACGGAGAGATCTTAGCCACAGTAGCTACTAGATGGCAACAATCTGATAACGGGAAGATCAAATCAGATAACAGCGCTTTGGCAATTTTTTGGCGAATGACGCCGTCAGCCCGTGAACAGGCGTGCGGCATCGACGGCATCCAGCCGGACATGAATACGTCGCGAGTGGCTCAACCGTGATACGGGAGCAGACTCAGCCGTGATGCGGCGGAACTTGGGAGCGCAGCCAATCATCGGAGGATCGGCCGGATTCGGGCTCGGGAGTGCGCTCGTCCGTGGTCGTGGACGGCAGCTCGTCACCGAAGATGCGCGCCAGCCGGGCACGCTCGGCGGGTGTCAAACGACGAGACCCCGCCCGGCGCTCGGCCGGACGGGGTGAGTCCGAGGTCTCGGATGACCCTGAAGTCTCCGATGACTCTGGAGGCTGCTCGGCGTCGGTCATTCCGACAGACCGGACAATTCATCGATGACCCGGCTGGCCAGCGGGCCCAGGGTGGCCATGCCGTCCCGGATCGCGGCACGCGAACCCGGCAGGTTCACCACCAGCGTGCTGCCCGAGACCCCGGCCAGACCACGGGACAGGCCGGCATCCAGCGAACCCGAGGCCAGCCCGGACGAACGCAGCGCCTCGCTGATGCCGGGCAACACCCGGTCCAGCACCTCCTCGGTGGCCTCCGGGGTGACGTCACGCGGCGACATGCCGGTGCCGCCGACCGAGATGACCAGGTCGACGCCACCGATCACCGCGGTATTGAGCGCATTGCGGATCTCCACCTCATCGGCCTGCACCGACACCGAGGCATCCACCAGGAACCCGGCCTCGGTGAGTAGTTCGGTGACCAGCGGACCCAGGGAGTCCACTCCGCCATGGGCGGTTCGATCGTCGACGACCACGACAAGAGCACGGCCCGCCACAGCGGTATCGATTTCCATGGTGCTCACCGTAGCGCCCTTGTCCGACAACAGCTCCCAGCCCCCGTCCGCGGTGACGCGAATCGCCGGGGTCGGTTCTCTACCGCTCTCGTGAATCATCATCGGCCGCCCTCCGTAGCTGCCACGCCGAGGGTCACCTCGACGGTCTTGGGGTTCTTGCCCTGGTCGTCGGTGTAGGTCACCTTGACCTTGTCGCCGGGCCGGTGCGAGCGCACCCCGGCGATCAGCGAATTGCCCGAATCCACAATCTGGTCGTCGATTTTCGTGATGATCGCGTTCTTCGGAATGCCGGCCTTGGCGGCGGGGCCATCGGGCGACACGTCCATCACGCGCGCGCCGTTGACGTCGTCCTGCGCCCGCACGGTCACCCCGATCTGGGCGTAGGTGGCCTTGCCGTTCTTGATCAGCTCGTCGGCCACCCGGCGCGCGGTGTCCACCGGAATGGCGAAGCCCAGGCCGATGGAGCCGCTCTGCGCGCCCGCCGACTCGGCGGTGCCCATGGTCGCGATGGCGGTATTGATGCCGATCAGCTTGCCGCTCATATCGACCAGCGCGCCGCCGGAGTTGCCGGGGTTGATGGCCGCGTCGGTCTGGATGGCATCGATGACGGTGCCCTGCGAGCCCGGCTCGCCGCTGGTGGAGACCGGACGGTTGAGTGAGGACACGATGCCGCTGGTCACCGTGCCGGCCAGGCCCAGCGGCGAACCGATCGCCACCATGCCCTGGCCGACCTGCAGGTTCGCCGACTGGCCCAGGTCGATCGGCTGGAGACCGGTCTTGCCGGTGACCCGGATGACCGCGATGTCCGACACCGAATCCGCGCCCACCACGGTGGCCGGGGCGGTCGAGCCGTCACTGAAGGCCACATCCATCTTGGCGTTCTGGCCCGCGCCGCTGACCACGTGATTGTTGGTGAGGATCAGGCCGTCCGAGGACAGGATCACGCCCGACCCCTCGCCCTCGGCCCGCGCGCCGGCGACCCGGATCATGACCACGCTGGGCAGCACCTTCTGCGCCACCGCCTGCACCGAACCGTCCGGCGCGGGCGCCGTCTTGCCATTGCCGACCGGCTGGTCGAGTGCATTGGTCACGGTGGAGCGGGTGTCGCTGTGGTGGGTGGCCAGCGCGCCGACCGCGCCGCCGATGCCGCCGCTGAGCAGCGCCAGCACCACCGCACCCGCGACCAGACCGGTGCGCCCGGACCGCTTGGGCGCGGTCGCGCCCGCGTAGGGCATCCCCGGCGCACCCGGCATGCCCGGGCCGCTCGGCGCACCCGGAATCACCTGTGTCGGATGCTGTCCGGTGGCGTACCCGGCCCCCGACGCCGCGTACGCCTGCCCGTAGACGCCGACCGGAATCTGCTCGGTCGGATGCTTCCCCGCCCCGTACTGCTCCGAATAGGGCTGTGCCCCACCGAAAGCCGCGCCGTAGGCCGGAGCACCCTGCGGCGCACCGTAACCCGCGCCGGGCAGGATCTGGGTCACCGGGTCTGCGCCGTAGGCGGGGCCACCGGCACCCGGATAGCCCGGTACGGGACCCGGAACCGGTTGTCCCGCAACGCCGGGACGGGGTCCGGCCGGGCCGCCGGGGCCCTGCCCCTGCGCGGAGCCAGTGGAAAAGGACTGCACCGCACCGAATCCGGCGGGAGTCGTGGATTCGGGGGTGGCCGCTTCGGGGGCCGCGGGCGGTCCGGCGGGGGCGGGATGACCCGGCTGCGCCGGCGGCGTCATTCCGCCGGGGGCGGGTGCGCCCGGCTGCGGCTGCGGGGCCGCGGAGGCGGCGAAGCCGTCGAAAGGCGGGGATCCGGCCTCGGGGGTGGCGGAGCCTGCGGGGTCGCGCTTGGGCAGGCCGGAGGCGGTGGTATCCGGGGTGTCGCCTTCGGGCCCGGTGCCCCGGGTGTTCGAATCCTCGGTCATTTCTCGTTTTCTCCTCGAGTCTCGTCGCCAAGCCTGGCGGGAACGACTGAGAGTGGACTGAGACCGTGCTTGCTTTTCGCCGAGCTTTCCAGCGCTCAGTCCGGCGCCGAGTCGGGCAGCGGCGGTGCGCCTTCTCCAGGCAGCACGATACGGATCAAAGCGCCACCACGGTCGGAAGTATCGATGTTGATGGTGCCACCGTGTTTGGTCACCACCTGCTTGACGATGGCCAGCCCGAGTCCGGAGCCGGGCATGGAGCGCGAGGCGGTGGTCCGGTAGAAGCGTTCGAACACCAGCTCCCGTTCGGCGGGCGGAATGCCGGGCCCGGCATCGTCGACGGCGAACTCCAGCAGCCCGCGTCCGCTCTCGCGCATGGCGACGAAGACCTTGGCGCCGTGGGGGCTCCATTTGGCGGCATTGTCGAGCACATTGAGCAGTGCGCGTTCCAGTCCCGGTTCGTCGCCGTAGATGAACCAGGGGCGCAACTGGGCATCGAATTCGATCCCGGTGCGCCGCCGCCGGACTCGCTCCAGCGCCCGCTCGGCCACGTCACCGAGGTCGATCTGCTCGTAGACGGTCTCGGGCGCGTCCTCGCGAGCCAGGTCGACCAGATCGCCGACCAGTGTGGACAACTCCTCGATCTGGGCCATCACGTCGGAGCGCAGTTCGGCCATGTCCTCATCCGGGATGCGGGGCGCGCCCGGCCGGGAGGAGGCGATGAGCAGTTCCATATTGGTGCGCAAAGAGGTCAGTGGCGTCTTCAGCTCATGACCGGCGTCGGCGACCAACCGGCGCTGCCGCTCCCGGGATTCGCCCAGGGCCCGCAGCATGGTGTTGAAACTCTCGGTGAGCCGGGCGAGTTCGTCGTCGCCGGTGACCGGGATGGGGGTCAGGTCGTCGGTGCGGGCGATGCGCTCGGTGGCCGCGGTGAGCCGGGCGATGGGCCGCAAGCCGGTGCGGCCCACGGTGGTTCCGGCCGCCGCGGCCACGACGACCCCGCAGCCGCCGACCACGAACAGCAGCCAGGCCAGCCGGTCCAGGACCTCCTTGGTGGGCTGCAGCCGCTGCGAGACGACCAGGGTGGATCCGGAGTGCGTGCGCCGCGCCAGCACTCGCTGATCCTCGACGGTGCGCAGCGAGAAGCTGATCTCGCCGCGGGCCACCGCGCGCTCCTGATTGCCGATGGGCGGAAGCGTGGTCTGCGGGGGCACATATTGCGACTGGTCCGGGAAGACCAGGGCGACGCCGACATCGCTGGAGTACAGCCCGGCGAACACCAGCGACTGGAAGCCGAGGCTGTCGAGGTTGTTGTCGATCATCACCGAAGCCCGCGCCCGCAGTTGCGAATCCACGTCCGCATACAGCGAGCGCGCCACCATGGCGTAGGCGGCGATCGAGGTGAAGGCGACCGCGACGGCCACCACGGAGGCGGCCAGCAGCGTGACCCGCCAGCGCAGCGAAACCGACCGGGTCAGCGGCATGGGCGGCCGCAGCTCGGCCGACTCCGGACGCGACCCGAGTCCGGCGACCACCGGCCGCCGGGGAACGGTTCTTCCCACGAGCACGGCTCCTACGGCGGGGTCTCGCGCAGCACGTAGCCGACGCCGCGCACGGTATGGATGAGACGCGGTTCACCGTCGGCCTCGGTCTTGCGGCGCAGATAGCCGATGTACACCTCGAGCGCATTGCCGGAGGTGGGGAAGTCGTAGCCCCACACCTCCTCCAGAATGCGGCTGCGGGTGAGCACACGACGGGGGTTGGCCATCAGCATTTCCAGCAGCGAGAACTCGGTGCGGGTCAGGCTGATCTGGCGTTCACCGCGGGTGACCTCGCGGGTGACCGGATCCAGTGACAGATCGGCGAAGGCCATGGCCTCCGAGAAGGCGTCGACCGGATCGCCGGCGGTGCGGCGCAGCAGCGCGCGCAGCCGGGCCAGCAGTTCCTCCAGGGCGAAGGGCTTGGGTAGGTAGTCGTCGGCGCCGGCGTCCAGTCCGGCGACGCGTTCGGAGACCGAATCCCGTGCCGTGAGTACCAGAATCGGCAGATCGTCGCCGGTGCTGCGGAGCCGGCGGCACACCTCGAGCCCGTCGAGCCGGGGCATCATGACGTCCAGGACGAGGGCGTCGGGTCGCTGACTGGCGGTCTTCTCCAAGGCGTCCAGACCGTCGACCGCGAGGTCGACGGTGTACCCGTTGAAGGTCAGCGAGCGACGCAGCGATTCCCGGACCGCGCGGTCGTCGTCGACTACCAGAATGCGCATGGTAACCAGTCTGCCCACAGCGACTGAGAGGTGACTGAGAGGGTCCCCTTCGACACGCCGGACGAGTTGGGCAGATGACCTGCGCATTTCGCGTAGGGCCGACGCCAAATGGTTGTGGTGTCACCCAAATTCGCGCGAAACCCCTTGCGGGAAGCCCTCATTCGGATGCTAAACCTCAAAGTCCTACGAATTGCCGTTAGTCAGCTCACGCGGTATGTTGCAGGCCGTAAAAGAAGACCCTTAGTTGGTTCCGCGCGGGTTCGACCCCAAAGCCGTACAACCGCATACGTACCCGAGGGTCAATCGTGAAGCGGAGGCGACGGAAGCGGGATGGAAGCAGCACCCCGGTCCTGGCAATTCAGCCTGTCCAACTGGCCCGTTACCCGCAAGGTCGGGATCGTGCTGGTGCTCCCGGTGCTCCTCGCCGCGACCTTCGCGGTACTGCGCATCAACAGCGAATTGCAGACCATTTCGAAACTGAGCGCGGCGTCCGAGCAGATGGACGTGCTCCACCCCACCATCAAATTCCTCGTCAGCAGCAACGAACTCGCGGTCGCCGCGATCACCGGCGGCAATCAGGACACCGATCCCGACCTCGACGCGGCCACGGCCAAGTTCGATCAGGCCGAGGCCGAACTCGAAACAGTCCTCAAGTCCTCCAACGCCGATCCGGGTGTCACCAAGGAGCTCGGCGCCTCCGTCGCGGTCGCCAAGACCATGCGCAACAGCCTGCGCACCAGCTCCCCGCAGACCATCGGCGATCAGGTCGACGAGGTGCAGACCCGGGCGCAGAACGCGCTCGCGGGCGCTCCCACCTTCGCCGACCTCCGGGTGCAGCAGTCCTACCTGCAGTTCGGTGCGGCCCAGACCGCCGCCCGCCTGCTCACCCAGGAGCGGATCATGCTGGCCGCACCCGGGGCGGGTTCCAATCCGGCGCTGCGGACCAAGCTGCTCACCGCCATCGGCGCCGAGATCACCATGATCGAGGTGTATCGCGGCATGGCGCCGGACACGGCGCAGAACGCGAACACGCTGAAGGACAATGCCGGTGCGCGTGTCGGCATCCTGATGCAGAACGTGCCCGATCCGGGCAGCCTGCCGGCCATGCAGGACTCGTTGCGCGGCAGTGCCGACACCTACGAGAAGGAAGTGTCCACGGTCGCCAACTCGATGGACTCGAAGCTGGCCCAGCTCACCACCGAGGCGCGTAACAACGTCCTGCGCGACACCTCCATCGTGATCGGCATGCTGCTGGCCGGTCTCGCGCTGGCGCTGGTGGTGGCCCGCTCGCTGGTGGTCCCGGTCCGCCGCCTGCGGCGAGACGCCTTGCAGGTGGCCCACATCGACCTGCCGCAGGAACTCGAGGTGGTGCGCGCCGGCGGCGCGACCCCGGAGATCTCGCCGGTCGACGTGCACACCACCGAGGAGATCGGGCAGCTGGCCCGAGCCGTCGACGACATCCACTCCCAGGCCCTCCACCTGGCCGCCGAACAGGCGCGCCTGCGCCTGCAGATCGGCAATATGTTCGAGACCCTCTCGCGTCGCAGCCAATCCCTCGTGGAGCAGCAGCTGTCGCTGATCGAGGAGCTCGAGCGCGACGAGGACGACTCCGAGCGCCTGCAGTCGCTGTTCCGCCTCGACCACCTCGCCACCCGCATGCGCCGCAACGGCGACAACCTGCTGGTGCTGGCCGGAACCGCCCTGCGCCGTGGCCATCTCGCGCCGGTGCCGCTGTCGGACATGCTGTGGTCCTCGGTCTCGCAGGTGGAGGACTACCAGCGCGTCGAGATCGGCACCGTGCCCGACGGCATCGTCGCTGGTGAACCCGCCGTCGACATCGAGCACCTGCTGGCCGAGCTGATCGACAACGCGCTCCGCTACTCCCCGCCCACCACCCCGGTCGCGGTATCGGTGGCGCGCGCCGTGGACGGCGGCTACCTGATCGAGATCACCGACCGCGGCCTCGGCATGAACGCCGAGGACCTGCAGGGCATCAACGACCGCCTGGCCTCCGGTGGCGAGGTCAATGTCGAGACCGCCCGCCGCATGGGTCTTTTCGTCGTCGGCCGCCTGGCCAAGCGGCACAACATCACCGTCAGCCTGCGCCGCACCTCCGCCATGGTGCAGCAGCCTGGCATCACCGGCAGCGTGCACCTGCCGGGCAGCCTGGTCTCGCCCGCGCCAGAGCGCGTCGGTGACCCCACCGGGCAATACCCCGTTGCCTCCCCGCTGCCGGTGCCCCCGGCGGCCCTGGCCTCCGGGCCGATTCCGGTGCCGTCCGGGCCGATTCCAGCGCCTTCCGGCCCGATTCCGGCCCCCTCGGGCCCGATCACGGGCCCACAGCCCGCGCTCGCCCCGCCGCGGCTGACCCCGGTGCCGAACCTGCCCGAGCCCACCGCGGCCACCACCACCGGACGTTTCACCAGTTCCGGCCTGCCGCAGCGCAAGCCGGGCCCCGACACCGGTGAGCAGCCGATCGTCCCCACCTTCACCGAGCCGCCGCAGGTGGCGCAGGTGCAGGACCGGTTCTCCGACGGCTTCACCGACGCCTTCACCGAACCCGAGGACGCGCGCGCCTACAGCGTGTCCGCCCTGCGGCCGGAACCGGCTGCGCCGCAGCAGAGTCCCGCGCCGATGCACTACTGGGGCGAGGCGCGCACGCCCGAGCCGGAGCAGGCTCCCGAGCCCGTCCGGGTGCCCGAGCCCGTCTGGATGCCCGAGCCCGTCGCGCCGGCCCCCGAGCCGCAGATCACGGAGCCGGCGCGGGGCTGGAACCCGAACGGCCCCGACACCGGCAGCTACTTCGGCAACGGGTACAGCGCCTTCGGCGACAACGATCGGCCCACGATCCCCGCTGACGCCAACGGCGGCACGAACGGCAACGCCGACACCATTGTTCGCGGCGACGAGGCCGCACCCGCCGCTGCGCGCCCGGTCGCTCCCCCGCCCGGCCTGCGTCCGGTCGGCGCGGCCCCGACCCCGATCTATCAGCGCATGGTCTCCGAGTGGCTGGTGGAACCGGCCGACGGGAACCAGGACGGCGCTGCCTGGTCGTCGAGTTCGGACAGCGGCTGGGCCGCGGCCGAAGAGGCGGCCAACCCGACCACAACCAGTCGCACCGAGGGCGGCCTGCCGATTCGGCGACCCGGCGCCCAGCTGGTGCCCGGTGCCGTCGCCCAGGAGGACGACGGCAGCGGCCGCAATCCGGACGAGATCCGCGACAGCCTGTCCAGGCACCTCAGCGGCGTCCGCTCCGGGCGGGTCGACTCCCAGTACAACGACGGAGGGCATGCATGACCGACACCCAGCGCACCACCACCGATGAGAATCTGAACTGGCTGGTCACCCGCTTCACCCGGGAGGTACCGGGCGTCTCGCACGCCGTCCTGGTCTCCGCGGACGGTCTGCTGCAGGCCACCAGCCCGCATCTGCCGGCCGACCGGGGTGAGCAGCTGGCCGCGGTGACCGCCGGTCTGGCCAGCCTGTCCGCCGGGGCCGCACAGCTTTTCGAGGGCGGCAAGGTGATGCAGTCCATCGTCGAGATGCAGCGTGGCTACCTGCTGGTCATGAGTGTCGGCAATGGCTCGCACCTGGCGGTGCTGGCCAACAAGCAGCACGACATCGGCCGCATCGGCTACGAAATGGCCCTACTGGTCGACCGGGTCGGGTCCGTGGTCTCGGCCACCGCCCGCACTGCCTAGATGAGCTGCGCATGACCAATCCCCTTGGCGGCGGTAACCGGCCACCGACCACACGTGTTCGTCCCTACGCGCTGACCTCCGGCCGCACCGAGCCGGCGGTGGAGCTACCGCTCGAGGCGGTCGTCGAAACCCTGTCCTATACCGCCCATTTCGACTGGCCCGCCGGGGACGTGCGCACCGAGATCCTGCGACTCGGTACCGCGCGCCTCTCGGTCGCCGAGATCGCGGCCCATCTGGGCCGGCCGCTGGGTATGGTGCGAGTCGTCATCGGCGATCTCGTCGTCGCCGGAACCCTGCGTGTGCATTCGACTTTGAGCGATCAGGCGACCTTCGACGAGCGCCGGTCACTAATGGAGAGGACACTGCATGGACTCCGCGCCCTATGACGGCGGAGGCTACCCCGGTGGCCCGCACGGGGCCCCCGCATACACAACCGGGCAGTTCCCGAACCTGGCGCTGCAGTACCCGGCGCGACCGGGTGAGGAGTCGCGCACGGCCTCGACCAAGATCGTCGTAGCCGGCGGTTTCGGTGCGGGCAAGACGACCTTCGTGGGCGCGGTCTCGGAAATCGTGCCGCTGCGCACCGAGGCCATGGTGACCGGCTACTCCGACGGGGTCGACGACCTCGCCGCCACGCCGGGCAAGGAAACCACCACGGTGGCCATGGATTTCGGCCGCATCATCCTGCCCGGCAACCTGGTGCTGTACCTGTTCGGCACGCCCGGGCAGCGGCGGTTCTGGTTCATGTGGGACGACCTGATCCGCGGCGCCATCGGCGCGGTGGTGCTCGTCGACACCCGTCGCATCGAGGACAGTTTCGCGGCCGTGGACTTCTTCGAGGCCAAGTCGCTGCCGTTCCTGATCGCGGTCAACCGTTTCCCGGACGCACCGCGCTTCCCGGTCACAGAACTCCGTGAGGCGCTCAGCGTGCGCGAGGGTGTGCCGATCGTGGACATCGACGCGCGCGACCCGGCCGAGGTACGCCGGGCACTGGCCGCCGTCACCGAGTACGCGATCGAACGGCTGACGGCCGCGCAGCGCGAAACCGCGCAGCACGGTTAGCGGTTCGCACGTCCAGGGTCGCAGCAGACGAAGACAGAGGTGTCGGGATGATCTACTTCTCCATGGGCTACTGGGTGCTGGCGCTGGCGTTGATCGTGTCGTTCGCGGGCGCGGCATGCGGTCTGGCCTGCATTCGCCAGTCCACCAAGTCGGTGACCCAGCGGTTCCGGATCGTGTGGCTGTTCGTGGCGGCGATATCCATCGGCGGTGTCGGCGTCGCCATGCCGGTCTTCGTGTCGATGCTCGGCTTCGATGTGCGGGGCAGCCAGCTGCGCTACGACAACGTGTCCATCACCCTGTTCTCGGTGCTGTCGGCGGCCACCGTGTTCGCGGCGCTGCTCATCAACGGCAGGCGGCTGGCCTGGTGGCGGCTGCTGGTGGCGGCGGCGGTAATGGCCTTCGGCTTCGGTGACGTCCACCAGTTGCTGCTGGGCGCCATCCGGATTCAGGGCAGTGTGGACCGCAGCCTGGTGTCCTCGGTGGCGGTGTACGTGATCGCCTTCGTGCTCTCGGCGCTGATGCTGTGGTTCAGCCTGTGGGTCGGCTCGGTGCCGATGGTGCTGGCCGGCGCAGTGCTGTACGCGATCCTGGTGATCGGCATGCACTACGCCGGGCTGACCGGGCTCGAGGTGCACGTGGATCCGGCCGCGGCCACTCCGCACGGAAACGTGCTGTTCAACTTCTTCGTGCCGACCTTCATCATCGGCACGCTGTCGCTGGCGATTCCGATCACGGCCATTCTGGTCGCTCCGGACCGGCGCGTGGCGCGGGCCCCGATGACAACCGCGGATCCGCAGGCGGCGCACGGCGCTTCGCCGCAGCAGGCAGCGGCGCGACAGGGTCTGCGACGGCCGGAATCGGTGCGCTGAGCGTTCTTCCGCAGCGCGATCGTTCATTCTCGGAACGCCGTGACGCGAGTGAGTCCCGGGCCGGGTAGATGTTGATCGACCCGGCTCGACTCGTGTCCGGATCAGCCTGCGGCTGCGGGCGTCTCGGCGGTGGCGGGATCGAGCAGGCCGAACAGTTCGCCCTGCGGCGCGGCCATGATGGCCATCCGGCCGAACGGTCCGTCGGTGGCGGACATGAGCACGGTCGCGCCCAGCTCCACGGCCCGGGTGAGGCCGGAGTCGATGCCCTCGAACTGGAACCAGGTCAGCCAGTAGGGCTGGGCGGCGGCCACGCCGTTGACGCTGTCGTCGTTGATGCCGCCGACCGACTCGGTCCCGCCGGGCGGGGTGAAGGTGGCGTAGCGCATGGCCTCGTCGTCGAATTCGGTGAAGGTGAAGCCGAAGACCTCGCCGTAGAAGGCCTTGGCGGCCGCGAAATCGCCGGTGTGCAGGTCGTTCCAGACGTAGGCGCCGTGTTCGTTGTACACCG
This sequence comes from Nocardia sp. NPDC101769, assembly GCF_044766925.1. Lineage (NCBI taxonomy): Bacteria > Bacillati > Actinomycetota > Actinomycetes > Mycobacteriales > Nocardiaceae > Nocardia > Nocardia sp. NPDC101769. Next base: position 72,604 of record NZ_JBIWMX010000005.1, on the reverse strand, counting down.
CCGCGCCATCGTGCGCGCGGGCCTCCCAGACCGCGAAGGGCGCGCCGGAGGCGTCGGCGGCCACGAACATGCGGCCGAACTCCATCACGTCGAAGGCCGGTACCAAAAGGCTGCCGCCCGCCGCGGTCACCTGCTCGGCGGCCTTGTCGGCATCGGCGACCGCGAGATATGTGGTCCACACCGACGGCACCCCGGCCTCCGGCTTGGGCCCGATGCCCGCCACCGCCTGTCCGTCGCGCAGGGCCATGAGGTATCCCCCGGCGTCCTCGCCGGCGCCTTGCATGTCCCAGCCGAAGAGCGCGGCGTAGAACTCACCGGCCTTGGCCGGATCGTCGACCTGACAGTCGACCCAGCACGGTGTTCCCGGGGGCCAGGCCTCATTGCGTATCGGCATCGGTCATCACCTTTCCGCCTCTCCGCGACTTCAGCGCCCGGCTGAGAGCCGTTGACAGGCATGCATGCGGAGTGAAGTTGAGAGCCAACCCGATTCTGGACGTCCCCGGCGAGTTACCCCGACCGTGCGAAATCAGTTGTCGCGTTCGCTCATAGCCGACCAGTCAACCACCGCAATCCAGCACAGTCGGCGTGTCCGCCGAATTACAGTGGGAACCATGCGTTTCGGGCTGGACTACGCCGCAGGTCGTCCCGCGCCGAGTGCCATCAGGGCAACCGGATACGACTTCGTGATCCGCTACCTGTCCGATGGCGGGCCCACCCTGCCGGGCAAGCTCCTCACTCCCGCCGAGGCGGACGGCCTGCGCGCACAGGGCATTTCCATCGTCTCCAACTGGGAGACCACCGCCGCCCGCATGCTCGACGGCTACGGCGCGGGCGTCACCGATGGGCGCGCCGCGCTGGCCCAGGTGCTGCGCTGCGGGGGCCGGGCGGACCGGCCCATCTACTTCTCCGCCGATTTCGACGCCACCCCGCAGCAGCAGGTGCCCATCGACGCCTACCTGGACGGTGCGGCCAGCGTCATCGGCCGCGCGAATGTCGGGATCTACGGCGGATATTGGCCGGTGAGCCGGGCGCTGGACAGCGGGACCGCGACCTGGGCGTGGCAGACGGTGGCCTGGTCCGGCGGGAATGTCGATCCGCGGATCGCCCTCTATCAGACCGGCGAGCAGGTCACGGTCGACGGCGTGCAATGCGATGTGAACCAAACCGACAGAGCCGACTTCGGCCAGTGGGATGTGGAAACGGAGGAACCCGACTTGACTCCCGAGCAGGACGAGGTGTTGCGCGACATCCAGACTCAGCTGCGCGGTCCGGGCCTGCACGGCTGGCCGCAGCTGGGCACCGACGCCCAGGGCCGCGACCGGACGGTGGTGGACGGGCTGGCGGCGGCACTCGCCCAGATCGACGAACTGCGTACCGAGATCAGCGATCTGGAGACGACGACGGCCGAACTCAAGGACGAGGTGGCGCGGTTGTCGGGCCGGCATCGCTGGCCGTTCCCCTTCTCGCTGGTGGAGGGTCCGGCCACGGCGATCGCCGATCAGCTGGCAAAGCTCGAGCAGTTGCTGCCCGGAGTGCCGCTGCCCGGCTGGGGCACCGGCCCGAACGGTCATCCCGCCGACGCGGGACAAGCTCCGGCGGAGCAGCAGCCGAAAGCGGTATCCGACAGTTGATTTGGCTGATTTGTCGGATTTATTTCAGCACACGGCCGGCGACCGGCCGGACCGCACGTTACTGCGGAACAGTGCGTGAACTGCCGTTGAAGCGAGCCCTAACCGGCCCTGAAGTGGCGATGAGCGGGTTCTTCTGTAATCAGAAGAACCCGCCCTCAAGGCATGAGAATACCGTCACCAGGCCACGAGTTCACAACTTCGGGGAAACTTTTCCGCACCTGTGCAATATTCGGACGACCGAGCCCCGGCCGGGCAACGCTCGAGCAGACCTCCGGTGGGACAGCAACTTCGGGGCTATTGTCGGGCTTGTCCGATCTTCTTGTCGCGGTTCCCGACGAAGGAGACTCCCGTGGCCGGCAGCGTGGTACTCGGCAAAGCTCTCGAAGGCCGAGGCCGGGCAGCCCGATCGATCAGAGCTTCGCCGGATCGATCAGGCCACGCTCCACCGCCCGCGCGAGTCGGCGCGGCACCTGGTACACCGTTCCCCCGACCTTGACCGGAATCAGATCCGGCGGGGTCGCCTTCCACTGCGACCGCCGGCTACGGGTATTGGCCCGCGACATTCTGCGCTTCGGAACGGCCATGGTCAGTTCTCCTCATCCGTAGTCGAATTGCGATTGCCGCGAACGCGTTTGCCGTAGCGGCGCTCGAACTTCTCCACGCGGCCCGCGGTGTCGAGCACACGCTGATTCCCGGTCCAGAACGGATGTGAATCCGAGGTCACATCGACCACCAGCAGCGGGTAGGTATTGCCGTCCTCCCACTCGATTGTGCGAGTGGACACCGCCGTGGAACGGGTCAGGAAGCATTTTCCGGTGCTCACGTCCTGGAAGACCACAGGATGGTAGTCGGGGTGAATTCCCTGTTTCATCACTTCACCTTTCGTTGTTGCGAGTGGCGCTGTCCCCGGCGACGGGCGCGGATCGAGCTGTGTCACAAGGCTCTTCATGCTGGTCGGCGAACGGGTCCGGCCACAGCGCGACGCGTTCGGGCGCGAATCGCACCTGTCGCAGTTCGTCCTCGTCCACCAGCGCCCAGTGCAGGGCGTGGCGGATCTCCTCGGCATCGGCGTCGGCGACCAGGATCACCAGCGAGGTGTGGCGGTCACCGAAGTGCTCGTGCCAGCGCAGAGACGCGAGCGCGCGTCGCTCCGGATCCACCTCGTCCAGTTCCCGGGATGTCATGGCGGCCAGCCATTTTCCCGCGCCGCCGACCCGCAGCCCGCCACCCGCGGACTCCAGCCAGACCACCTCGTCGGGCTGGGTGGCCAGCCACACCCGGCCGCGAGCGCTCACCACACCCTCGAGCAGGACATCGATCGCCGAGTGCAGTCGATCGGGCTGAAAGGGGCGGTCGGCGGCGAATTCCACCAGTGCCACACCGCAATCCGGCTCCAGCGGCGGACCGCCGGCCAGCAGCGGCGCGTGCGGGTCGAAGGGCGCGCCGCGCCGCGCGCCGGCGGGCACCCGACGCAGCAGCCAGGTCAGGTCGTCCACCCCCAGCCCGGCCGGCCCGGCCACCCGGGCGACCGGAGCGCGCGGGGACAGCCGGGCCAGCACGGCTGCGGTGCGCTCGCGGTCCACCAGATCGGCCTCGCCGTCGAAAACCATCAGGGCATCGGCGAATTCGACCTGACCGACGGCCAGTTGCGCCACCGTGCGCTCGTCTTCGGCGGTAGCGTGGCCGCGTTCGGACAGCGACTCGTCGCCGGTGGCGTCGGCCAGCCAGTCGCGGACGTCGACACAGGTCAGGACGGTGTCGATGCGAACGCTGCGCCCGGCCGGGCCGTCGACGCGCCCGACCACGCCGGTCACCGCCACGTCGGTGATGGCCTGGCACACCGCCTCCGCCTCGAAGGCCGGGTCCAGCGCGAGCACGATGCGCCGCACCGAATCCCGCTCGGCCAGCAGACACAGGTAGGGCAGCAGGTCGGCGCGCAAGGTGCACGAGACGCAGCCGTGCGCGAGTTCCAGCACGGTCGTGGTCTCCCGACCGTCGATGCGGACGATGCGCCGCACCACACCCTGGCGCAGCTCGCTCAGGTCGTGCCGGACCACGACCGTTCCGGGCTTCCCGCCCAGCAGGCGGGCGGCCTGCTCGACACCCTCGGCGGCGCGTCCGGGGAGTCCCGCGAGGACGAGCACAGGCTTGCGTTGGGACGGCACCGGTCCCCCTTTCGACAATGATTTTCAATTACCGGAGAGTCAATGTACCTTGGAATAACTTCGTTGTCGAAAACGATTGTCATGAACGTCTACCACCGGAAGGGAGTGCCCATGTCGGCCATCTGCCAGGTCACCGGCCGCAAGCCGGGCTTCGGCAAGTCCGTATCGCACTCGCACAAGCGGACCAACCGGCGCTGGGACCCCAATATCCAGCGCAAGACCTACTACCTGCCCAGCGAAGACCGGCGCATCACGCTGACCGTCTCCGCCAAGGGCATCAAGACCATCGACCGCGACGGCATCGAGGCAGTGGTAGCCCGGTTGCGCGCCCGCGGCGAAAAGATCTGAAAGGGAGAACGATGGCATCGAAATCGACCGACATCCGGCCCGTAGTCAAGCTGAAGTCCACGGCCGGGACCGGCTACACCTACGTCACCCGCAAGAACCGGCGCAACGATCCCGACCGGATGATCCTGAAGAAGTACGACCCGGTCGCCCGCAGGCACGTCGACTTCCGCGAGGACCGGTGATATGGCCAAGAAATCCAAGATCGCCAAGAACGAAGCGCGCAAACTCGTCGTGGCGCGGTGGGCGCAGCGGCGCGCGGAATTGAAGGAGATCATCCGCAAACCGGCGAGCAGCGACACCGAACGGGCGGCCGCGCAGGCCGCCCTGCAGAAACTGCCGCGGGATGCCAGTCCGGTACGATTGCGCAATCGGGACGCCGCGGACGGACGCCCGCGTGGTCATCTCCGCAAGTTCGGTCTCTCGCGTGTGCGCGTTCGCGCGATGGCCCATCGAGGAGAGCTGCCCGGTGTGCACAAATCGAGCTGGTAAGCAACCACGATTCGTGAGTGAGGAACCGCTGACATGGCAGTGAAGCGAGCACCGTCGAAGAAGATCCGTGCCGAGCAGGCCCGTCGCCCGAAGAAGAATCCCCTGATCGCCGCCGGCGTCGAGACCGTCGACTACAAGGATGTGAACCTGCTCCGCACGTTCATCTCCGACCGCGGCAAGATCCGCAGCCGTCGCGTGACGGGGCTGACCCCGCAGCAGCAGCGCCAGGTCGCAGTCGCGGTGAAGAACGCCCGCGAGATGGCCCTGCTGCCCTTCACGAGCCGATAGCTCGCGACATCGCCGGACGAAAACCCAAGAGTTGAAACAACTCTCGGACTCTCAGGGGCCTCGCCCCTGAAACCCCAACTACGAAAAACAAGGCCCCCGAGTGCATTTGCACTCGGGGGCCTCATTTTCACGTATACGTGACGGAGCCGCGATTACGGGATGGTCAGCACCTGGCCGGGCTGGATGAGGTCGGGGTTGTCGATGCCGCTGGCGTCGGCGATCTCCTGGTAGCGGTTGCCGTCGCCGTAGAAGCGCTCGGCGATGGCCCACAGGGTGTCACCCGGCTCGACGGTGTAGGTCTGAGCGGCGGGCGGCGGCGGCACGTCCTCGACGACCGCGGCGGCCTGGACCTGGACCGGCTCCGGCGCGGGGAGCGGGTTGTCGGTGTTGGTGCCCGACGACCATACGGCGCCGTCGGAGCCGTACAGCACCACATTGCGGTCGGCCTGGACGACCAGGCGGTCCACGCTCTTGCCATTGGTCTCGGTGGACCAGGCGGCACCGGCCTCCTTGTAGAGAACGAAGTTGCCGTCGTCTTGCAGGGTGGCCCGGACGACGCCCTGGCCGTTGGTGCCGGTGGCCCACACGACATTGCCGTTCGGTTCGGACAGCACCAGGTTGCCATCATCTTGCAGAGTCAGGGTGTAGGCACCGCCCTGCAGCGCCTGTCCACGACCGAGTTCTTCGCCGACCTTCAACGAGTCGCCCACGGTGCGTCCTTTCGGGAGGGGTGATCAAGAGATAAGCCGATGGCGCGGAACTGCATTCGCACATCTGTCATGACACTACCGATCCCGCGCCGGTCATCGCACGGTTACACGCCGGTTCTGCGAAGATTTCGGCATGTCTTCGCCAGAAATTCGCCAGGGGGTCGAATCCGGTGCGGGGAACCGGCCGTGCGGTCGCGGACACTAGGGTGTCAGCCATGTACGGGACACGGGGACGCCGCCTGATCGCTACCGCCGCAGTCACTCTGATCGGACTCACCATCGCGGCGTGCGGAAGCACGGAAAGCACTGGCGACCAATCGAAGACCAGCGCCGCCGCGACCAGCACCAAGACCACGCCCACCGAGGCACCCAGCGGACAGATCGGACGCGCTTTCACGGCGGATCCGAGTATCGTCAGCCCACACGGCATTTCGTTCGACAGCTGGACCCGCGTCGCACCCGACCGGATCGCGGTCAACTTCCAGACCGGCTCCCCCGAGTGCTACGGCGTGAACGCCACCGTCACCGAAACCTCCTCGACCGTCACCGTCGACCTGAAGTCCGGCACCCTGCCCGACGCGGTCGGCAAGATGTGCACCATGATCGCCGTCTTCGGCACCCTCGAAATCCAGCTGAAGTCTCCGCTGGGTGATCGAAAAGTCCTCAGCGCCAACTAGGTTACCGGCACTGCGGCGGAGCCGGTCCACGCACGCAGCAGGGGCCCGGATCGATGTACGATCCGGGCCCCTGTCCCGATGTTGTTGTCCCGCTACATGACTCGCGTCAGCAGCGGCTCACACTCAGTGCGCGAAGTGCCGGGAACCGGTCAGATACAAGGTCACTCCGGCCTCACGGCACAGCTCGATGGTGTCCTTGTCACGGATCGAACCGCCCGGGTGCACGATGGCGCGCACGCCGGCGGCCACCAGGATCTGCGGGCCGTCCGAGAACGGGAAGAACGCGTCCGAGGCCGCCACCGAACCCTTGGCGCGGTCACCGGCCCGCTCCACCGCCAGCTTGCAGGAATCGACCCGGTTGACCTGACCCATGCCGACGCCGACGGCCGCGCCGTCATCGGCCAGCAGGATGGCGTTGGACTTCACGGCACGGCAAGCGCGCCAGGCGAATTCGAGATCGCGCAGGGTGGCCTCGTCGGCGGCCTCACCCGCGGCCAACGTCCAGTTGGCGGTGCTGTCGCCCGCGGCGTCGAGGATGTCGCGCTCCTGCAGCAGCACACCGCCGCTGACCGGACGCAGCTCCGCGCCCTTGCGCCGGGCCGGCTCGGCCACCAGCACGCGCACGTTCTTCTTGCGCTGCAGCACCTCGACCGCGCCATTGGCGTAGGACGGGGCCACGATGACCTCGGTGAAGATGTCGGCGACCTGCTCGGCCATCTCCACGGACACCTCGCGGTTGGCCGCGATCACGCCGCCGTACGCGGAGACCGGGTCGGTGGCGTGCGCCTTGCGGTGCGCCTCGGCGATGTCCGCACCGACCGCGATGCCGCACGGGTTGGCGTGCTTGATGACCGCCACGGCCGGCTCGTCGAAGTCGTAGGCGGCGCGCCAGGCGGCGTCCGCATCGGTGTAGTTGTTGTACGACATCTCCTTGCCGTGCAACTGCTGCGCCTGCGCCAGCCCGACCGGGCCACCCTGGTTGGTGTACAGCGCGGCCGCCTGATGCGGGTTCTCGCCGTAGCGCAGCACATCCGCGCGCTGCCAGGTGCCGCCGATCCACTCCGGGAACTGCTGCTCGCCTTCGGATTCCGGCGCGACGGCCGGGACCGCGACACCGGTCATCCAGCTGGCGACGGCCACATCGTAGGTGGCGGTGTGCTGGAAAGCCTTGGCGGCCAACGCGGTCCGCTCGGCGAGGGTGAAACCGCCCTGCTGCACGGCGGCGATCACGCCGGCGTAATCACCGGTGTTCACCACGACCGCGACCGACGGGTGGTTCTTGGCGGCGGCGCGAACCATGGACGGCCCGCCGATGTCGATCTGCTCGACGCACTCGTCGACGCTCGCGCCGGAGGCGACCGTCTGGGTGAATGGGTAGAGGTTCACCACGACGAGCTGGAAGGCCTCGACACCCAGCTCGACGAGCTGGTCGACGTGCTCCTCCTTGCGGGTGTCGGCCAGGATGCCGGCGTGCACCCGCGGGTGCAGCGTCTTGACCCGGCCGTCCAGGGTCTCTGGGAAACCGGTCAGGTCTTCGACCTTGGTGACCGGAATACCGGCGTCGGCGATCTTGCCGGCAGTCGAGCCGGTCGACACCAGCTCCACACCGGCCTGGTGCAGACCGGTGGCCAGTTCGATCAGACCGGTCTTGTCGTAGACGCTTACGAGGGCCCGCTTGATCGGCTTGCGTTCACTCACCGGAGAACTCGCTCATCTGGGATAACTGCCTTTCGTCCATCGGAGACAATGCCTCGGGTAGCGACAGCGGCGACGACCTCCGCCAGCAGCCGGCGCTCCACAACCTTGATGCGTTCGTGCAAGGTGTCCTCGTCGTCATCGGGCAGCACCGTGACCGCCTCCTGCGCCAGGATCGGCCCGGTGTCGACACCCGTGTCGACCAGATGCACGGTGGAACCGGTCACCCGCACGCCGTAGGCGAGCGCGTCCCGCACCCCGTGCGCACCGGGGAAGGCGGGCAGCAGCGCGGGATGGGTATTGATGATGCGACCTCCGAAACGCTCCATGAAAGCGGGGCCGAGAATCTTCATGAAGCCCGCGGACACCACCAGATCGGGTTCGAAGGCGGCGACCACCTCGGTGAGCGCGACATCCCATGCGGCGCGGTCGGCGAAATCGCGTAGCGCGACCTTGAACGACGAAACGTTGAAGGCTTCCGCGTGCTCGGTGGCGGCGCAATCGCGATCCACCCCGACGGCGACCACCGTGGCCGGATAACCCGGCTGCTGCGTCGCTTCCAGCAGCGATCGCAACAGGGATCCGGTGCCGGAAGCCAGCACCACGACGCTCGCGGGCGCGGTCGGCGGCAGCTGCGGGGCGGGCGTGGACGTCAGCGCACTACTCCCTGTCGATCGGAGCGGGATGGGGTCGGCGGAAGCGAACCCGCCGCCTCAAGCGTAACGACCGTCCAATTGCTACTTGTGCGGCAGGTCTCCCTCTACCACTTCGGCGTCGACGATGTCGGGGGTGTCGGTGGATTTCACAGCGGTATCGGCGGCGTACTCGTCCTTGTCGTCGACCAGTTCGGCGTCGAGGGCGCCCTCGAGATCCTCGTCGTCGTACCAGCCGCTCTCGTCGTCGTGGCCGGCGCGGGGTTCGGTGTCGCCGGCCGCCTCGTCGTCGAAATCCTCGTCGTAGTCGTCGTACTCGTCATCGTCGTAGTCGTCGTACTCGTCGTCCGCGTAGCCGCCGGGCTCGTCGTCGTAGTAGTCGTCCTCGTATTCGTACTCGTCGTCATAGGCGTCGTCGACGGCCGCGGGGGCCACCACGGCCGGGCCACCGAACCACCGGGCGCCCAGCATGCCCACGTATCCGGTGATGGCCAGCCAGACGAACACCAGCGCCGCGCCCACCGCATTCGGCGCGATCCGGCCGAAGGTGCCCAGCTCGCCCCCGGCCACCACGCCCAGCAGCGCCACCACGACGGCCGCCACCCCGGCGGCGGTCAGCGTCGCCCAGGGCCCGGTCACCCGATCATGCGAGGTGCGACCACAATCCAGGCCCGACAGCACCCCGATCGCCGCGGGCGCCAGTAGCAGCACCAGCCACCACACCGCCACCGGACCCGACGGCACCGCGGCCGCCACCGGCACCGCGGGCACCGGCGCGCCCTGAATGGCGAACAGGCTCAACGATCCCGGGCCGATCTGCACCTGGCCGCCGGCCAGCACGCTCACCGCGTCGACCGCGACATTCGGCAGGTAGGCCAACGACAGCAGCGTCAAACCCAGTGCGCCGACCACGTTTCCGGCCGCATGGTAGGTGTCGCCGAGGCGGGACCAGTGCAGCAGGAACGACACCACCGTCACCGCGGTCGCCGCCAGCAGCAGGCGGCCCACCGCCCGCAGCCCCGCCCGGAAACCGGGAACCACCCAGTCCGGCAAGGGAATCGGCAGCAGATCGGCGAAGTCACGCCAGCGCTGCGAACCGATGCCCACGAGCGCCGCCAGTAGATTCAGCCCGAGTACCCAGGCGAAGGCGGCCAGGGTGTCCGGCGGCTGCAGCGACACCACCGCCGCCGCGTCCTCGGCCACCGCGAGGCACACCGCGGTGATCAGCAGCGGACCGCCCACCGCGGCGCCCACCACCCAGCCCAGATCGGCGGTCTCGCACTCGGGCCCGGCGGCCTGCGCGCTGTCCCGCGCCACCAGCCACAGCATCAGCAGGGTGGGCAGCAGCGGCCACAGCCCGATCCCGGTCTTGCCGATCACCAGCGGAACCTGGTGCACCGCAAGCCAGCTCGCGGCAATGGCGCCCGACGAACCGCTCATCTCGCTGCCCGCCGCGAACAGGGTGCCGTACACCAGCACGAAGATCACCAGCAGCGTAATGGCCGACGCGCGCGCGGCGACCAGCATCAGCACCCGGGCACGTTCCGGCGTCAGCGATCCGAAACCCCCGCCGCGCCGCCGGACCGGCGGCCGCGGCGGCTCCCGGAGAGCGGGGTCGCTCAGGCGAGCCAGGGCAGTTCTCGGGGCACTCATGGACATCCAGCGTGGCAGCATCTCGGAAACCGTAGGGTCAGGCGCGCCGGGACGACCGGCGCGCTGGCAAAAGAGAACGGCCCCCGGTGGCATACCGGAGGCCGCTCCTGACTGGAGGCGAAACTACTTGTCGTCCTGGCCCGGCCGGAAGGCCCGGGTGGCGTCCGCCGCCGGATCCGCTGCCTGCTCGCCGCCGAACGGCTGCGCCGGGCGCTGCGCCTGAGCGCCGAAATACTGGGTCGCGTCCGCGCTCCCGGCCGGCTGCTGCGGCGCGCCGTACGGCGACTGCTGTCCGTAACCGGGCTGGGCGGGCTGCTGACCGTAGGACGGCTGCTGCTGACCGTAGGTCGGCTGGGATCCGGTGCCGTAGCCCGCGGGCTGCTGACCGTAACCGGCCGGCTGACCGTAGGCCGGCTGCTGCGGCTGCTGACCGTACCCGGCCGGCTGACCGAACGACGGCTGCTGCGGCTGCTGCGGCTGCTGACCGTAGCCGACCTGCTGGCCGAACGCCTGCTGCTGGTACTGCGGCCCGGTGGAGCTGAACGGCTGCGGCTGCTGACCGTAACCACCCTGCGGCGCGGCCGGTTTCGGCTCCGGCGCCTTCACGATGCCGAGCTCGAACAGCAGCGCCAGCACGGCCACCACGGCCTGCACGAACGACAGGAACAGGATCACCCAGCCACCCCACTTCAGCGTCACGCTGTCGCCGAGGTCGAAGGAGCCGAACAGGATGCCCAGGAACGCGCCGAACGAGGCGGCCGCCACGATGCCGGTGTTGCCGTTCTGCTTGGGCAGCAGTGACAGGCCGGCCAGCAGACCCGCGATCAGCAGGATCGTCACCAGCGCCGCGGAGCCGGTGCTCTCGAACAGGCTGAAGCTGGTGTCACCGCCGACCCGGGTGTTGCCGATCTCGACGGCCTTGGTGCCGACATAGGGCGCGAAGCCGAGCAGGAAGTTGATGACGCCGAGGGCGGCCACGCCCACGGCGAGGAAGAACGGCAGGCCCTTGCCCGCAACGGGCGACGTGCCCGACCCGGCAGCAGGAGCGCCCATGGGCTGCGAGCCGTAGCCGGGTGCGGAGGAGGGCGTCGGCTGGGGCGCGTTGTATCCCGAGCCCCCGGTCGGGTATGACATGTCGTCGTCTCCTATCGAGTCGTTCACGAACCTCCACCGACGCTACTGCACTCGACGGCCGCGGGCCATCTACCACCAGCCGTGCCCTGACCGCAATACCCGAATCGGCGCAGCACACGATCGCCCTACCCGACCCGCCGCATCGGGAAACCCCGCCCCGGCAGGTTCGTCAGAGTCCCGCGAATCACGAAGGCCACCTGTCGAATTCGACAGGCGGCCTTCGTATTCAGCTGTTGAGCCAGGCGGGACGAACCCATCGCCTCCCGGCCTGCGCCCCGCTTCCGCCGGGAAGCGGGGCACGAGAATTCATCAGGCGCTGATGGAAGCCTTCTCGAGGATCTCGCGCGCCAGGGCGGCGGTCTCGGACGGGGTCTTGCCGACCTTCACGCCCGCAGCCTCGAGAGCGTCCTTCTTGGCCTGGGCGGTACCGGCGGAGCCGGAGACGATGGCGCCGGCGTGGCCCATGGTCTTGCCCTCCGGCGCGGTGAAGCCCGCGACGTAGCCGACGACCGGCTTGGTGACGTTGGCCTGGATGTAGGCCGCGGCCCGCTCCTCGGCGTCGCCGCCGATCTCGCCGATCATGACGATGAGCTTGGTCTCGGGGTCCTTCTCGAACGCCTCGATGGCGTCGATGTGGGTGGTGCCGATGACCGGGTCGCCGCCGATGCCGATGGCGGTGGAGAAACCGAAGTCCCGCAGCTCGTACATCATCTGGTAGGTCAGGGTGCCGGACTTGGAGACCAGGCCGATCGGGCCCTTGCCGGTGATGTTGGCCGGGGTGATGCCGACCAGCGACTCACCCGGGGTGATGATGCCGGGGCAGTTCGGGCCGATGATGCGGGTCTTGTTGCCCTTGTCCACGTTGTAGGCCCACGCGTAGGCGGTGTCCTGCACCGGGATGCCCTCGGTGATGACCACGAGCAGCGGGATCTCCGCGTCGATGGCCTCGATGATGGCGTCCTTCGAGAAGGCCGGGGGAACGAACGCGATGGAGGTGTCCGCGCCGGTCTTCTCCATGGCCTCGGCGACGGTCGCGAAGACCGGCAGCTCGACCTCGTTGCCCTGGGCGTCGACGTGCTTGACGGTGGTGCCCGCCTTGCGCGCGTTGACACCGCCGACCACGTTGGTGCCCGCCTTCAGCATCAGGGCGGTGTGCTTGGTGCCCTCGCCGCCGGTGATGCCCTGGACGATGACCTTGTTGTCCTTGTTCAGGAAGATAGACATGTTGGTTCGTGTCCTTACTTGGCCGCAGCCAGCTCGGCGGCCTTGTCGGCGCCTTCGTCCATGGTCTGAGCGAGGGTCACCAGGGGGTGGTTGGCGTCGACGAGGATCTTGCGACCCTCCTCGACCTTGTTGCCGTCCAGGCGGACGACCAGCGGCTTGTTGGCCTCGTCGCCCAGGATCTCCAGAGCCTTCACGATGCCGTTCGCGACCGCGTCACAGGCGGTGATGCCGCCGAAGACGTTCACGAACACGGACTTGACCTGCGCGTCGTTGAGGATGACGTCCAGGCCGGCGGCCATGACCTCGGCGGACGCGCCGCCGCCGATGTCGAGGAAGTTGGCGGGCTTGACACCGTTGTGGTTCTCACCGGCGTAGGCGACGACGTCCAGGGTCGACATGACCAGGCCGGCGCCGTTGCCGATGATGCCGACCTCGCCGTCCAGCTTCACGTAGTTGAGGTCGTTCTGCTTGGCCTTGAGCTCGAGCGGGTCGGTGGCGTCGATGTCCGCGAACTCGGCGTGGTCGGCGTGACGGAACTCGGCGTTCTCGTCCAGGGTCACCTTGCCGTCGAGGGCGAGGATCTCGTCGTTGGGGGTACGCACCAGCGGGTTGACCTCGACCAGGGTCGCGTCCTCCTTGATGAACACCTCCCACAGCTTCTGGATGGTCACCGCGGCGGCGTCGAGGATGTCGGCGGGCAGGTGGCCCTGCTCGGCGATGGAACGGGCGAAGGCCAGGTCCACGCCCTTGACAGCGTCGACCGGCACCTTGGCCAGGCGATCCGGCTTGGTGGCGGCCACCTCCTCGATCTCCATGCCGCCCTCGACCGAGCACATGGCCAGGTAGGTGCGGTTGGAGCGATCGAGCAGGAAGGAGATGTAGTACTCCGAGGCGATGTCCTTGGCCTCGGCAACCAGGATCTTCTTGGTGATGTGGCCCTTGATGTCCAGGCCCAGGATGTTCTGCGCGTGGGTGAAGGCGTCGTCGGGGGTGGCGGCGTACTTCACGCCACCGGCCTTACCGCGGCCACCGACTTTGACCTGCGACTTGATCATCACCGGCTTGCCGATTTCTTCCGCGATCGCACGGGCGTCCTCGGCCGAGTCCGTGACGCGACCCTCCGACGAAGGCACTCCGTGCTTCACGAAGAGTTCCTTCGCCTGATATTCGAAGAGATCCATGTACTCACCGTCTCGTCTGCGTTGTTGTGACAACGTCTTGGTTGGCGGCCCGTCGTCGGAGGCGGGTCGGCTCGGACTCTAATCAGTCACATGGAGCGGAAATCAGCCGCATACAGCCTAAGTGGCGCAGGTCACGGTACTGTCTCCGCGATCGCAAAAGCCCTCGTCAATGCTACTCATCGGTAGCTTGTTGACCCCGCGCCAGGTGGGACACGCGAATCCCGGACAGCGATACTGGCTACTACGTCGCGTCGTTGGCAAACCTCACCCGGTTACCCGAAGCACAGTGAGCGCATTCCCGCTCGGAACGTGATCAATATCACACCAGTGTGTCGAACCAAGTCCATCGCTTGCTGAGCCGCAATCGTTTCGTTACCGTCGTTGCAGTCGATGTCACAACCCGGTCACGGACAGGAGGACGGCAGGCTTGACGCAGCACAGCGCTCCCTCGGAAATGAGCCGCTCCGCAGGCGACTTGTCGGCCCCGCAGCACTCTCCGGACCGGCGCAAATGAGCGACGGCCCCTTCCCCTCGCAGCCCCGCGCCCGCCGCGGACATCGCTATCGCGAGGACGCAGAGAATCACGGCGGCGCGATCACCTTCGATGATCCCGCCACTACGCACAGCGGGGTCGCCCACGGCGACTGGGACGCCACCCAGGCCTGGAACGGCGACGCACACTGGGATTCCGGTGCCGAGTGGAACTCCGATGCGGACTGGAACGGCGGTCAGCAGTGGGGTGAGTCCCCGCAGTGGGACGAATCCGCCGACTGGCAGCCGGAACCGAACTGGGACTACAACGCCCAGACCACCGTGAACGGCTGGGCCGCACCGAATCCGAGTGATTGGGCCCCGCAGTCGCGGACCAACTGGGATCCGACCGCGGACCCGACCCCCTCCGACGAGTACCGACCGGTCTACACATTCAAGACCGCGTCCGGCGAGAAGCTCCAGTTCTCCGGCGACGGCGCCCGCCTGAATCGCAGTGCGCGCGAAGCCGATGTCGAGCACGACGACGAGCCGCGCCCGACCCGCTCCGGCGGCAAGCGCCGCTCCGGCGGCACCCACCGCCTACCCGCCCCGCCCACCGCGCTCAAGGGCCGTGCCGCGGTCGTCGCGGTCGCGGCCGGTGCGGTCGTGGCCGCGGGCCAGGCCACCATCGAGTCCACGGGCCACGACAACAGCAATGTCGACTACCAGGCCGCCAATCAGGTCAAGGAGGTCGCGGCGACCTCGGTGGTCGGCGACGGCGCTCCCGGATCGCCCCAGGTGGTGAGCCCGAACGCGCCCGCGAGCCTGGACCAGTTCAACGACATTCTGGCCAAGGGCAAGCAGTTCGCCGCCGACATGGCCAACCAGGAGGCGTCGAAGAACCGGCCGCTGTGGACGAAGTTCGCCAACGGCACCTTCACCTCCGGCTTCGGTATCCGCTGGGGTGTCGCCCACCAGGGTGTGGACATCGCCGCACCGATCGGCACCCCGATCTACGCGGTGGCCGACGCCACCGTGCTCGAGGCCGGTCCCGCCTCCGGTTTCGGCATGTGGGTCCGTTTGCTCCACGACGACGGCACCGTCACCATCTACGGGCACATCGACACCGCGACCGTCTCGCAGGGCCAGCGCGTGCTGGCGGGCGACCAGATCGCGACCGTCGGTAACCGCGGCTTCTCGACCGGCCCGCACTGCCACTTCGAGGTCTGGCTGAACGGCGTCGACAAGATCGACCCGCTGCCCTGGCTGGCCTCGCGCGGCATCTCGCTCGGCCCCGAACGGGACTGACCCGCAACCGAATCCGATCCGAAAGGCGCGCCCTGCAGGGCGCGCCTTTCGGCGTTCGGGGCGGCTCCCGGCGGAATCGGGCACGGCGGCGTCAGGGTGACCCTGCTGGGCCGATCGAGGCGTACCGGACGGGCTGACCCTGTCGACAGGATCGAACCCGTCATACGAATCGCGCAGATCGCCGATGCGGAGGCATCGTGGCGGACCGGTGGGTGCCGCGGTCGCGGAGGTCTATCAGCGCTCGCGAAGGACCGGCCCCATCGCGCGGCCCTGACGGCCTCGGAGCGGGTCCGGCTGCTGCGGGCCGAGGGTCACGTCCGGGCGATGGGATCCCGTCGCGGTACGGGCGGTTCTGGACGCCGCGGGGCATCGACCGCCACGCCGCGCACCAATGGTGCCGCCCGGCCCGTTCGAGCCGACCTGGCGCGGGGAGGTGGCGGGCCGGTGCGAATCGGCCGCGCGGAGCGGTGAGACCCGATCAGCGCGGTCCGGACCCGATCAGCCGCGGTTGGAGCGGTACCAGCGGATCAGCGCGTCGGTGGACGAATCCGATTGCGGTGCGGGCTCTTCCGCCGCGGTCAGCAGCGGCGCCAGGGCCAGCGCCTGCTGCTTGCCGAGCTCCACTCCCCACTGGTCGAAGCTGTCGATGCCCCAGATCGCGCCCTCGGTGAAGACCTGGTGCTCATAGAGGGCGATCAGCTGGCCCAGCACCGACGGGGTCAGCTGCGGCGCCAGGATGGCCGTGGAGGGCCGGTTGCCGGGCATCACCTTGTGCGGCACCAGGTTCGGGGCGGTGCCCTCGGCCGCGATCTCCTCGGCGGTCTTGCCGAAGGCCAGCACCTTGGTCTGGGCGAAGAGGTTGCTCATCAGGATGTCGTGCATGCTGCCCGAGCCGTCCATGGTGGTCAGATCGCTGACAGGACGGGCGAATCCGATGAAGTCGGCGGGCACCAGCCGGGTGCCCTGGTGCAGCAACTGGTAGAAGGCATGCTGGCCGTTGGTGCCGGGCTCGCCCCAGAAGATCTCGCCGGTGGAGGTGGTGACCGGGGTGCCGTCGGCACGCACGGACTTGCCGTTGGACTCCATGGTCAGCTGCTGCAGGTAGGCCGGGAAACGGGCCAGGTCATTGGAGTACGGCAGCACCGCGCGGGACTGCGCGCCGAAGAAGTTCGAGTACCAGACGCCCAGCAGCCCGAGCAGGATCGGGCCGTTCTCCGCCAGCGGCGCATTCGCGAAATGCTCGTCCACGGCGTGCATTCCGGCCAGGAACTCGGCGAAGCGCTCCTTGCCGATGACCGCCATGACCGACAGGCCGATGGCCGAGTCCACCGAGTAGCGGCCGCCGACCCAGTCCCAGAAGCCGAACATGTTGGCGGTGTCGATTCCGAAGTCCGCCACCCGCTGCGCGTGGGTGGACACCGCCACGAAATGCTTTGCGACAGCGTCCTCGCCGAGCGCGGCCACCAGCCACCGCCGGGCCGCGGTGGCATTGGTGAGCGTCTCCAGAGTGGAGAAGGTCTTGGAGGCGACGATGAACAGCGTGGTGGCCGGGTTCAGGCCGTCCAGCTTCGACACCAGATCCGCCGGATCGACATTCGAGACGAACCGCGCCGAGATGCCCGCGTCCGCGTAGTGCCGCAGGCCCAGCGTCACCATGGCCGGGCCCAGATCCGAGCCGCCGATGCCGATGTTCACCACCGTGGCGATACGCTCCCCGGTGGCCCCGCGCCACTGCCCCGAACGCACCTGGTCGGTGAATTCGCCCATGCGACGCAGCACTTCGTGCACGTCGGTCTCGACGTCCTGGCCGTCCACCGTCAGCGGCTGGCCGACGGGCCGGCGCAACCACACGTGCCCGACCGAGCGGTCTTCGGAGGTGTTGATGCGCTCGCCCGCGAACATGGCGTCGCGCCGCTGCTCCACCCCGGCGGTCTGCGCCAATTCGGCCAGCAGATCCAGGGTTTCGCGTGTCACCCGATGCTTGGAGTAGTCGATGTGCAGGTCGGCGACCTGCACGGTCAGGTCCCGACCACGCTCGGGATCCTCGGCGAAGAACTCACGCAGATGCCGCCCGGCGAGAGAGGCGTGGTGATCGTGCAGTTTCCGCCAGACCGCCGATGCGGTGATGTCGCTGCTCACGATCGCCGAGGTTACAACCACTGTGACTTTTTTGCCCTCCGCTTCGCTCCGGGCGGGTTCGCGGCCCTGTGACTTTTTGCCCTACGCTTCGCTCCGGGCGGGTTCGCGGCCCGAAGGTCTCGATTCTTCCCTCCTCCGCTCCTCCGCTTCGCTCCCCCGCTCCGTCAGTCCAGAATCGAGACGGCCGCGAACCTCTCAGGTGAGCGAATGAGTGCTGGTTGCAAACAGACACGGCCCGATTCAGGCAAGCGGGTCGGGGTCCGTCCTAGGCTGGCTTCATGGTGTCTGCGAGCGAACTACTCTCGTCCATTCCCACGCATCTCTGGATCGGCGGACCGGTGGAGGCCACCGGCGGCGCGACCTTCCCCGTGCACAATCCGGCCACGGGTGAGGTCATCGCCCGGGTCGCCGACGCGACGCCCGAGGACGCGGTGCGCGCCCTCGACGCGGCCGCGGCCGTGCAGGCCGAATGGGCCGCGACCCCGGCCCGGCAGCGCGGGGAGATCCTGCGCGCGGTGTTCGAGGCGATCACCGCGCGGGCCGAGGAGTTCGCCCTGCTCATGACCCTCGAAATGGGTAAGGCCCTGCCGGAGAGCCGCAATGAGGTCCGCTACGGCGCGGAGTTCTTCCGCTGGTTCAGTGAGGAGGCGGTCCGCATTCACGGCCGCTACCAGCCCGCCCCGGCCGGGACCGGGCGAATCCTGGTGCACAAGCAGCCCGTCGGCCCGTGCCTTGCCATCACGCCCTGGAACTTCCCGCTGGCCATGGGCACCCGCAAGATCGGCCCGGCGCTGGCGGCGGGCTGCACCATGATCGTGAAGCCCGCGGGCGAGACCCCGCTGACCATGCTGCTGCTGGCCCAACTCTGCAGCGAGGCCGGCCTGCCCGACGGCGTGCTGTCGGTCATCACCACCTCGCACTCGGGCGCGGTCACCGCGCCGCTGCTGAACGACCCGCGGCTGCGCAAACTGACCTTCACCGGTTCCACGCCGGTCGGCAAGAAGCTGGTCGAGCAGTCCGCGCACGGCCTGCTGCGCACCTCGATGGAGCTCGGTGGCAATGCCCCGTTCGTGGTCTTCGACGATGCCGACCTGGATGCCGCCGTGCAGGGCGCGCTGCTGGCCAAACTGCGCAACGGCGGTGAGGCGTGCACCGCGGCCAACCGCTTCCACGTCCAGAATTCGGTTCGCCAGGAATTCACCGGCAAGCTGGTGGCGGCCATGGCGGAGTACAAGCTCGGCGATGGCGTGGACCCGGACACCACGCTGGGCCCGCTCATCAACGAGAACCAGCTCGACACCGTGAGCGAGCTGGTCGACGACGCGGTGTCGGCGGGCGCGCAGGTGAAGCTGGGTGGCAAGGCCCCCGGAGGCCCGGGCTGGTTCTATCCGGCCACAGTGCTCACCGATATCCCGGCGCAGGCCCGCATCCTGCGCGAGGAGGTGTTCGGCCCGGTCGCCCCGATTGTCGGCTTCGACACCGAGGAGCAGGGCCTGGCCGCGGCCAACAACACCGAATTCGGCCTGGTCTCATACGTTTACACGCGCAGTCTGGACCGGGCGCTGCGAGTGGCCGAGGGCCTGGAGACCGGCATGGTCGGGGTCAATCGGGGCGTCATCTCCGATCCGGCCGCGCCCTTCGGCGGCGTGAAGGAATCCGGTTTCGGCCGTGAGGGCGGCTTCGAGGGCATCGAGGAATACCTCGACACCAAATACATCGCCCTGCCCTAGACGGCCACGGCGAGACCGTTCAGCACCGAGTCCCGTGCCAGCGCCCAGCGCCGGTCCACGGATTCGGTGGTGTCGCCGAGGCGTCGCGCTGCCTCGGCGGAGGGCAAGACGGTGGCCACGGCCTCGACCAGCCTGCTCGTCATCGGCGGCTGAGCTCCGAACAAGACAAAACCGCCCCGGGGCCGAAACACCCGGGGCGGTCTAGGGGAGCTGCATCCGTGACACGCATGCAGCGCGGTCTGTGCGGTGCCGCACTTCGCGACGCACCGCATGTTGTATCGAGCATGCGATGCCCGGCGTTAACGGGCCATGCCGAACGCGGCAGGTCCGGGGGTTCAGGGGCGCAGCAGGTCCCCGAGAGTCTTACGAGAGTCGTCAGTGCCCGAGACGGCCGCGGCCCAGGCGCAGCAGCAACATCGCCAGGGTGTGACCCTCCTGACCCAGCTCGCTGAATCGCTCCAGCACCTTCATCTCGCGGGAGTGGACGAGCTTGGGCCCGCCGTTCGCCATGCGCGTTCGCCCGATGATGCGCGAGACCTCGGTGCGGCGCTTGATAGCGGCGAGGATTTCGGCGTCCAGCTTGTCGATTTCCAAGCGCAGCTTGTCGATCTCAGCCTCGGAGGGCAGGGCGGAGTCCGAGCCGGTGGCAGACTCGGAATGTCCCGTCGTCGAGATGCTCATTCTTCAACTCCTCGTGGTCCAGAACGTCGATCGGCGGGTGGACCCAACCTGTTACCGATCGGTTCTTCACCAAGAATCAGACCTGTTGGCCATACATTGTCCCTTGGGACTGCACAACATTGTCCCCCCGGGATCGGGCTCAGGTGCAATGCGTCGCCTTGGAGCCGGTCATGGGACGAGTGTGCCACGCATAGGGACCTATGCAAAACAGGTACGTTTGTGAATCTCCTGAGTTTCCCGACCAGGTGCGGTTCACCGGATGTTCGCCGGACCGGCACTTATCGGACACCTGTGCGATCCGCCCCGCCGCCTGTCGGTGCGCGCCGGTAGCGTGGATGGGCGATGAATACGACGGTGGCACAGGACAAGCAGAACACCGAGCAAGCGCGGGGAGGCGAAGCGCTGCTCGAGGGATTGAACCTGCAACAGCGCGCCGCGGTGATGCACACCGGCACCCCGCTGCTGATCGTGGCCGGGGCCGGGTCGGGAAAGACCGCGGTCCTCACCCGTCGCATCGCCTATCTGCTCGACGCCCGCGGGGTGCGGCCCGGCGAGGTGCTGGCCATCACCTTCACCAACAAGGCCGCCGCTGAGATGCGCGAGCGGGTGGCCGGGCTGGTCGGCCCGCGCGCGGCCGGCATGTGGGTATCCACCTTCCACTCCAGCTGCGTGCGCATCCTGCGCACCCAGGCGTCGCTGCTGGCGGGGCTGAACTCCAACTTCTCCATCTACGACGCGGACGATTCCCGGCGGCTGCTGGGCATGATCATTCGCGACTTCGAGATCGACGCGAAGAAGTACTCGCCGCGCCTGCTGGCCACCGCCATCTCGAATCTCAAGAACGAGCTCATCGACCCGCCGCAGGCCGCGGCCGACGCCGAGACCGAGGACAGCGAGCTGCCGCGCATCGTGGCCCGGGTCTACGACGAGTACCAGCGGCGGCTGCGCGCGGCCAATGCCCTCGACTTCGACGATCTGATCGGTGAGACGGTGTCGCTGCTGCAGCGGCATCCGCAGGTCGCCGAGTACTACCGGCGGCGCTTCCGGCACGTGCTGGTCGACGAGTACCAGGACACCAACCACGCGCAGTACGTGCTGGTGCGTGAACTGGTGGGCCACCATCGGGGCGGGCGGGGTGACGATGCCGCTTCCGAGGATCGGGTGCCGCCCTCGGAGCTGTGCGTGGTGGGTGACGCGGACCAGTCCATCTATGCCTTCCGAGGCGCCACCATCCGCAATATCGAGGAGTTCGAGCGCGACTTCCCGGATGCGGAAACCATTCTGCTGGAACAGAACTACCGCTCCACCCAGTACATTCTGACCGCCGCCAACGCGGTGATCGCCCGCAACGAGGGCCGCCGCGAGAAGAAGCTGTGGACCGATCAGGGCGACGGCGATCTGATCGTCGGCTATGTGGCCGACAACGAGCACGACGAGGCCTCGTTCGTGGCCCGCGAGATCGACAGGCTGGTGGATCAGGGCGACGCCAACTACGCGGATGTGGCGGTCTTCTACCGCACCAACAACAATTCGCGGGCGCTGGAGGAGATCTTCATCCGCATGGGGCTGCCCTACAAGGTGGTCGGCGGGGTGCGCTTCTATGAGCGCAAGGAGGTTCGCGACATCGTGGCCTACCTGCGTGTCCTGGAGAACCCGGATGACGCGGTGAGCCTGCGGCGGGTGCTCAACACCCCGCGCCGCGGCATCGGCGACCGCGCGGAGGCCTGCGTGGCCGTGCACGCCGAGCAGCGGAATATCGGCTTCGCGCAGGCGCTCCGGGACGCCGCCGCGGGCAAGGTGGCCCTGCTCAACAGCCGCTCGCAGCGGGCCATCGCCGGATTCCTGGAGCTGCTGGAGGAGATCCGGGCGGCGGGCGCGCAGGCAGACATGGACTTCCCGGATGTGGGTTCGGTGGTGGAAGCGGTGCTGGACCGCACCGGCTATCGCGCCGAGCTGGAGGCCTCCGACGATCCGCAGGACGGCGCGCGCCTGGACAACCTCAACGAATTGGTCAGCGTCGCACGCGAATTCAGTTCCGAGGCGCGCAACAATGTGGAGGCCGCGAGGGCCGAGGGCATCCTGCCCGAGCAGGCCGAGGGCGAACCGGAGCCGGGTTCGCTGGCGGCGTTCCTGGAGCGGGTCTCGCTGGTGGCCGATGCGGACCAGATTCCCGAAGAGGGTTCGGGCGTGGTCACGTTGATGACCCTGCACACCGCCAAGGGCCTGGAGTTCCCGGTCGTGTTCGTGACCGGCTGGGAGGACGGCCAGTTCCCGCACATGCGCGCCCTGGGCGATCCGACGGAGCTACAGGAGGAGCGCCGACTGGCGTATGTGGGCATCACGCGCGCCCGCAAGCGCCTATATCTGACCCGGGCCGTGGTCCGTTCGGGCTGGGGGCAGCCGGTGTCCAATCCGGAATCCCGCTTCCTGCAAGAGATTCCGGGTCATCTCATGGATTGGCGGCGGCTGGAGCCCGCCCCCTCGCAGACTTCGCGCGGGTTGCGCCGGCGCGGCGAAGACGAAGGGCTGGAACGGGATTGGACCCGCGGTGACGGCTGGTCGGAGCCCCGCCCCGGTCTGCGCGATCGCGGCGAGCGGCGGCCCGCGCCGGCCGCCTCGGGGGTCAAGCGCAACAACACCGGGCTGGTGCTGGCCGTCGGCGACCGCGTCAACGACGACAAGTACGGCCTGGGCCGGGTGATCGCCGCCGAGGGCTTCGGCTCGCTGGCGACGGTCACCATCGACTTCGGCACGGCCGGCAAGATCCGGCTGATCCCGCAGTACAGCCGGACCCTGACCAAGCTCTGATCAGCTGGTGTGGCGGCTGAGGACGTCGTAGGCGCGTACGGCGTCCTCGGGAAAGACCAGGATTCGGAAGCGGTCCCTGATGTTTCGCCAGCGGTGGATGCTCGCCCGGCCCATGGTGGCGCGCACCCCGTGGCTGTGCAGCAGCTGCCGGACGGCGCGCGCGGACTGCATGTCGTAGACGGTGGCGGCTGGCACCAGCAGCCCGTATTCCTCGTCGTCGGTGCGTGTCCGGAGTTTCATCCTCGACTCCCGTTGTCCTGCTTGGCTTTCAGCATGGTGAGCTGTGCCTGTTCCTCATCATGATGCTGGGCGGTGAGGAGCGCGCGCTCGTCGGGTGGGTCGGCGGTGAGGAACCCGCCGGGTCCCGGTTTGCCCGCGGAGCCGAGCTTGCTCATCTTCTTCGGGACGGCCGCGCCCTGGTACTCCAGGGGAATCGGATGGCCGTGCCGGTCCACCGGCCCGAGCGATTGGTGCACCTCGATGTACTCGCCGTGCGGCAGCCGCTTGATGATGCCGGTCTCGATACCGTGCTCGAGCACCGCCCGATCGCTGCGCTGCAGGCCCAGGCAGAACCGGTAGGCCACGGCGTAGGCCAGCGGCGGCAAGGTCAGCAGCGCGATCCGGAAGAACCAGGTGGTCGCGTTGAGGGAGACGTCGAACTTCAGCGCGATGATGTCGTTCACGCAGGCGAAGGTGAGCACCAGATAGAAGGCGATGGCCATGGCTCCGATCGCGGTGCGCACCGGCACATCTCGCGGCCGCTGCAGCAGATTGTGGTGCGCGGTGTCCTTGGTCAGCCGCTTCTCGATCCACGGGTACAGGGGGATCACCGCCAGCACGATGCCCATCACCACCGCCACCCAGAAGGGCGCGGGAATGGTGTAGCGGCCCAGGTAGATCTCCCAGGGCGGCATGAGCCGGGCCAGGCCGTCGGTCCACATCATGTAGAAGTCGGGCTGGGATCCGGCCGACACCTGGGCGGGGTTGTAGGGCCCCAGATTCCAGATCGGGTTGATCTGGAACAGCCCACCCATGAGCGCGACGGTGGCCAGGGTGAACGCGAAGAACGCGCCCTGGTCCAGGGAGAACACCGGAACGATGCGCGCGCCCACCACATTTCGCTCGGTACGGGCGGGGCCGGGGAACTGGGTGTGCTTCTGGTACCAGACGAGTGCGATGTGAGCGCCGATGAGCGCCAGCATGATTCCCGGGAACAGCAGCACGTGGGTGATGTAGAGCCGTGGGATCAGGACGGTCCCGGGGAATTCCCCGCCGAAGAGGAAGAAGTGGATCCAGGTGCCCACCACCGGGACCGCCATGGTGATGCCGCCCAGCGGTGACCGCAGGCCGGTGCCGGAGAGCAGATCGTCGGGCAGTGAGTAGCCGAAGTAGCCCTCGAACATGGCCAGGATCAGCAGGACCGCGCCGATCACCCAGGTGGCCTCGCGGGGTTTGCGGAAGGCGCCGGTGAAGAACACCCGGAACATGTGGATGATGATCGACGCCGCGAACAGCAGGGCGGCCCAGTGGTGGACCTGCCGTACGAACAGCCCGCCGCGCACGTCGAAGGAGATGTCCAGGACGCTGCGGTAGGCGGCCGACATCTGGACGCCCCGCAGTGGCTGGTAGCTGCCGTTGTAGGTCACCTCGGTCATGGACGGCTCGAAGTAGAGCGTCAGGTAGACCCCGGACAGCAGCAGGATGATGAAGCTGTACAGCGCGATCTCCCCGAGCAGGAACGACCAGTGGGTCGGGAAGACCTTGTTGATGGAGCGTTTCAGGCCCGCGGCGAGGTGATACCGCTGGTCGGCGGCATCGGCGCGGTTCGCGGTGGCGTTCATGAACATGAGACGCCGGAGCGGGCCGAAACGTGACACCCGGATCGAGTGATTGTCCCAGATCACATCTCGGGGCCGCCGGGTCAGCGCGGCAGCAGGTCCGACAGCGCCTCGTCGAGGGTCGGGTAGCGGAAGCGGAACCCGCTGTGCCGCAGCACCTCCGAGGTGGCGTGCCGGCCGGTCAGCCCGAGCGCCGGATCGGTGCGCAGGAAGACCGCGCCCACGGTGAGGGCGGCCGCGGGGGTGGGCGGCGACCACGGGCGGCGCAACTGCCTGCGCAGGGTGGCCATGAGCTCCTTGTTGCGCACCGGGAAGTCAGTGGCCGCGACCACCACGCCGGTGGGCAGGCCGACTCGCGGGTCCAGGCCCAGCCCGGCGCGCACGATGGCCAGCCAGTCCTCGACGTGGATCCAGCTGAACCACTGCCGGCCGCTGCCGACACTGCCGCCCAGGCCCGTCTTGGTCAGGCCCACCAGTCGCCGCAGCGCGGGGGCGTCCGGGTCCAGCACGATGGAGGTGCGCAGGATGGTCCAGTGCGTGGCATTGGCGCCCTCGAAGGCCGCTTCCCAGGGTGCGGCCACGCCGGTCATCTGGGGCAGGCCGGGCTCGGGCAGGGGTGTGCCCTCGGTGCAGCGGAGTTCTCCGGCGTCGCCCCAGATGGCGGTGGTGCTCGCCTGGATCCAGTAGTCGACGGGCCGATCCAGTGTCTTGGACGCCTCCACCAGCGCGCGGGTGGAATCGACGCGGCTGCGGCGCAATTCGGCGATATTGCGGGCGGTCGGGCGGCAGTCGACGAGCTTGCCGGCGAGGTTGATCACCGCGGTGCGGCCCGGATTGCGGAGGGCGTCGGCCCACGCGCCGACGGTGCGGCCGTCCCACTCGTATTGCGGGTAGGGCAGTTCCAGCGCGGCGCGCCGGGTGAGGACGACGACCCGCTGGCCCCGGCAGGTGAGGTCGGCGGCCAGGGTGCGGCCGAGGGCGCCGGTGCCGCCGGCGATCACGACGGTGAGCGCGTCCGCGGCGGGCCGCAGTCCGGCCAGCTGGGCCAGGCGGGTGAAGCAGGTGTGGGTGTCGGTCTGCAGCAGGTCCCCGACGACCTTGCGCATGACCGCGGCCGAGGCGCCGGTGAAGGTGAGCTGCTGGCGGAGTTCGGTGCCACCGTCACGCGGGGTCAGCACCCAGCGCAGTCGCATGGTGCCCGCGGGTTCGGGTTGTTCCAGGGTGATTTCGCGGTCAGGTACGAAGGTGGAGACGACGAACGGTTTCGCGAGCCGCCCGTGCACGGTCTCGGTGACGCGCCCGCGCGGCAGATAGTCGCCGGTGACGCCCGCCGCGGGTGTACCGTGCAGCGTCACCGCGGTGATGGCGGGATTCCACTCGGGCCAGCGGGCGGGATCGCCGAGCACGGCCCACAGCTGCTGCGGCGGGACGGCGATCCACTGGGTGTACGTCGTTGTACGAGGCATATTTCCGACGCTATTACCGGCGGGCTGCGGCGGGAAGCGTGGTCTTGGTCGCAGCCCGCGCGGTGTCGTCGGGCGGGTGTCAGCCGATGCTGGTCTGGGTGCCGAGGGTGAAGGTATGGCCGTGCGAGGTGCAGGTCATGCCGTTACCGTGCGGACGCCCGCCGAGGCAGGTCGCGCCCGCGTAGTCGAACTGGGTGCCGGCGTACACGTTTCCGGGCGGGCGCGGCACGTCCCAGAGCTGGCGGGCATTCGGATTGCCGTGCTGGCCGCCGAGGCCGAAGGTCGGGTGGGCGGGCAGGAAGGAGCCGTCGATCACGATGTCGGAGATGGGAATCAGGCCCCACAATTTGTTGCCCTGGCCGAGATCGCAGGCGACATCGCCATTCGCGTGAATGGCGCACTGGGTGGCGAATTCATTGAAATACAGGGTGTCGCCCACCAGGAAATCCGAGTTGTCCGCCTCGATCACACCCGAGTCCGCCGAGGCGGCGCCGGTGCCGAGGATTGTGAGCGCGACCGCTGCCATCGCACTGCCGATAACACTACGCACGTTCATGATGATCGACACTAGAGCATCGGAACCCCTTGACACCACCGCGAATTCGCGTGTTTCACAATTCGGGCATCGATTAACGAGACTTCTCGATCCACCCCGATTCGCCACTTGATGAACGTCCCCGCACCGCCTGAAGGTGGAGGACGACAGTCGCGCGCCGCGGGCGCATTCCGAGGAACAGAGGCATGTGATGAGCGAGAAGATTCGCGTCGAAGGCACCATCACGGTGCACAAATACGAGCCGGTTCCCTACGACGAGCCCGAGCAGGGTCCGGTACTCACCCGAATTCACGTGGAGGAGAGCTTCTCCGGCGGCATCGAGGGCGACGGTGTGGTGGAATTCCTCCAGTCCTCCACCCCCGACGGCGCCGCCAGTTTCGTTGGCATCGAGCGGATCACCGGCTCGGTGGACGGCAAGTCCGGCACCTTCCTCCTGCAGGACGCGGGCACGGTCGCGGACAATATCGTCAGCGGCGAGTGGTTCGTGGTCCCCGGCTCCGGCACCGGCGACCTGACCGGACTGCGCGGCGAGGGCGGGTTCAAGGCCAATCTCGGTGAGGGCGCGCAGGTCTGGCTCGACTACTGGTTCGACTGATGCCAGGGGCGGCTATCGACCGCCGCCCCCAGCCATGACCTTGTCGGGGAGGAAATCCAGGGTCAACGATTGTCCGGGCGGGCGACCTTCTGGACCTCCACCAATCCGGTCAGGCCGGAGAAGTCGTCGGGATTGACCGTGAACAACGGCAATCCGTGTACCGACGCGATGGCCGCGATCATCAGATCCACCCGGCGTGGCTTCGGGTTCCGACCGGATGCGAGCACTGACGCGACGATGTGCCCGAATCGCCGCGCGGCGCGGGCGTCGAACGGCAGCGGCTCGAACAGGGCCTCTACATTCTGGAGGCGCTCGATCCGCCGGGCCCGTTCGCCCGGATCGGTCGCGAAATGCGGTCCCGCCGCCAGTTCGGCCATGATCACCGCGCACACGAGCAGCTCGCCGGGCAGCTCATCCGCATCGAGAGACTCGAGCAGGATGAGCACGTTGGTATCGACGAGCCCCCGGTCTCGTGCCGGCGTCATTCGTCGCGCCGGTCGGCGAATTCCCCACGGCGATAGGCGCGGTCGTACGGGTCGTACAGCGAATCGTCGATGGACGCCTCCGAATTTCCGGCCGATATCGTTGCAGTACTTGACAATCCACTGAACGCGGCAACAGCTTCGGCGAGCGGGACCGCCGAACGACGCCTCGGATTTCGGTGTGGAACAAGATCCGCGACAGGGGTTCCATCGACCGTGATGGTGTACGAACGCCCGGCGCGGACCTCACGAAGTACGCGGCTCGCGTCGTTCCGCAGTTCCCGCTGGGGGATCTCCGGAAGCTCCGCTGGACTCGTCATATATCCACGATACGAGATTGACTACACCGCCGCTACGACTTCGCTACGGATGCGACGGGTGTCGGCCGGATCCGGCAGCCGGAGCTGGCTCAGTCGACGTAGGCGCGTTGAATGATCGCCTCGGTGTCCACGCCGGTCGGCAGCGTGCCGAAGGCGATGCCCCAGTCGCCGCCGAACCTGGTGGCGCAGAAGGCGTCCGCGACGGCTTGGTGGCCGTGCCGCACCAGCTGTGCGCCCTGCAGCACCAGCGCCATCAGCTCGACCACCCGGCGCGCGCGGTACTCGATATCGGCGAAGTCGGTGAGCTCCTTGCCGATTCGGTCGATGGCCTCGTCCAGGTGGCGGTTGGCGCCGCGGGCCAGGTTCACCTCGGTGAAGAATGCCTCGACCGTCTCCGGCTGCCGCCCCATGGCGCGCAGCGCGTCCAGCGCGGCCACATTGCCCGAGCCCTCCCAGATGGACATGAGCGGTGCCTCGCGGTACAGCCGCGGCATGCCGGACTCCTCGGCATAACCGTTGCCGCCGAAGCATTCCAGCGCCTCGGCCGCGTGCGCGGGGGCGCGCTTGCACACCCAGTACTTGGTGACCGCCAGCGCGATGCGGCGCAGTGCCGCCTCGGCGGGATCGGAGTCGGCGCGGTCGGTGGCTCCGGCCAGGCGCATCATGATGGTGGTCGCGGCATCGGATTCGATCACCAGGTCCGCCAGCACATTCCGCATGGCGGGCTGGTCGACGAGGTACTTGCCGAACACCTGGCGATGCCGGGCGTGATGGGTGGCGTAGACGGCCCCGGCGCGCATGCCGGTGGCCGAGCCGATCACACAGTCCAGCCGGGTCATGTTGACCATCTCGATAATGGTCTTCACGCCCGCGCCCTCCGCGCCGACCAGCCAGCCGATGGCGTTCTCGTACTCCAGTTCCGAGGAGGCATTGGACTTGTTGCCCAGCTTGTCCTTGAGCCGCTGGATGCGCAGCGCGTTGCGGGTGCCGTCGGGCAGCACCCGGGGCAGCAGGAAACAGGACAGGCCGCCCGGCGCCTGGGCCAGGGTCAGGAACATGTCGCCCATGGGGTGCGAGGTGAACCACTTGTGGCCGACGATGCGGTAGGTGCCGTCGGCGAGCGGGGTGGCCGTGGTGGTGTTGGCGCGGACGTCGGAGCCGCCCTGCTTCTCGGTCATGGACATGCCCGCGATGAGACCGGCCTTGCTGGACGGCTCGCGCAAGCCGAAGTCATAGACGCGGGAGGCCAGCAGCGGCTCGAACTTCGCGGCCAGTTCGGGATTGTGGCGCAGCGCCGGCACCACGGCGTAGGTCATGGAGATCGGGCACATGTGCCCGGCGTCGGCCAGGCCCCAGGTGAAGAACTTGGCGGCGCGGGCCGCGTGCGCGCCGGACCGGTCGTCCTGCCAGGGCGAACCGTGCAGGCCGTGCGACACCGCGGTGTCCATGAGGTTGTGCCAGTACGGGTGGAACTCCACCTCGTCGATGCGGTTGCCGTAGCGGTCGTGGGTGTGCAGGATCGGCGGGTTCTCGTTGGCCAGCCGGCCCCACTCCTGCGCGGCCGCGCCGCCCGCGAGCACGCCCAGCTCCCGCACCTCGGCCTCGGCCCAGCCCGCACCCTCCCGGTGCAGGCCCTCGAGCAGCGCGGGATTGCGCGAATTGTCGAAGGGGACGATGGGCGGCACCTGGTTGAAGACGTCGTGCGTGTGCATGGCGGGTGGCTCCTATTCGTGTGGGACGCCGCGGGATTCGGGGTGGTCGCCGGAGGCGTCCGGCTGGACACCGAGGGCGCGCAGGGCGAAGGCGACCAGTTCCGGCAGCACCGATTCGCTCTGGAGTTGTTCGGAGAGCGGGCCTACGAGCACCTCGCCGATCG
Organism: Nocardia sp. NPDC101769; assembly: GCF_044766925.1. Taxonomy (NCBI): domain Bacteria; kingdom Bacillati; phylum Actinomycetota; class Actinomycetes; order Mycobacteriales; family Nocardiaceae; genus Nocardia; species Nocardia sp. NPDC101769. The sequence goes on along the minus strand of NZ_JBIWMX010000005.1, from coordinate 42,486 downwards.
CCCCGACCAGCGCGGTCGCGGAGGTGCGCGGATCCTGCGGCGGCAGTTGACCGGTGGCGATGCCGTCGGAGATCGCGGACACGTAGGTCTCGGCGAAGGCCCTGCGGAAGCGCAGGCGTTCGGCGTCGACGGCGGTGTCCACGGGTTCGGCCAGCAGCACATAGGCGAGTTTGGGGTTCTTGAGGGCACGGCCGGCGAAGGTCTCGACGGCGGCGGTGACCCGGTCCGGGGCGGTGCGCCCCTCCCCCGCCGCGCCGGCCTCGGCGACGGCGTCGACCTCACGGGTGACGACCTCACGGAAGACGGCGGTGACGAGTTCGGCCTTGCCGCTGAAGTTCTTGTACACCGTCCCGGTGGCGACCCCGGCCTCGGCGGCGACCGCGGCCATGGACAGTCCGGCGAACCCGTCGCGGGACAGCACGGTCATGGCCGCCCGGACGATCGACCCCGCCTGAGCATCCAGGCGAGCCTGGACAGCGGGGGTTCTGCGATAGGCCACACAAGAAGTGAACCACCAATTCATTTCTTCGCGCAAGCCCACCCGTCGCCCACCACCACCCTCGACCGCGGCGCTCCGCGCCGCTGTGCAGAATCCACTTCCGGCGTACTGTCGGCCGCGTGACAGTACGAGTCGAGCGCAACGGCCCCGTCTACACCGTGATCCTGCACCGCCCCGAAGCCCGCAACGCGGTCGACGGCCCCACCGCGAAAGCCCTGGCCGACGCCTTCCGCGACTTCGACGCGGACCCCACCGCCGCGGTCGCCGTGCTGTGGGGCGACGGCGGCACCTTCTGCGCCGGCGCCGACCTCAAGGCGCTCGGCACCGAACGCTCCAACCAGGTCACCGAGGACGGCGACGGACCCATGGGCCCGACCCGCATGAAACTGTCCAAGCCCGTCATCGCCGCGGTCTCCGGGTACGCGGTCGCGGGCGGCATCGAGCTGGCGCTCTGGTGCGATCTGCGAATCGCGGAGCAGGACAGCACCTTCGGCGTGTTCTGCCGCCGCTGGGGTGTGCCGCTCATCGACGGCGGCACCGTGCGACTGCCCCGCATCATCGGCGAGGGCCGCGCCATGGACCTGATTCTCACCGGCCGGGCCGTCGGCGCCACCGAGGCGCTGCAGATCGGACTGGTCAACCGGGTGGTGCCGAACGGCGAATCCCGCCGCGCCGCCGAGGAACTCGCGCGCGAACTGGCCACGCTGCCGCAGACCTGCCTGCGCTCGGACCGCATGTCGGTGCTGGAGCAGAACGGCCTGGAGGAGTCCGAGGCCATCGCCAACGAGCTGCGCCACGGCATGAAGGCCCTGATGGACGGTGCACTGGACGGGGCGCAGCGCTTCGCCTCGGGCGAGGGCCGCCACGGTCGCCCGGCCTGATCGGACCCGGGGTCGACCGGTCGCGCGAAAGCCCCGAATACGCGCGGCAGCACACCATGGAACCGATCGGTACGCTAGCCGTTCGATGGATCGGCTGAGCGTGCTGGACGAGATCTTCCTGCGGTCGCATCGGGGCATGGGCACCCCGATCGTCCTGCAGGGACTCTGGCGTACCGCCGAACCGGTGCATCCGGCCCTGCTCTGGCGGGTGCACCGCGATCTACGCACCGGGCCGCTCGGCCGCCGGGTGGTGCGCTCACGGGTGCCCGGGGCGCGGCCACGCTGGCAGCCGAACGAGACCGCATACCCGTTCACCATGACGCCGGAGCCGATTCCGCGCGCGGCCGCACTGGATTGGGCCGACCGCCAGGGCGCGGACCTCGATCCCGAGGCCGGGCCGGGCTGGCGGCTGTCGGCGGCGCGGCTGGACGACGGCGGCTGCCTGGTCGCGCTGACCTGTTCGCATGCGTTGGCCGACGGCCGCGCGCTGACCCTGGCCATCGACAACGCACTGTCCGGTGTCCCGCTCGCGGCACCCCTTGCGGGGCATTCGGATTGGGCCGACGCCCGGCGCATGTGGGCCACCGTCCTGGGTGGGACCGCCCGCGCGCTGCGGCGCGGCATTCCCGAACGCCCGGCCGCACCCGAATCTCGGAAGGTGTTGCCGGGCAACGAGAATGCCTTGGCAAGACCCGGAACGTCCACCACCTGCGGGACGGTGCTCGAGATCCCTGCCCGGGACTGGAACCGCGTCGCCGTCGCGCACGCGGGCACCGCCAACAGCCTGTTCGTCCATCTGATCGCGAAGATGCTGTGGTCCAGCGGTTTTCCCGCCGACACCATCGCCGCCAGCCTCCCGGTCGACACCCGCGACGAACCGCGCGTGGACAACGACATGTCCATGACCGAGGTCGCCATCACCCGTGACGACACCCCGGCGACCCTGCGCCGCAAGGCCCGTGCGGCCTACGAGCACCGCATGACCAGTCCGGGCGCCATCCCCGAGGAGATCCTCCAGGTCCTGCCCGACCGGTGCGCGTATCGGCTGGCGAGGGGCGCGGGCGAGCGAGACGTCCTGTGCTCCAATATCGGCAACCTGCCCGAGTCGCTGCTGGCGCTGGGCCCGCACTCCTGCACCGGGGTGGCGGCCCGCGCCATCCACCCCGGGCTCCGGCCCGATGCTCTGCCCCGAACCCGGCTCTCGGGGTACCTGACCCGGATCGCCGACACCTACACGCTGTCGCTGATCGGCCTGGATCCGGACGCCATCCCGACCGGGGACGCGCTCACCGCGCTGGCCGAGACGGAACTGTCCGCACTCGGCCTGCCCTGCTCGACGTGGTGACCGCCGCTCAGGTGAGGGCGGGAATCCGAACTCCCTGCCACGCCAGGCGTTTGGTGCGGTCCGGGTCGAGTTCGACGCGGCCGGGCGAATCGATGATCAGCGTCGCGCGCTGTTCCTCGGTGTAGGCGGGCCAGGCCGGCAGCGGAGTTCCGGTGCGGGCGAAGGCCAGCCAGTTGTCCTGGAACTGGCTCGACACCTCACGAAAGGCGCGGTGGCCACCGAGCGCGGTCATGGCGCGGCCGAAGGACGAATCGACCGCACCGAAGACGGGGATCAGATCCAGGGCGTGCGTGGCGCCGAAACCGCTCAAATGGATTGCGCGCGGGGCGAAGTCGTAGCGGTACGCGTAGGTCGGCGCGTAGCGGCTGTGCGCCTCCATGACGCGGACCGAGGGCCGCCAGAAGGTGAAGTCGCCGCCCATCCGGACGGTGGCCTTCTTGCCCGGAAAACCGGGATAGGCCGCGGTGACCCGGGATTCGACGGCCGCACCGAACTCGGACAGCGTCTCGTGCAGCCGCTCCTGCGAGGTCGGCATGGACTGGCCGAGTTTGGTGAAGATGGGGCTGTCGTCGCCCTCGTCGAGGGCCTGGTCCACGTGGCGCAACAGCCAGCGCATGCGATCGGGGGTGGTGGGCAGGGTGTCGTCGAAGCGCACGAACAGGGTGGCCTCGTCCCGGTTGGTCCCGATGATGAGCGGCACCCGGTGCGCGGTGCCATTGGCGAAGGCTGCCAGCGGTGCGGCGGGCAGGAATTCGCCGTCCACCACCGGGGCCACCGGGAACAGGCCCGGCTGCTGGTGCATGATCCGGGCGACCGTGTGATCGACGGCCTTGCGGATGTCGTTCGCACCGGCGATGCGCAGTTCCTTGGCGGCATCCCCGGGGGCGATGCCGAGGTCGTCGAGGCAGCGCCGGGCGAACAGCCGGGCCTCGGCCTGGCTCGGGGCCCAGTCCGCGGGCGCGCTCTGGGCGATGCCGCGGTGGAACAGCCCGGCCGCGGCGGGGGTGGCCATGAGGGCCAGCACCGCGTGCGCCCCTGCCGATTCGCCGAAGATGGTGACATTGTTCGGGTCGCCGCCGAACGCGGCGATATTGCGCTGTACCCATTCCAGCGCCGCGACCTGATCGCGCAGGCCCAGGTTGGAATCGAATCGGCTGTCGGGCGTGGAGTATTCACCGAAGTCGACGTAGCCGAAGGCGCCGAGCCGGTAGTTGACCGACACCACGACGGCATCACCACGGACCGCCAGCCGGGCGCCGGAGTACAGCCGCAGCGCGGAGGTTCCGATCATGTAGCCGCCGCCATGGATGAACATCATGACCGGGCGGGGCGTGGCCGCAGGCGCGTTCGGCGCGGTCACGTTCAGCGTGAGGCAATCCTCGCCGGTCGGCTGCGCCTGCCGCGGCCCGATCCGCGCACCGTCGCGATGTTGCATTGCGGCATAACCGAAGTCGGTGGCGTCGCGCACCCAACTCCACGGTTGCACCGGCTGCGGCGCCCGGAAACGGAACTCTCCGACCGGAGCCGCCGCGAAAGGAATGGACCGCCAGCGTGAAACGCGGCGGCCCCGGAGTCCGCGAACCGTACCGTCCGCGGTCGTGATGTCTGTCGTTGCCACCATTCACAAAGGGTAGACCCAACTCTCGGGGGCTCCCAGGGACTCGGACCATGGACACCGAAGGTGGCGGGAACGGCCGACCCGCCGGGCGGGGCGGAACGGCCGGACGGCGGATGGGCGATTACTGCAGGTAGCCCTCGACCTGGCGGGCGGGGTTGACCTGGGCCTCGTCGGGGTTGCGCCCCTGGTCCATGCGGGCGCGGCGCTGACGCAGCAGGTCCCAGCACTGGTCGAGCTGCACCTCGATCTCGGCCAGCTGGCGGCGCTCGGCCTCCGGATCGAGTTCGCCACCGGTGGTCTTGGCGCGCAGCTCGTGCTCACGATCCACGAGTTCCTTGATGCGCGCGTGGATGTCCTTTTCGGTCATGCGGACCACTCTACGACCCGGCCCAGCGCCGCCCCGGCCGACCGGACCGCGCCCGGGAGCTCCGCCGCAGGTAGCGCGGCATATCCGAGGGCGATGCCGAAGGTGTGCCGGGCGCCCAGATGGTGGCGGGCCAGCGCGTCGAGGTGGACGCCGCGCTCGCGGGCGGCGGCCACCGCGCGGTCCTCCTGCTCCGGGGTGGCGAGTGGGACGAAGACGTGTGATCCGGCGTCGTCGCCACGCACGTCCAGGCCGCGGCCGCGCAGCTCGTCCACCACCAGGGCGCGGCGGGCCGGCATATCGCGGCGCAGGCGGCGCAGATGGCGGGCCAGGTCACCGTGCCGGGCCAGTTCGGCCACCACCTGCTGACCCGCCGGGGCCGGGCCGGTGCCGGTGAGTTCGCGATGGGCGAGCACCGCCGCGGCGATCGCCGGATCCGCCACCAGCCAGCCGATGCCGAGGGTGGGCGTGAGGATCTTGCTGGTGGTGCCCAGATGCACGACCACATCGGGGGCAAGGGTGGCCAGCAGCGGTAGCGGCGCGGTGTCGTACCGCAATTCGCCGTCGTAGTCGTCCTCGACCACGAGTGCGCCGGTGCGGCGGGCGAATTCGATGAGCTCGACCCTGCGGGCGGCGGGCATGCGCGCGCCGAGCGGAAACTGGTGCGCGGGAGTGCAATACACCAGGCCGGCGTCCTCGGGCAGCAGCTCGACCCGCAGGCCCTCGGCGTCCACCGGCACCGGGACCGGCCGCATGCCCGCCGCCCGGAACGCCCCGGCCGCCCGCTGATAGCCGGGATCCTCGATGGCCACCACGTCGCCGGGTCGCAGCAGCGCCGCCGCGAGTTCGCCTGCGGCCGCGCTGGTTCCGGCGGTGGCCAGCACCGTGGTTCCGCTGCCCGCGCCCAGCCCGCGATGCCGCAGCAGGTGTTCGGCGACGGCCTCCCGATAGTCGGTCTCCCCGCGCCGGTCCTTGCGGATCAACGGCATTCGATCCGAGGCGGCCCGCCACGCCCGCCGCCAGGCGGCCGGGTCGATGGCCTCGATGGACGGCGCGCCCGCGCCGAGATCCAGCAGTCCCGCCAGCGGATCGGGCCGTTCGGGCCCGCCGGTCTGCACGCCCACCGGTGCGGGCGCGGCCGTGAGGTAGGTGCCCGAGCCGTGCCGCCCGTCCAGCCAGCCCTCGGCGTGCAACTGGTCGTAGGCGGCGGTGACGACGGTCCGGCTCACCCCGAGCCGATTGGCCAGCTCGCGGGAGGAAGGCAGCCGGTCACCGCCGCGCAACGCGCCGGTGGTCGCGGCCCGGCGCAGTCCGTCGGCCACCTGAACGGCCAGCGGCACGCCGCTGTCCCGTTCGACGATGAACGGCAAATCGTCGTCGACCAGCCGATTCGCCCGCAAGTGGCCTCCTGATCATTCGACAACTGGTCGATATCAGAATGCCACTGCGTGCACGACAGTGCGCTCAGCGAAGTCCCCCGACGGCCGCAGCTACCGTGGAGCCGAGGGCATACACCACGAAACCCGTCGCGGCGCTGGTGATTGCGTAGACCAGCATGTGCCGCACGCAGTCGTAGAGGCTGACGTGCGCCACCGGATCGGTTCGGGCGATGAGACCGGCGAGCACCGCCACCGCGAGCAATGCCGCCAGCACCGGGGCGCGCCGGGGATCCGGCGCCACCGGCCGGGCTCGCCGGTACCAGGTGGCGAAACAGCCTGCGAGCAGCAGCATTCCGCCTATCGAGGAGATGTACCCGATCACGTTGTACACCCGATGCGGTCCGATCACGGACTCCCGCAACACGTCCCAGTGGCGCACGGCGGGACCGTCGGTGTGGGTGAAGGCATCCCAGGCGAGGTGGGTGAGGGCCCCGATGAGCAGTGCCACCACGGCCGTCACCGGCCCCGGCCTGCTCGCGGTGATCTCCTTGCCGATCATGCCCGAGACGGTGCCGCGCAGCGCCCACCCGATGGCCACCAGGATCGCGCCCAGCAGCACGTCCACCGGGAGTCCCCGCAGCGAGTGCGTCAGCTCACCATCCACACCGATCCACAGGTAGTACGGAATGTCGGGCGCGATGCTGCCCGCGACGAGTCCCGGAAACCACAGCACCCGCCGCATGGGCAGCACGGCAGCCGGATGCGCGAGCGTGAACGGCACGGATCCCCCAAGTGGTCTGTAGATCTTGCGGAGAATTGGCTATTCAGGAATGCCATTTCCCCCTCGAAACTGATCATATGAGTGAGACAGCTTCGGCCCGGACCCCATTGTCACCCACCCCGCGCAGCAGCCTCACCCGGTCCAAGGAGCGGGGCCGCACCGACCGCGCCGAACTGGACGCGGTCCTCGACGCCGGGCTCATCTGCCACCTGGGCGTGATCCTGAAGGGCAGCCCGGTGGTCATCCCCACCATCTACGGCCGCGACGGCGACACGCTGTACCTGCACGGCTCCACCGGCTCGGGCAATATGCGGGCCGCCATGACCGGCGACGTCTCGCTGACCGTGACGCACGTGGACGGCATCGTCTACGCCCGCTCCGCCATGCACTTCTCCATGAACTACCGCTCGGCGGTCATCCACGCCCAGCCGGTCGAGCTGACCGACCCGGACGAGCGCATACACGCGCTGCACGTCATCGTCGAACAGGCCGCACCCGGCGCGTGGGACGCGGTCCGCTCGCCGAACGAGAAGGAGATGGCCGCGACCATGGTCCTGGCCCTCGACCTCACCGAGGCCTCGGTCAAGGTCCGCACCGGCGGCCCGCGCGACGAGCAGGCCGATATCGATACCGGTGGCGTCTGGGCCGGCGTCCTGCCGCTGCGGCAGGTCTTCGACGCCCCGATCCCGGCCGCGGATCTGGAAGCGGGAGTGGAGATTCCGGCGCATGTGCTGGATCGCCGCACCGATGCGGAGGCCGGGGTCTAGGGCCTACTTCAGCAGCCGGGACATGCGGCGATCGGCCAGGATCTTGCCGCCGGTCTGGCAGGTCGGGCAGTACTGGAACGACTTGTCCGCGTAGGAGACCTCGCGGACGGTGTCGCCGCACACCGGGCACGGCAGGCCGGTGCGGGCGTGCACTTGGAAACCGGACCGCTTCTCGCCCTTGAGGCGGGCGGCGTCCTGGCCCACCGAGCGCAGGATGGCGCCGGACAGCGTGGCGCGCATGGCCGCATGCAGGCGCGCCACCTGTTCAGCGTCCAGCGTGCCGGAGGTGGCGAACGGCGAAAGCTTTGCCGTGTGCAGGATTTCGTCGGAGTAGGCATTGCCGATGCCGGCCAGCAGGCTCTGATCGGTGAGCGCGTTCTTCACGCGCTGCGAGGTGCCGCGCAGGATCTCGGCGAATTCCGGTTCGCTCACGGCCAGGGCGTCGGGCCCCAGCCGCGCGATGCCGGGCACCGAGAGCGGATCGCCGGTAACCCACACGGCCAGCCGCTTCTTGGTGCCGGCCTCGGTGAGATCGAAGGCGGGAGTGGCGCCCTCGGGTGTGAAGAAGTGCACGCGCAGGGCCAGCGGCCCCTTGCCGGGCTTGGGCGGATTGGCGCCGGGCTCGTCGATCCACCGCAGCCAGCCGCCGCGGGACAGGTGCGTGATCAACCACAGCCCGTCGCAATCCAATCCGAGGTGCTTGCCCCAGTGCCCCACCCCGGTCACGTCCCGCCCCGAGAGCGCGGTCACCGGCGGATCGAAGGTCTTCAGCACGCTCAGCGCCGCCACGTCGACCCGCCCGACCACCGCCCCCACCGCATGCTCGGCCAGGAACTGCTCGAGCGCCACAATCTCCGGTAGTTCGGGCAACGGATCTCCTCCAATGGGCGACCATCTCCGTCGTCCACCCTAACCGCACACCCCGACACCCGGCCGGTTCAGCGCGCGGCGCCCGCCTGCCGCAGCAGGTAGATGTCCATGATCCAGCCCTTGGCCGCGCGCAGGGCCGCACGCCGGCGGACGATGCGGCCCTCGACCACGCGCAGCGGACCCTCGACGATCACCTCGTCGGGCATGCCCAGGTACGCGCCCCACCAGATGTAGACATCGTCGCCCGGCACCTGCGCGAACGAACACTCACCGTCCAGCATCACCAGCGTGGACTGCCCCGGGACCAGCCCCTCCTCCCGCAGCCGCCGCCCGGTGGTGATGTGCAGCGGCTCGCCGATCTCGTGCAGCACGATGCGGTGCGCGGCGGCCAGCGCCTGCGCGCTGGTGACTCCCGGAATCACCTCGAACTCGAACTGGATGCGCTCGCGTTCGAGCACCCGCTCCACGATGCGCAGCGTGCTGTCGTACAGCGACGGGTCGCCCCACACGAGAATGCCGCCCACACCGTCGGTTTCGGCGAAGGCCCGCTCCAGCAGCTCGGCCCGCGCCTCGTGCCAGTCCGCGACCGCGCCCTGGTAGACGACGTCCGCGCCGCTGACGGGCACGCCCCGGTCGCGCGGCGGGTCGATGATCTCTACTATCGAGTGCGGCTGGCGCGCGTACTCGGCCAGGATGGCCGAACGCACATCTGTGAGTTCCTGCTTCTCGCCCCCCTTGCCGATGAGAAAAAACACGTTTACCTGGCACATGGCCTTGATGGCCTGCACCGTCACCTGGTCCGGGTCCCCCGCCCCGATTCCGATCACAAACAACTTCCGCACGGTGCGTAAGCTTGCCAGGCGTGGAGAGCGCCCGAGATACCCAGTACGAGGACCTGCTCCGACTGGTGCTGGAGTCCGGCACCCCCAAGGCGGACCGGACCGGAACCGGCACCCGCAGCATTTTCGGGCACCAGCTGCGCTACGACCTGTCGCAGGGCTTTCCACTGATCACCACCAAGAAGGTGCACCTCAAGTCGATCGTCTACGAGTTGTTGTGGTTCCTGCGCGGTGACTCCAATGTGCGGTGGCTACGGGAGCACGGCGTCACCATCTGGGACGAATGGGCCAACGCGCAGGGCGAATTGGGCCCGGTCTACGGCGTGCAGTGGCGGTCCTGGCCGACCCCGGACGGCACCCACATCGATCAGATCTCGCAGGTGCTGCAGACGCTGCGCACCGATCCGGATTCGCGGCGCATCATCGTCTCGGCGTGGAACGTGGCCGAGCTGAACAAAATGGCGCTGGCCCCCTGCCACGCCTTCTTCCAGTTCTACGTGGCCGACGGCAGGCTGTCGTGCCAGCTGTATCAGCGCAGCGCGGATCTGTTCCTGGGCGTGCCGTTCAATATCGCCAGCTACGCGCTGCTGACCCACATGGTGGCCCAGCAGACCGAGCTGCTGCCCGGCGACTTCATCTGGACCGGTGGCGATGTGCACATCTACGACAATCACGTGGCCCAGGTGCGCGAGCAGCTGACCCGCGAGCCGTACCCGTTCCCGCAGCTGCACCTGCGGCCCGCGCCCACGCTGTTCGACTACGCGTACGAGGACGTGGAAATCCAGGGCTACCACCATCATCCGGCCATCAAGGCGCCGGTGGCGGTATGAGTGGTCAGGGCCGGAGGCGCCGCTCCGCCTCCCTGCGCTTGCGGAGCCTAACCATGGAGGCCCCCGGCTCGTACCTGGTGGGCACAGCGTGAACCGGACCATCGGGCTGATCTGGGCCCAGACGCCGGAGGGAATCATCGGGCGGGACAACACGATTCCGTGGCGCGTGCCGGAGGACATGGCGCACTTCAAGGACGTCACCTTCGGGCATCCGGTGATCATGGGCCGCAAGACCTGGGATTCGCTGCCGGTGCGCTTCCGGCCGCTCGACGGTCGCCGCAATATCGTCGTGACCCGGCAGGCGGACTGGTCCGAGGCCGGGGCGGAGCGGGCGGGCTCGCTGTCCGAGGCCCTGCACATGACCGGCGAGAAGTCGGTGTGGATCATGGGTGGCGGCGAGATCTACCGTGCCGCAATGCCTTTCGCGACTGAGCTGATGGTCACCGAGATCGACGCGGACATCGCCGGCGACACCCTGGCCCCGGCCATCGATCGCGCGTGGCAGACCGATGCCGCCGACTGGCGCGAGTCCTCGACGGGTCTGCGGTATCGCTTCCGCCGTTATCGCCGCGTCTCCCAGGGCTCGCGGTAACGCCTGCATTCCTGGTCCGGCAATTCCTGCACACACCGCCTCGAAACCGCCGATCGTCCCGGCTGCGTCCGGCATACTCAGCGATATTCCGGCGAAAGGCAGTCCATGGACAAGAAATCGCTGACCGCGGTTGCCCGCCAGCAACTGAAGCTGGCGGCCAGCGCCTCGAGCGGGCGCAGTTCGTTGACCATCTATGGCGGCCACACCCACAGCCTGCGCCAGACGGTCATCGCGATGACTGCCGGACAGACGCTGGCCGAGCATGAGAATCCGGGCGAGGCGACCCTCGTGGTGCTGAGCGGGGTGCTGGTGGTGATCAGCGGCACCAACGAGTGGAAGGGCTCGGCGGGTGACCTGATTGTGATCCCCAACGCCCGCCACAGCGTGAAAGCCGTCGATGACGTGGCATTTCTGCTGACCGTCGCCAAGTAGTCCGGGGGACGCGGGCATACCGGACGGGTCGGCGGTCGACCGCACCGCATAAGGTGGTGCCCATGGGTGAGCCACAGCCGATCCTCGACCCGCTCACACCGGCCGCGATCTTCCTCGTCGTCACCATCGACGAGGGTGGCGAGACGGTGGCGCGGGATTTGCTCGCAGATCTGCCCGGGTTGCGGCGCTCCGTCGGATTCCGGGTGCCCGGATCCGGCCTCGCGTGCATCGCCAGCATCGGGTCCGCCGCCTGGGACCGCCTGTTCTCCGGGCCGAAACCCGCACAGCTGCACGAGTTCCCGGGTTTCATCGGTGAGCGGCACCAGGCCCCGGTCACACCGGGCGACCTGCTGTTCCACCTCAAGGCCGAGACCCAGGACGCCTGTTTCGAATTGGCGATGAAGATCGCCGAGCGGCTGTCCGGCGCGGCCACCATCGTGGATCAGACGGTCGGCTTCCGCTATTTCGAGCAGCGTGATCTGCTCGGATTCGTGGACGGCACCGAGAATCCGGAGGGACAGCTCGCCGCCACCGCCGCGCTGGTCGGCGACGAGGATCCCGAATTCGAAGGTGGCAGTTACGTCATCGTGCAGAAGTACCTGCACGATCTGGGCTCGTGGAAGGCGCTGTCGACCACCGAGCAGGAAAAGGTCATCGGGCGAACGAAACTCGACGACTTCGAACTGTCCGACGCCGACAAGCCCGCGAATTCGCATGTGGCCGTGAACGACCAGGACGAGATCGGCAATATCGTGCGCGCCAATATGCCGTTCGGCTCGGTCCAGGACGGCGAATTCGGCACCTATTACATCGCCTACGCCGACGACCCGGCCATCACCGAGAACATGCTGGTCCGCATGTTCCTGGGCACCGCCGACGCCGCCTACGACCGCATCCTGGACTTCTCCACCGCCGTCACCGGCACCTCGTTCTTCGCGCCGCCCGCGGGGTTCTTCGACGCGCTGCCGGACGCACCCGCCGCGTCCGCGGCCCGGCTCGATTCTGGACTGACGGAGCGGGGGAGCGAAGCGGAGGAGCGGAGGAGGGAAGAATCGAGCTTGCAGGGCCGCGGACAGCCGGAGCGAAGCGGAGGCAAATTGGACACAACATCTCTCGGTATCGGGGCGCTACGCAATCGTTGAACCGCCGCTACGGAATCGTTGAACCGAACGGAGCTGACGCATGAACAACCTGCATCGCGAACTCGCGCCCATCACCTCGGAGGCCTGGTCGGCCATCGAGGAGGAGGCGACGCGAACCTTCAAGCGGCACATCGCCGGTCGCCGCGTGGTCGATCTGTCCGGACCGCACGGCACCGACTACTCCGCCGCCGGACTGGGCCGCACCTCCACCATCACCTCCCCCGGTGACGGTGTGCAGGCCCGCCAGCGCGTGGTGCTGCCGCTGGTGGAGCTGCGGGTACCGTTCACGCTCTCCCGTGAGGAGCTGGACAATATCGAGCGCGGCGCGCACGACGCCGATCTGGATCCGGTGAAGACGGCGGCCAAGAAGATCGCCTTCGCCGAGGACCGCGCCATTTTCGAGGGCTATCCGGCGGCCGGGATCATCGGCGTCCGGGCCTCCACCTCGTGCGAGCCGGTGAAGCTGCCCGGCGACCCGCGCCTGGCCCCGGAGGCGGTGGCGCAGGCGCTGAGCAAGCTGCGGCTGGCGGGTGTGGACGGGCCGTACTCGGTGCTGCTGTCGGCGGATCTGTACACCGCGGTGAGCGAGACCTCCGATCACGGGCACCCGATCCGCACCCATATCGAGCGACTGATCGACGGTGACATCATCTGGGCGCCGGCCATCGACGGCGCGTTCGTCCTGTCCACGCGCGGTGGCGATTTCGATCTGCAGATCGGCCAGGATCTGTCCATCGGCTATCTCTCGCACGATGCCGAGACGGTGCAGCTGTACTTCCAGGAGAGCCTGACGTTCCTGGTGTACACGGCCGAGGCGGCGGTCCCGCTCGAGGCCTGACCAGGTTATTCGAGGCGAGACCAGGTGAGCCGGAAGCGGTTTCGATACTCCGTCGGCGTGGTGTCCAGTACGCGCCGGAAGGCCCGGGTGAGGGTGTCGGTGGTGTTGAAACCGCTCAGGGTCGCCACCCGTTCGAGTGTGTGGTCGGTCGTCTCGAGCTGATTGCGCGCGAATTCGACTCGGGCGGACTCGATATAGGCCGCCGGGGTGGCGCCGAGATCGGTCTTGAAGATGCGGGTCAGCTGCCGTTCGCTGACATGGGCCTGCGCGGCCAGATCCGCGACCGTCAGCGGCTCGGCGAGATGCCGGGCGATGTAGTGCCGCAGGTCGTCGATCCGGCGCGTGGTCGAGATGGGTTCGAGTGACACGCTGAACTGGCTCTGCCCGCCGGGCCTTTTCAGGAACATGACCAGCTGCCGCGCCACGCGCAGTGCGAGGGCGTCGCCGAAATCGTCGGCGACCAGTGCGAGGGACAGGTCCAGGCAGGCGGTGAGTCCCGCACCGGTCCAGACGTTCTGGTCGCGAATGAAGATCGGATCGGCGTCCACGGTGATGGCCGGGTGCTCCGCCGCGAGCTGCTGTGCGGTGGACCAGTGGGTGGTGGCGCGCTTGCCGTCCAGCAGCCCGGCGTCGGCGAGAATGTGCGCTCCCACGCAGACCGAGGCGACGCGGCGGCTGCTGGCGGCCAGCTTCGCCACCCACGCCACCACCCGCGGGTCGCTGAGCGCGCGCACCCGGCCGGCGCCGTCCACCTCGACCGAGCCGGGCACCACCAGCGTGTCGATCGCGCGCCCGGCGAGGTCGGCGAAGGTGATGTCGGGCAGCACTCGGACTCCGGCGGAGGTGGTAACGGGGTCGAGGGTCTCGGCGGCCAGCGCCACCTGATACCCGGTGTCCCCGTTCATCTCTCGCTGGAGCAGCGCGAAAACCTCGGGCGGCCCGGTCACATCCAGCAGATCGACCCGGTCGAACAGCACGATGACGACGAATCTCGCAGGTGCGTTCATCGTTCCTCCACCCTCGCCATGTCCGAATCTGCAGGCTACATGACATTTCCGACGCGCCTGCCGGCTCATAGCGTGGAAAACGTCCACCGCACCGGGCGGTCCGGACGCGCGACCCAGGAGGATCTCCATGCCCGCACAGACCCTGCGTGACCTCGGCGGCTTCGATCAGACCCCGGCCACCCTGGCCGACGCGACCCTGATCCTCGTCGACTACCAGAACACCTACACCCGCGGCGCGATGGAGCTGACCGGCTGGCGGCCCGCCCTCGACGCCGCCGCCGACCTGCTGGCCCGCGCCCGCCGGGCCGGCTCCGCGATCATCCACATCGTCAACGACGGCGGCCCCGGCACCCCCTACGACATCACCGCCGACATCGGCGCGATCCACCCCGCCGTGGCCCCGGCCGCCGGCGAACCCGTTGTCGTCAAACAGGTTCCGAACGCCTTCCACGACACCGACCTGGTCGCCCACGTGGACGCCGCGGGCAACGAGAACCTGATCATCGCCGGCTTCATGACCCACATGTGCGTCACCTTCACCACCGAGGGCGCCTTCCTGCGCGGCAACCACGCCACCGTCGTGGCCGACGCCTGTGCCACCCGCCCCCTGAAATCGGCCGTCGGCGAGGTGACCGCCGCACAGCTGCACGACAGCGCCCTGGCCACAATCGCCGACCTCTACGGTGTCGTCGTGGCCTCCGCCGCCGAGCTGAACTGATCCTCGGGCCGGCCGGGTACAGCGAGCGTCAGGGCTGGCGGGGCATCGCGCGGCTGGTGTGCAGGTAGCGGGCAGCCGGGCCACCGTCGCCGTTGATCAGACCGTAGACGGCGTGGCGGCCACGGACAGGGCGCGCGGCGATCAGAGCGTCGGAGCGTAGGTGCAGAAGTTCCATGCGGTCCGGGGCGGAGACCAGGCCGGCTTCCGCCGTCAGGGGAATCGTGGACAGCCAGGCCCGGCCGTCGGGGCCGACATCGATGACGTGCTCGTACATGACCGAGCGGTAACGCCCGCCGACCCGCGCCGCATCCACCGGTTCGGGCCGAGCAGGCGGCACGGGCCGGGCGGGCAATCGGATACCCGCGTGCACCCACAGGAGGTCTCCGACGACATCCTGGTAGAGCGCGAACGCGTCACCTCCGTTGGCCAGCAAGGCGATTGCGACGTCTGCGGCGGGCGCGATGCGCAGGAAAGCGTTCTGGCCGATGGTGCTGCCGTCGTGCCCGAACAATCCGGTTCCGGCGGGATCGAACAGCTGCCAGCCCAGACCCCAGTGGGTGCCGTAGCCGATATCGGGCACCTCGACGTGTGGCCGGGTCATCGCCTGTACCGCGGTCTCGGAGAGCACGGGGACGCCCTCCACCGTGCGACCGCCGGTCAGGTGCAGCCGGGCGAATCCCAGCAGATCGCGCGCGGACATCGCCAGCCGCGCCCCGGCCGGAGCGTTGGAGGCCGGGAGCGCCCAAACCGGCGCGGGTTCCGGGCCGACCCCCGGCGCGGATTCGATATGCCCTACCGCGGCGCGGAACAGGATGGCCTCGTCGGCGTCGGTGGCCACCCGGGTCAGCCCGAGCGGGGTCACCAGCCGCTCCCGCAGCACCGCGTCGAAAGGCTTGCCGCGCAACACTTCCAGTATTCGGCCGAGTAGCACGTATCCGCTGTTGCAGTAGGAGAACATGACGCCGGGCGGGTGCACCTGCCCGGCGTCCGCGATGGCGGGCACGAACTTCTCCACCGCGTCCGCGCCGCGCCCGGTGTCGAGGAACAGGTCGCCGTCGATGCCCGAGGTGTGGCCGAGCAGCTGCCGGAGGGTGATGGCCGCCGCGGCCGCTTCGTCGCGCACCCGGAACTCGGGCAGGTACCGGCGCACCGGGGCGTCGAGCTCGATCAGCCCCTCGTCGGCGAGCTGCATGATGAGCGTCGCGGTCCACGCCTTGGTGACCGAGCCGATCTGGAACACCGAATCCGTGGTCGCCGCAACACCTGTCACGGTGTTCAGCACCCCGGCCGCCGCGGCCGTGATCTCGCCGCCGACCAGCACCGCGACTTGCGCGCCGGGGACTCCGTGCTCCTCGATCGAGTCGGCCAGTCGGCGCGCGAGGTCGACGGCGTGCGGCATGAGTCGCTCCTTCGGGTGATGCGGGACCACCGGTTACCGGTGAGCGGTAGTAGAGGCACGGTAGGTCGCCAAGGGCGTCGATGTCGAGATCGGCTGGGAATCGGCCGGTTTCGGCCCGCTCAGGAGTCCGTCTGCATGACGTAGAAGCGGTTCTCGTCGGGGTCTCGGAAGGCGAACATGAGCGGCGCGGAATCCCAGTCCAGCAGCGCGCCGACGGTGAGGCCGAGGCCGGCGAGCGTGGCATGGGCGGCGCGGGCATCGGGCGTCGCCAGCCGGATCCCGGTGTCGATGCCCGCGGGCAGTCCCGCGGACGCGCGCACCAGCGCCAAGGAGGCCGTCCCGCCGGGTAGCGACATCTCTATCCAGCGGAAGCCCGGCTGCAGTTCGGCGTCCATGCGGGTCACCAGCCCGAGCCGCTCGAGCAGCGCCTTGGTCCGGTCCTGATCGGTCACGGGCACCGCGATATTGACGACCGCGGTGAAGGTCGATTGCGTCATGCGGATGAGGACGGTCCGTCCGCGTCGAATTCATCGACGACGCGCACCTGCGGGTACGGTGACCGGCAGTCGGTTTCGAGAGGCGGAATGACGATGGTGCGGGCGGGCGTGGTGCCGGGGCGGCGCATGGCCGGGTACGTGGCCGCGGGGATATTCGTGGTGGCCGTCGTCTGCGCGGGGACCGTCGTGGTGTTCGGGCTGAATCGGGTGTTCACCGGGCTGTTCTTCGGCGCGGCCGTCGCGGTGGGGATGATGGTCGCGCTGTTCGGGCGGGACCGGGTGGAGCTGACCGAGGATGCGATCGTGCGGCGGACCCCGTGGGGTGCCTCGACGGTGGCGTGGGATCGGGTGGTGGCCGGACGGTTCGCGCTGGACGAGAAGGGCCGCTGGACCCTCGCACTGGATCTCAACGGCGGCGACGAGCCGCATCGGGAACTGGTGCTGCTGTCCATCCCGCCGGTGCAGCGGCCCATCGCCAACGCCTACGACATGCGCAAACGCGAACAGGTCGACGAGATTCGAACCATGTTGCGGCACAGACGGATCCCGGTGACCATCCTGCCGGAGATCGCCGACGCCCTGCAGCGGCACTGGAAGATCTCCCCGCCCACCCGCTGAGCCCGCACACCTGGGGGATCTCCCTGAGCGATGAGCGACCACAGGACGATGCATCCGCCCCGGTCACAGCCCGAGAATCCTTGGTGTGGCTGGTGATCGCAGCGTCCTCTCGGGAACCTCACAGCCACGGCGGATCGGATGCACAGCCGCAGGTGTGAGGGTGATTATCGTGGCGTTGAGCGTTGTGGCGGGGGACTTCCGCCGGTACGGATGGACGATCGAGACGACCGGCGACGGCGTCGACTTGATCACCGGCGAGCAGATCGCGGCCATCGAACTCACCGGGTCCGTCGCTGCGGGAGTGCGCCGATACCTGCGCGCAAACAATCTCTCGGGCCCGGTCATCGAGGTCCCCGGTCCGCAACGGCGGGAAATCCATCTGGTCGTCGGCGTGGCCAAGGCCGCGCGGGCCATCGAGAGCCTGCGCGCCGCGGGGGCGATCGTGCACACCGACGGTGACCGGGTCCCGCTGCCGCAGCCGGGCCGCGGGATCGCGTGGAGCGTCATGCCCCACGAGGCGCGCTGGGTGCCGCCGGTGGTCGCCATCGCCGCGGCCGTGCGCTCCGTCGCGGCCGGCGATCGGGCGCGGCTGTCGACCGTGGCCTGCTGACACCGGGCCGGTTGCGAGGACGCCCGCACGGCCCGCGCTACCAGGGCTGGCTAGGGTGGGACGGGTGATTCGCACCGCGGCACTGGCGCATATCAGGGACCGTCGCATGTTGCAGACCCGATCCACCGGCAAGGGCGTCTTCTATATGGCGGGCGGCAAGATCGATCCGGGTGAGACCCCGGAGATGGCCCTGCACAGGGAGATTCACGAGGAACTCGGGGTGGCCGCCACCGGCGTCAGCGAGCTGGGCGTGTTCGAGGCGGAGGCCTACGGGCACGCGCCCGGCACCCGCCTGCACATGACCTGCTTCCTCGGCGAGCTCAGCGACGAGCCGCGCCCCTCCGGGGAGATCGCCGAACTGCGCTGGTTCACCCTCGGCGAATACGCCGCCATGGACGCGGTCGCCCCCGGCTCGCTGCTGGTCTTCCGGCGGCTGCGCGCGCTCGACCTGATCGACTGACCCTCGCACTGTAACCACCCGCGCTATTTCTGAATGGCAGCTACGCCAACCGGATCCGCGCCCCGAGATGCGCCGGTCCGGATTCCGGATCGCACCGAATCAAGGGTGATTGCAGTGATCAAACCGCTTACTCTGCTCGCGACGGCCGTCATGGCCGCCGGTGGCCTCGGCTTCGGAACCGTGGCGGACACCCGTTTCGACTCCGGCGCCGACTGCCTGTGGGCGGGCGGCACGCACCCGCAGGGGTCGCAGGTGATGGCGGGAGGCTCGGCCTTCACCTGCGGCAGCGACGCGGCCGGTCCGCACTGGTACCGGGGCGGCGCTGCGGGCGGGAACACCGTGCCGAATCCCGGGGCGGACGCCGATCCGGCGGGCCGCTTCAGCGCGGGGGCGCGCCAGCCCGGCACCGATTACGACGACTACTGCGTCGGCGATCAGCTCATCCCCGGTGTCGGGGACGTCTTCGAGGCCGTCCCGACCAGCGGCGGCCTGCTGTGGAAGTCGGCGGGCCCGGTCTCGCAGTGGACCTTCGATCCCGGTGTGGTGCAACCGAAGACGTCCACCCGCTCGTCCGGAATGTGCCTCGACGGTCAGCTGCTCTGAGCGTCCTCGTCGTCGTCCGCCGCCGTGTACGGCCGGTTCGGGATGAGGGCGGCCGAGGCCAGGCCGACGAGCAGGAACAGCGCCGCGGCCAGCAGCGTGGTCCTGGTGGAGTCGGCGAAGGCCCGGCTCAGCGCGTCCACGATGGCCGCGGCGCCGTGGTGGTCCCGCAACCCGGTGATGGCCCCACCGGCCGACTGTCGGGTCGCGGTGGCGAGGGTGTCGGCGGCAGGCTTCTGCAGATCGGGCACGCGTGCGAGCCGTTTGGGCAGATCGTGGGCCAGCGCCGCCGACAGCAGCGCACCGATGACCGCGGTGCCGAAGGCCGATCCGATCTGCCGCACCGTGGACTGGGTGGCCGATCCCTGGCCCGAATTCTCCGGCGGCACATCGGCGAGCACGGTCCCGGTCAGCTGCGCCGAGGCCATCCCCAGCCCGATGCCGTACCCGATCAGCAGCACCGCCAGCCACCAGCCGGAAATGTGTGGGGTGACGAACAGCGCTGCCAGCGCCACGGCGACGGCCTCGAACACGAGGCCCAGCTGCACCACCCGCACCGGCCCGAACCTGCGCACCAGCCCCTCGGCGAGCCCCGCGGCCAGGAACGCGCCGACGGCCATGGCGGCCAGCACATAGCCCGCGCCGAGGGTGGACAGCCCGAGCGCGTTCACCATGAACAGCGGCAGCACGAACAGCAGGCCGAATTCGCCCAGCGCCACCAGGAACGCGGTGATATTGCCCCAGCGGAAGCTGGGGATCCGGAACAGCGCGGGATCCAGCAGCGCCGAGCGGCCGATCAGACGGCGGTGCTGCTCCCAGCGGATGAACAGGTACAGCGCCACCACCCCGAGCACCAGCAGGATCGGGATCAGCGAGACCGGCGCGCTCGCCGGCCAGTTCCACCCGGCGAGCGGGAATTCCCGCAGCGGCTTCCACCACCCGTAGGTCTGGCCCTCGATGAGCGCGAACACCAGCAGCGCGAAACCCGCTGCGCTGAGCAGGAATCCGTCCACATCCAGGCCGGGCGCGGCCTTGCCCATGCGGGTCTCCGGGACGAACAGCACCAGCCCGATCAGCACCACCGCGCCCAGCGGCAGATTCACCAGGAAGATCCACGGCCAGGTGAAGTAGGTGGTGAGCCAGCCGCCCAGCAGCGGGCCGATGGCGGCGACACCGGAGACGACCGAGCCCCAGACCGCGAAGGCGATCACCCGGTCACGGCCCCGGAAGAGGGCGTTCATGGTGGCCAGCGTGCCGGGCATGACACCGGCCGCGCCGATGCCCTGCACGGTGCGTCCGAGGAGTAGGGGCCAGGCGCTGTGCGCCTGTGCCGAGAGCACGCTGCCGAGCATGAAGATCACCACGCCGAGGGCGAACATCCTGCGCCGCCCGAGCCGGTCGCCGAGGCGGCCGCTGGTGATCAGCAACGCGGCCAGCACGACCGCGTAGATGCTGTTGATCCATTGCGCCTGAGTGAAATTCAACTGCAATTGGTCGATGATGACGGGCAAGGAGACCGCGACGATGGTGCCGTCCAGCACCACCATGGACAGTCCCAGCGCCAGGACACCGAGGGTGATCCATTTGTTGCGACCCAGGTCGAGCTGCGTTTCCGTCATTCGTCGCTCCCGCCGCTGAACAGCCGTCCGAAGAGTCCGATAATCCGTTAGCCACCTATGCGCCGATTGTCCGTTCAACAGTGTATGTCGAGGCGACTGGACAGCCGAATATTTGCCGACGGGTGACCTCGGAACGGCGGATGTCCGAATCGGATACGTTGGATCGCGTGTCGACGGGACCGGCGATCGTGGACGCCCCCTCGGCGCCGGTTCCAGGGCGAGCCGGCGGTGGATCAGGTCTACGGCTGGGGTCTCGAGTGGGGCACGTTGAAGGGCAAGTCCTGACGCCGATCACTCCGGAGCGAGTCGCCGCGCCAATTCCAGTGCGGCGACCCGGGTTTCGGTCAGCGAGCCGGGCCAGCAGAGCAGCCGCAGGATGGCGTCAGGGATGAGCTGCTCAGCGTACTGCGGCGCCGCGCCCTCGTCGGAGCGCATATTGATGACCGACTCCACCAGCCGGAACGGCAGCAGTTCGGCCCCGGCCACCGCGCCCGCGTCGGCCTCGGCGATGACGGACCCGGCCGCGGCGATGACGGCGGCGGACAGGGTTTCGTAGTGGCCGCGCAGCTCGTCGCGGCGTTCCCGGAAGCGGGCGAAGCGTTCGCTGCGCAGTTCCGGCAGCAGGTACAGCGCGCCGAGATTCCAGCGGCTGGCGCACAGCTGGCTGACGTCGTGCCAGGCGAGCGCGTACAACCGCACGGCCGCGGACTCGGGCCGCCCGGCCAGGATGCCCGCCAATTCCAGTGGCGTGGTGACCGTTTCGGCGAGCAGGGCGTCGAGAATGTCGTCCTTGGCCGCAAAGTGGTGATACAGCGACGCCTGCCGGATACCGACGGCGTCGGCGACCGCGCGGGTGGAGGTATTGCCGTAGCCGTGACTGGTGAACAACTCGGCGGCGGCGTCGAGGATTTCGGCGCGCGGCGTCTGGCCTGCGCGCCGGCGCGGTTCGAGGCGAGGACGGCCGGGTCCGAGTTGGGTCACCATGCCATTCTGTCCTACCCGCACCATCGACCCGCACGGCCGCACGGCCGGCCCGCCCACCCGCGCCGCCGCCCGGCCCGCCCACTCTGCCGACCTGAACAGTGAGGTTCCTGTCATTTGACAGAAATACCGGCAATGCAGAAGTTACGGCGGGCCATCCGACCGATACAGCGGCGTCACCTGAGCCG
Organism: Nocardia sp. NPDC101769; assembly: GCF_044766925.1. NCBI lineage: Bacteria > Bacillati > Actinomycetota > Actinomycetes > Mycobacteriales > Nocardiaceae > Nocardia > Nocardia sp. NPDC101769. The sequence continues at coordinate 20,612 of NZ_JBIWMX010000005.1, read as the reverse complement.
CGATCGCGAACGGAAAACTTTCAATCGATAGATATTTGCCTCGCGAAAGACTCACCGCCATGGTTGCCTCCGCCGACGCCGTCATCCCCCAGCCCCCGCCGGCCACCGCCGGGATCAGCACCGAAACCAGCTCGGACAGCGCCGATCTGGCGCGCTTCGGCTATCAGCCGGTGCTGCACCGCAAGCTCGGCCGCTACGCCTCCTTCGCGGCCGGATTCTCCTTCGTCTCCATCCTGACCACGATCTTCCAGTTCTTCGGCTTCGGCTACTCATTCGGTGGCACGGCCTTCTTCTGGACCTGGCCGATCGTGTTCGCGGGCCAGTTCCTGGTGGCACTGAACTTCGCGGAACTGGCCGCCCGCTACCCGATCTCGGGCTGCATCTATCAGTGGTCGCGCCGGCTGGCCGGCGAGGTCGTCGGCTGGTTCGCGGGCTGGATGATGATCATCGCCCAGATCGTCACCGCCGCGGCGGCCGCGATCGCGCTGCAGGTGGTGCTGCCTACCATCTGGTCCGGATTCCAGCTGATCGGCACGGACAGCGATCTCACCTCCCGTGACGGGGCGTCGAACGCGGTGCTGCTGGGCAGCGTGCTGCTGGTGATCACGACGCTCATCAACGTGGTGGGCATCGACTGGATGGCGCGCATCAATTCGCTCGGGGTGACCATCGAGATCATCGGCGTGATCGCGGTGATCGCGGTGTTCTTCACCCACACCGACCGCGGGCCGGGCGTGGTCACGCACACCGATCAGGCCGCGGCCGGGCCGTACTGGGCCGCCTTCCTGGCCTCCGGATTGATGGCCGCCTATGTCATGGTCGGATTCGATTCCGCCGGTGAGCTTTCCGAGGAGACCAGGAACCCACGGCACGTCGCACCGCGCACCATTCTGTCGGCGCTGGCCGTGTCCGCGCTGGGCGGCGGGCTCATCCTGCTGGGCGCGCTCATGGCCGCACCGAGCCTGACCGACGACTCACTGGCCAGTGGCGGGCTGGCCTACGTGATCGAGGCCAAGCTGACCAGCGTTCCCGGCAAGGTGGTGCTGGCCTGCGTGGCGTGCGCGATCACGGTGTGCACCTTGGCGATTCAGACCGCCGGTTCGCGCCTGCTGTTCTCGATGGCCCGCGACGGGCGGCTGCCGTTCGCCAAGCCGCTGTCGACGGTGCATCCGCGCTTCGGCACTCCGGTGTGGCCCGCCGTGGTGATCGGCGTGCTGGGTGTCGGCCTGCTGGTGGTGAACCTGGGCAATGCCGCCATCTTCGCGACCCTGGCCAGTGTCTGCATCGTCATGCTCTACCTCGCGTATCTGCTGGTCACGGTGCCGCTGCTGGTGCGCCGGATCAAGGGCTGGCCCGCCGATATCGCCGGTGACGCCGCCGGCACGAAGCTGTTCGCGCTGGGCCGCTACGGCATTGCGATCAACGCGATGGCCGTGATCTGGGGCATCGCGATGGCGGTGAACCTGGCCTGGCCGCGTGCCGAGGTCTACACCCCGACCGGCGGCGGCTGGTGGATGCTCTGGGCCGCACCGCTGTTCGTGCTGCTCACGGTGGCGGTCGGCGCGGTGGTGCACCGGATGATGACCCCCGCGCGCGGCGTCGCCGCCGATCCAATTCCCCAAATCGCCTGATCCACCGGACATTCCGATGATATCGCCGGAGCCCGGACAACGCCTCCACGGACGACCCGAACTGGCGATGGTGCTCGACGACCTGCGGCGCCGCGCGTACCGCAGGTGGCGCCAACGCCGCACCGTCGGCCGGGTCTCCGGCGATCCCCGAGAAACGGAGTAGCAATGACCACAGCCAATACCACAGGCGCGCGGGATCATGCCCGCTCCCAGGCGGCCGCCGCCGAGCGCGTCGGGCCCGAGCTCCCCGTGGACGTCGAAATCGCGAAAATAACGTTCGCCCAGCGGATTCCGGCGGGCGGATACGCGAATGTGGTGCTGGCGCGTGGCACCCGGGTGCGGCTGTCGGATCCGTTCGGCGCGGCGTGTGCGCATCTGCTGCTGCTGCGGGCCGAATCGCCCTGGGAACGGCTGAATGTCGCCGACACCGTCAAGGTGCCGTGGCAGGCGTATCTGGGCGTCGGTCATCCGCTGCTCTCCGATCAGGGGCGGGTGCTGGCCACGGTGATCGCGGACTCCTCCGGCCGTCACGACACCCTGTGCGGTCCGTCGCCCGCGGCGCGGTCGAGCCTGCGGCTGGCCGGGGTCAAGCAGGGGCTCGAGCCGCGGGATATCGGCCCGACGGTCTCGTTCTTCCGGGGTGTGCGCGTGGAATCGGATGGCGCGCTGACGATCACCGGCGGCGCGGCGGCGGGCGCGGCGGTCGATCTCCTCGTGCAGCTGCCGGTGACCCTGCTGGTCGCCAATGCCGAACACCCGCTGGATCCCACTCCCCCGACCGAACTCGACCTCGTGGCCTGGTCCGCGCCGGAGGAACTCGCGCTCGCGCACGGTACCGGCCCGGAATATCTGCGCGCGGTGGAGAACACCGAACAGGACTGGCACGCACGCACTCCGGAGGCCCGCGCATGATCACCACCGCCCGCACCGTCGTGCTCGACGAGACCGTCCCCGCCCGCGCCCCCTGGTCGGCCGTGGTGCGCGCGGGAGACCAGCTGGACATCATCGATCTGCACGGCAATCAGGCGGTGGACTGCCTGCTCTACAACGCCGCCGATCACGCCGATCGGTACAGCGCGCAGGCGACGATCACGGCCCAGCGCAATATCTTCCTGACCACCGGCAGCGTCCTGCTGACCGAGGCGGGCACCCCGCTCATGACGGTGGTCGCCGACGAGGTCGGCAATCACGACACCGTGGCCGGGGCGTGCTCGCAGGAGTCCAATACCCTGCGCTACGGCCACCACACCCGCCACCAGCACGCCTGCGTGGAGAACTTCCTGGCCGAGGGCCTGAAGTGGGGGCTGGGCAAGCGTGATCTGGTCTCGAACATCAACTGGTTCATGAACGTTCCGGTCGAGGCGGACGGCACGCTCGGCATCGTGGACGGGCTCTCCGCGCCGGGCAAGAAGATCACGCTGCTCGCCGAGATCGACACCCTGGTGCTGGTCTCCAACTGCCCGCAGATCAACAACCCCTGCAATGGCTTCGATCCCACGCCGGTGCGCATGGTAGGGACCCGATGACCGCCGTGCTGCCGGACCTCACCGCACCCGAGCATTCGTCCCCCACCGCGACATTCCAGGTGATCCGGCCGGGAATGCAGACGACCGTGCAGGATTGGCCGGGCCGCGTGGGCTACTGGCATGTCGGGGTGCCGCCGTCCGGCCCGATGGACGACCTGTCGTTCCGGCTGGGCAATCGGGCGCTCGGCAATCCGGAGGGCGCGGCCGGGCTGGAGTGCACCCTGGGCGGACCGGCCCTGCGCTTCGACGCCGCCACCTGGGTGTGCGTCACCGGTGCACCGGTGCCCGCGACCGTGAACGGCCGCGCGGTGCGGCAATGGCGCAGTGTGCTGGTTCCGGCGGGCGGCGTGCTGGACATCGGCATGGTGCGCGGTCCCGGAATGCGGTGCTACCTGCTGGTGGCCGGCGGTATCGAGGTGCCCGAATACCTGGGCAGCCGTGCGACTTTCACCCTCGGCAAGTTCGGCGGCGGCACCGGCCGGGCATTGGCGGCGGGCGATGAGTTCGCGCTCGGCGCGCCCGGGCGGGTGACGGCCGGGGTGACCGGCGACGATCAGCCCGTGCTGACCCGGCGCTGGGAGCTGGCGGTCACCGAGGGACCGCACGGAGCGCCGGAGTTCTTCACCCGCAACGATTTCGACACCATCATCGGCACCGACTACGAGGTGCATTTCAACTCCGATCGGACCGGGGTGCGGCTCATCGGCCCGAAACCCCGGTGGGCGCGGCGGGACGGCGGCGAGGCTGGACTGCACCCGTCCAACATCCACGACACCGCGTATTCCGTTGGTGCGCTGGACTTCACCGGCGACACCCCGATCCTGCTCGGCCCGGACGGGCCCAGCCTGGGCGGCTTCGTCTGCCCGGTCACCGTGGTGGCGGCCGAGCGCTGGAAGCTGGGCCAGCTCACGCCCGGCGACCGCGTGCGCTTCGTCCCGGTCCGCGCCGACCACGCGGCCTCGCTGCGGGAGCTCGGGGCCGAGCGCCGGGCCGCCTGGCCGGTCGTGCTGTCCACGGGCGGCGACGGTGACGACGGTGTCCTGGCCCGCCGCGACGGCGCGGACGCCGCGGTCACCTATCGGCGTGCGGGCAATGACGGCCTGCTCGTCGAATACGGGGATATGACACTGGATCTGGAGCTGCGCGCCCGCGTGCACGCCCTGCACCAGGCGCTGCTGGAACGATCCGAACCGGGGGTCACCGAACTCACCCCGGGCGTGCGATCCCTGCAGGTACGCCATGATCCCGGCCGACTGCCCACCCGCACCCTGCTGGGGCTGCTCGCCGAGGTGGAGGCCGAGCTGCCGCCCGCCGATGAGCTGGTGGTCCCCAGCCGCACCGTGCGGCTCCCACTGTCCTGGGACGATCCGTCCACCCGCGAGGCCATCACCCGCTATACGCACGGCGTCCGCGCAGATGCCCCGTGGTGCCCGTGGAATATCGAGTTCATCCGCCGGATGAATGGACTGGCCTCCGTGGAGGCGGTTTTCGACACCGTGTTCGCGGCCGAATACCTGGTCCTCGGCCTGGGCGACGTGTACCTGGGCGCGCCCGTGGCCACCCCGACCGATCCACGGCATCGGCTGGTCACCACCAAATACAACCCGGCCCGCACCTGGACGCCGGAGAACGCGGTCGGCATCGGCGGCGCCTATCTCTGCATCTACGGCATGGAGGGTCCCGGCGGCTATCAGCTCGTCGGGCGGACCACGCAGGTATGGAACCACCGCTCCAGCGGCATCGGCGAAGACCCATGGCTGCTGCGGTATTTCGACCGCATCAGCTGGTATCCCGTGAGCGCCGCGGAACTCCTCGACCTGCGCGCCGACACCGCTGCGGGCCGCGGCGAGCTGCTGGCCGAGGACGGCGAGTTCCGTCTCGTCGACTATCGGAAGTTCCTGTCGGACAATGCCGCATCCATCGACGAGTTCCGCGCCCGGCAGGCCGATGCCTTCGCCGCCGAACGCAATTCCTGGCGCGAGGCGGGCGAACTCGCCGAAGCACCCTGAGCCCGAGGCCCGTTCGCCCCATCCAGATCCAGGAGACCCCATGACCGTGTGGATCCACCGCCGCCGAGACGCCGACGTGGACGCCGAACTCGCCACCGCCGCAGGCGGTCTGGCTGGACTGCGGCTCGCCGTCAAGGACAATGTGGATGTCGCGGGCCTGCCGACGACCGCCGCCTGTCCCGACTTCGCGTATACGCCGGATCGGGACGCGCCCGCGGTCGCCGCGTTGCGCGCGGCCGGTGCGGTCGTGGTCGGGAAGACCAATCTCGACCAGTTCGCCACCGGATTGGTCGGTACCCGCTCGCCCTACGGCGTCGTCGAGAACGCGCTGCGGCCCGGATATGTTTCGGGCGGTTCGAGTTCCGGGTCGGCGGTCGCGGTCGCGACCGGGGAGGCGGAGATCGCCATCGGCACCGATACGGCCGGGTCCGGGCGCGTGCCGGCCGCGTTCCACGGCCTGGCCGGTATCAAGCCCACCGTCGGCGTGATCTCCACCGAGGGCATCGTCCCCGCCTGTCGCTCCTATGACTGTGTGACGATCTTCGCCGCCGATCTGCGCCTGGCCAATCGGGCGATGGGCGTCATGGCCGCGGGTGCGCCGGGCCGGCCGTGGCCCGCCGACGCCCGGCTGGCTGCGCCGCCGCAGCCGGTGATCGCGGTGTTCAGTGCGCTGCCGGATCTGGATCCGCAGTGGCACAGCGCCTTCGAGCGGACCGTCGCGGCACTGCGCGATCGGGGCGCGACCATCGTGGAAGTCGATCCGGAGCCTTTCCTGGCCGCCGCCAGACTGCTGTACGACGGCGCGCTGGTCGCCGAACGCTATGCGGCGGTAGGCGAATTCATCGACGCCCATCCCGAATCGGCCGATCCCATGGTCGGATCCATCATCGGTGCCGCCCGCGAGCTACCCGCGCATCGGCTGGTCACCGATCTGGCCGCGCTCGAGCACCTGCGCGCCACCGCCATGGCGAGCCTCGCGGGCGCGGACGCGCTGCTGACCCCGACCGCACCGGCCCACCCGACCATGGCCGAGGTCGCCGCCGATCCCATCGCCGTCAATGCCCGGCTCGGCACCTACACCAACTTCTGCAATCTCTTCGACCTCTGCGCGGTCGCGATCCCCACGGACGAGCCGCATTTCGGCGTGACCGTGCTGGCCCGCGCCTTCGAAGACGCCGTCGCGCTCGATATCGCCGCCCTGATCACCGGCGCCCCACTCGACCCCGGCGAGTCGTGCTGGCCGGCGATGGTCGCGGCCGCGCACGATCTGGTCGTCTTCGGCGCGCACCTGCGCGGCCAGCCTCTCGAAGCTCAGCTGACCGACCTGGGCGCGCGGTGGTGCGGCCCGGTCGAGACCGCTCCGCACTATCGCCTGGGCGCACTGGACACGGTGCCGCCCAAACCGGCCGTAACCCGAGTCCCCGCAAGGGAATCCGGTGTCGCGGTGGCGGGGGAACGCTGGCTGCTCTCGCCCGCGGCCCTGGGCCGCTTCCTCGCGGCCTTGCCCGCCCCCATGCAGCTGGGTGCCGTCGAACTCGCCGACGGCACCTGGCACACCGGGTTCGGCTGCACCGGCGCTGCCGCCGAATCCGCCGAGGACATCAGCGAATACGGCGGCTGGCGGGCGGCGCTGGCGGCCGGCGCCGTGAGCTGACGGTCCGTCAGTTCCGCCAGAGCGCCAGGACGCGGTCCGCGTCCGCCTTGCCCTGCGCGCGACCGGCTTCCAGTGACGGGACGCGGGTGGCGGTGTCGAGCGGGTTGAGGCCGAAGGCCGCGGTGGCCGCCTCGTCCGGGGCGATCACCTCGACCCGGGCGCCGGCCGCGACCAGGCCCGCCACCTGGGCCTCGAGTTCCGCGTCCGGCATGGGCGCGATCACCAGCACCCGGGCGTAGCCGGTGGCGAGATCGGCGTTCACCGACGTCCGGACGCCGCCATCGGTGTAGCGCGCGCCGTCGACGGTGGCGCAGGGCCACACCATGGGCACCGCGGAGCTGGCGGTCACCGCGTCGACCAGTGCGACACCGGAATCCTTGTCGAAGATCCGCAGCTCGCCCGTCTCGGCGTTCACCGCGGTGATCCGGACATCCCTGTCGGACCATTCGTGCACGGGCAGCCGGGTCTCGATGACGGCCCGCCGTTCCGGCTCCGGGACCGACTCCGCCCGCAGCGCGAGCGCGCCGATGCGCTGCCGGCGTTCGACCGAATCCACCTGCAGTTCCTCGATGATGGCGGCCAGCGTCCCCCAGAGCCCGGCGAACTTCTCCATCGAGGGCACGATCTCGCGGCTCTGCACCGCCGGATCCACCTGCCGCCGCACCAGTTCCGCGAGTTCGACCCCGCTGCCCACCTGGGCGGCCACATTGGACCCGGCGGAGGTGCCGAGCAGCAGATCCGCCCCGGTCACGTCGGCGCCCGCATCTGCCAGCCCGGCGAGAATGCCGATGGCCCAGGAGATTCCGGCCACCCCGCCGCCGCCGAGGACCAGCGCACGTTCCGTCGTCATACCCGCTCTCACTTCCTACCCGCTGAAAAAGACACCCTGCGGTACGAAAACTACCGGCTAGGCGGGCAGAACGGCGGCGATGGCCTCTATTTCCACGCTCATTCCGAGACGTACGTCGCGTCGGGATTGGTGGCGTCGCGAATGATGCGCAGGCTCGCGGTGAGCTGGTCGAGTTGCTCGGGGCCGAGCAGGCCGGTGAACCAGCGGTCCACGCCGTCGAGGTACGCGGGCAGCACGCGCGCCACGCGGGTGGCTCCGGCGGCGGTGAGCACCGCGTGGGAGCTGCGCCGGTCGGCGGGATCGGCCTCGCGGCGGACGAACCCATTGCGCTCCAGGCGATCCACCAGCCTGGTGACGCCGGAGGTGGACAGGCTGGTCTGGGTGGCCAGATCCGTCATGCGCAGCTTGCGGCCGGGTGAACGGCTCAGGCGCATGAGGGCATTCAGGTCGAGTCCCGACAGGCCATTGCGCTTCCAGGTCTCCTCGAGCCGGGCGATGAGGCCGTCGTGAGCCTCGTACAGCAGGCCGACCGCGGTCAGCCGGGGGTCATCGAAGAGATGCTTGGGGTCCACGGTGAGCAGCCTAGACCAGACGTTTTCAGTGCGGATAGTTGACACGCGGAACATTTTCGATATCTTGTTGCTGACGCAATATTCCGCACTGATCTCGGTGTGCGCCATGCGGTCCGACTCCAGTGCCACCGCGTTCCAATACAGGATTCGATCCACTTTCGCCGTCTCCCGAATAGTTCGAGCACCACGCGAGTGGCGCGTCGGAGCACGGCCGGGTCGAATGGTCTTCGGGAGAGACGAATGCGCTGTTCAGCGCGGTTTTACCGCCGCGAGCAGCTCGGGTCCACGGGCCTCCAACCGGGTGGTCGCCCAGCGGATTCCGAGTACGGCGACCACCCCGCCGAGCAGTACGCCGATCGGCAGTGCCGCCCACTGAACCAGCGAGTTGTGGAGTGCCACACCGATTCCCAGTATCGCGAGCACCGGGGCGGCCGTCAGCAACTGCACCAGGCCCACCGCGAGCTGCATGAGGAGCTTCAGGCAACCGGGATTGCCCGAGCCCGCGAACGGGTTGCCGCGCTGTGGCGGCAGGGCGAAGGCGGCATGCGTGGACAGGAACACCACGGCCCCGACACCGACGCCGACCAGCACCGGCAGCGTCGACAGCGCCCAGACGTACAGGTACGGCCGGCCGAGCGCGCCGGGCAGGATGAGGGTGGCGAGCAGCGACGGCGGGGTGACCAGGAGCAGCCAGGCGTAGGCGCGGCCGCGCACATCCGCGCGTGGCGCGCCGGGCGTCACCAGCGTTTGCCAGATCGCGGTGCCGTCGAATCCGTACAGGTTGGCGCTGGACATGGTGGCCAGCCACACCACGAAAGCGCCCGAGAACGGGATGGTTCCGCTACCGCCGGTGCGGAGCGACAGGAAGATCGGCAGCACGAAACCGACGAGCAGCAGCGGCAGCAGGGCGGCGCGGCGACGGCCGTCGCGCCACCAGGTGCGCAGTTCCTTGGCGACCACGGCGCCGATCGCATTGGCGGGGATGAAACGGTCGAGCAGACCGCCGCCGGTGTCGACCACCTGGCCGGCGGGTGCGGCGGGGGTGGTGAGGCGGCGTTCCAGCAGGACCGCCCAGGACTGCCACAGGATCAGCGACAGCAGCGCCAGGCCGAGCAGGGACAGCAGGGCGAGCGGGTAATTGCCGCGGGCCGCGGCCTCGACGGCGTAGGGTGCCCAGCCCGACGGGACCGCGCGCAGCGTCACCGACAGGCCGCTGCGGTCGCCCTCCAGTTTCGGGCCGACGGCCGAAACCAGCAGGTTCAGCGGGTAATACGCCAGGCCGATGAGGGCGGCGAGGAGCACACCCAGATCCTTGCCGCGCCGGGACCGCATGGCCGCGCCGAGCCAGGCCACCACGACCCGCGACAGCAGGACCACGAACACCAGTTGCAGGACCGCGCCAAGAGCCGCGATCGCGGTGGCGCCCAGGCCGATCGGTGCAGCGAGCAGGACCAGACCGCCGAAGGCGATCAGGTTGACGATGGGGGCGGGCCCGACGAAGGCCGCCGCGCCGAGCCCGTAGGCCAGTTGCCGAGTTGTCAAGGGCAGCAGGCGGAATTGCTCGGGTTGCAGGGTCTCGTCGCTGCTGCCGGTGAGCACCGGGCCGCAGATCCAGCCGAGGGTCCAGGCCGCAAAGATCGCCGCCGCCACCGTCACTCCCCCGTGCACGGTCTCGTGCGCCCTGGCGATGATCAGCGCGGTGGCCGCCGCGGCGACCAGGCCGAAGATGCTGCCGGTCCAGAAGTTCAGCGCCGCACGGCCTTCCCGCATGTGCCGCGCGGTGATGCGCAACCGCATGCGGATCAGGACGCCAACCACGACAACCCGTCCTCGCCGCCCACGTGTCCGCCCACCAGCCGCACGAAGGCCTCCTCCAGCGTGCCCTCGCCCCGCACCTCGGTGAGTGTCCCGCCCGCCACCACCCGCCCCCGGTTGATCACGGCGATCCGGTCGCAGATCGACTCCACCAGTGCCATCACATGACTCGACAGCACCACCGATCCGCCCGCGGCCACGAACCGATGCAGGATCGTTCGAATGGTCCCCGCCGACACCGGATCCACCGCCTCGAACGGCTCGTCCAGCACCAGCAGTTTCGGTGCGTGCAGCAGAGCGGTGGCGAGGCCGATCTTCTTCCGCATACCCGCCGAATAATCGACCACCACGGTGTTTTCCGCGCCGTCCAGCTCGAGCACGTGCAGCAGCTCGTCCGCCCGCCCGACCACGGTCGCCTTGTCGATCCCGCGCAGCAACCCGGTGAAGTTCAACAACTCCCGCCCGGTGAGCCGCTCCGGCAACGCCAACCCATCCGGCAGCACCCCCACCACGGTCTTCGCTTGCACCGGATCGGCCCACACTTCATGCCCGAAAATCCGGGCAGCCCCATGATCCGGCCGCAACAACCCCACAGCCATCGACAAGGTCGTCGTCTTCCCCGCCCCGTTCGGCCCCACCAACCCGAAGAACGACCCGGGCGGCACCGCCAGACTCACCCCCTCGACCACCCAGGGCCCACCGAACTTCTTGTAGAGCCCGTCCAGCTCGAGCGCCGGTCGCCCATCGACAGTCATATGCCCTCCTCGGAGCCCCCGCCTACCGCCCTTCCACGATAAGCATGCTGCTCTGCCAGACATATCGCTCAACCCGCACGACACCGCAACCGGGCGCTCGAATCGGGCGCTCGCGCATTACGGTGTGCTACGGCCGGAGCGACGCGGGGTCGAAGGCGATGTCGAAAGGGAGGTTCAGAGCGGCAACCCGGCCGGCCGGGCAACGAGCGACCAACTCGTATTCGCCGCTTTCGGTGAGCGCGTACGCGAGCAGGACCGGGAGTTCTTCGCTGGACAACTGCCCCTCGAAGCGATTGGTCTCGATCCGCCAGAAGTTCGGGATCCCGCCGTCGGCGTAGAGGTCCGGTTTCATCCGGCGATCCATATCCCGACGGCGACTCGCCGGTGGCGAGCATTTGTTCGTTCGTTACCGGCGAGTTGTGGGCGCGCTCCGATCAGCGGGTGAGGGCGGCGAAGAATTCTCGGATGTCGCCGGTGAGCAGGTCGGGGACTTCCAGGGCGGGGAAGTGGCCGCCGGAGTAGAACTCCGACCAGTGCACGATGTTGTGGGCCTTCTCCGCGAAGCGGCGGATGGCGAAGTCGGCGGTGGTGAACACCGCGACGCCGGTCGGGACCGTGCCCTTGGGCTTCGGGGCGAACATCGTGTAGTCGTGAAAGCGTTCGTAGTAGTAGTTGGCGACGCTGCGGGCGGTGTCGGTGAGCCAGTAGATCGCGACGGTGGTCAGGATCTTGTCCCGGTCGATCGCGTCCTCGGGCAGCTCGCGGCCGGCGTCGGTCCATTCCTTGTACTTCTCCACGATCCAACCCAGCTGTCCCGCAGGCGAATCCGCGAGCAGCTGCGCGATCGTGTCCGGCCGCGACCCGGCCAGGTTCATGTAGGCGGAGCCGTCGTCCTGGAACTGCTTCATCGCCGCCAATCGCTGCTGTTCCGCCTCGGTGAGCGCGGCCATGTCGGCCGGGTCGCCGGTGGGGAACGTGACCAGCGCGTTGACGTGCACCCCGATCACCCGGTCGCTGAAATCGCGGGCCACGCGCGGCGCCACGAATGCGCCGTGGTCGCCGCCGTGCACCCCGAACCGCTCATACCCGAGCCGGGTCATGAGCTCGGCCAGCGCGGCGGCGACTTTCCCATCGTTCCAACCGGTTTCGGTCAGCGGACCGGAGAAGCCGTGCCCGGGCAGGGTCGGGATGACCAGGTGGAAGGCCGGGGCGCCGGCCTCGCCGTGGGCGGCCGGATCGGTCAGCGGGCCGATCATGTCCAGGAAGTCGGCGGGGGTGCCGGGCCAGCCGTGGATGAGCAGCAGCGGGGTGGCGTCCTCCCGTTCGGAGCGGATGTGGAGGAAGTGCAGGTGCTGCCCGTCGACGATGGTGGAGAACTGCGGGTAGGCGTTCAGCGTGGCTTCGGTGGCGCGCCAGTCGAACTTCTCGGCCCAGTAGGTGGCGAGTTCACGCAGGTAGGAGTTGGGGACGCCGCGTTCCCAGCCCGTGCCCGGGACCTCGTCGATCCACCGGGTGCGAGTCAGGCGCTGGTTCAGGTCGTCGAGGTCGGCCTGCGGGATGTCGATGCGGAAGGGGCGGATGTCGGTGTCGCTCATGACATCGAGTTTTCCGATAAAGAGGGGTCCTCCACATCACGACAATTCGTTATTCCTCGGGCCGCACCGACCCGTGACCGCCCACTCGGTCCGCATCCGATGCCTGGGCTCGGCTCGGCACCGGGTCGGCGAGCCCGCCCGCCGCAGTTCTTGACAAATGTTTGGACAGGTGGGTGGGGCGACACAAGCTGATCGTCGGCGTCGAACACTGCACCGACCACTGCGAGACCAGCGGCCGACGCAAGACGTTTGATCGAAAACCCTTGCCTCGCAGCACCGAATTCGAGGCATGACCGGGGTAAGTCAGCGACCTCGACAGCATCATCCGATACGATCCCAGCCCGACCGAGGGCCGAGGCACCGCGCGAAATTCTCAGTCGAAGATCTGCTCGGCGGAATCCACTTCGAGCGTCCGATCCAGCCAATGCGCCAGCAGATCGGGATCGGAACAACCGACGATGCGCGCGCGAACGGCGGCGTCGATGGATAGCCCACGCCGCTCGAGAATCCGCAACACCGATTCGGCCAAGGCTTCGGCGCGGCCGATGGCCTGGTGTTCGCGGGCGAAGTCGCTCTCCCAGTGGTAGTTCTCGATTGCGATGGCCACGAGCTCCTCCCACTCCTTCCGGTACCGGGAAGGTACGCATTTGCTGATGTAGTCATGGTAGTGGACGCGCAGGTCGGGCTCGAGGTGTTGCATGGCCTCGAGTGCCATGGCGAGGACGCGGCGGCGCTCGGTGTCGCCGAGGTGACCCGGTGCCGACAGCAGCGCCAACTCCGGCCATTGGTCCGCTTCGGCGACTGTGGTGATCGCCGGTAACATGCCGGGCCAGTAGGTTCGTGCTCGGAACACGAAATCGGGATGCCCGGTTTCGACGGGTGTGGCGACCTTGCCGGCGATCCGTTCGACGAGCACGTTGCGGGCGATCCGGGGTGCCACCTCGGGTCTGTGACGCAGCAATTGCAGCGGAACCTCATGGCGGATGGACGGCACTGCAGCAACGTATCGCCCTGCCCGAGTGCGTATTTCGAGTTCCAGTGAACTGTCCGTTTCGCCCGCGTGCCCGACGCTCGGCGTGTCCCACAATTGAATGCTCGGATCCTCACCGCATACTGGGCGGTCCGAAGCGGTTCGAGTCCCCTAGGGCGCGTTGATGATTCGGGACAGCAGGCCCGACAGCTCGTTGACCTGTTGCGCGTCCAGGTCACCGAAGACCGTACGGGTCGCGACCCCGGACAATTTCTTCGCTTCGGCCAGCGCCGCCTTGCCCTCGGGCGTGAGCGTCAAGTCATAGACGCGGCGGTCGGTGGCCGACTGCGAGCGTTCCACGAATCCGCGCCGGTCCAGGTCGTCGACCGTTCGGACCATTCCCGCCTTGTCGCTGCCCAGCGCCGCGATCAGGTCCTTCTGTGTGGATACGCCATGCCGCTCCAGCATGAGCAGCACACCGAAATGCCTGCCGGACAACGACATCGGGGCCAGCGCGGCCGCCAACTCGGCGGACGCGCGCCGGTGAGCCTGCCGCAGCAGCAGGCCGAGCTGGGCGAGGTTCGCTGGCGACTGAGGCGGTTGCATACCACCCACCCTATGATAGATTCATTTGCAACTGATTCAAATGAATCTAATTGGAGGAACGTTATGTCCCGCTCCACCGTCACCACCGTGCTCGTTCGCAATACCGCCCTGGTCAGCACGGGAATCCTCGCCGGAGCCTTCACCTATGCGCGCGTCGCTGTGTCCCCGACCTTCCGAGCCGTGCCGATGGATGTGCACCTGACCTTCCGCGTCGCGCTGATGGCCATGAACGCGCCGTTCATGCAGGCCCTCATGGGACTGGGAGCGGTCACCAGCCTCGTCTTCGCCTACACCGGACGGGGACGGGCGCGAATCGTCGCGGCCATCGCCGGGGGCGCCGCACTCACCAGCCTCCTGGTCACCCGTTTCGGCAATGTACCCATCAACGAGCGCATCAAGACCTGGCACATCGGCTCGCTGCCCGCCAATTACGAAGACCAGCTGAACCGTTGGGAGACGTTCCACGACATTCGCACTGCCGCAGCCGTTCTGGCCTTCATCCTGCTGCTCACCGCGGTCGAGATGGCGAAGAGCGGCCGCACCGCCACACCGGCGTTCAGCTGACCGGCTGGTCGAACCGGGTTTCGGGGACGCGTTTGTATGCGGGGGTGGGGTTGCGGGTGAGGGAGATATAGACGTCGCCGTGTTGGGCGCCGACGCCGGTGACGAACGGGGCGTTCGTCACCGGCGGGGCCGGGTCAGTCGATGAGGCGGATATCTTCGCCTGCTTCGTCTCTCGGGTCGCCCGGGGTTGTGAACCAGTGGGTGACCTCGCCGTCTTCCAGGTCGGCGGGGGTGTTGCCGCTGGGGAGGACGGAGAGGGCGCCTGCGGTGGCGGAGGCGAGGAATTCGTTGATCGCGGGCCGGCCGGTGGAGGCGGTGGTGTACGTCGTGGACTCGTAGTCGACGTCGTTGTCGGCGCGCAGGGTGGCTGCGCGATCGAGGGCCTCGGACTGGGTGAGGGTGGCCCAGGTGTCGGCGTCGCGGTAGACGAAGGCGGGGTCGGATTCGGACAGGGGGCGGACGCGGTCGGTGTAGGAGACCGGGTGCGCGGGGCGGGTGGCCAGGTCGGACTGGATACTCGGGTCCGACGGGACCAGCCAGCGGACCGAGCTGGCGGCCGGTTCCTGGGCGATGCCGAAACCGGCTCCGGCGGCGAGGATGTCGCCGAAGGAGAGGGCGTCGGCAAAGAGCACCGCGGCACCGGCCTTGTGGATGGCCCAGACCGCGACCACCGCGTCGACCGTGTGCGGGAGGGCCACGGCGACGACGTCGCCGGGGCCAGCGCCGCGCTCGATGAGCAGGCGGGCCAGCTGGGAGCTGCGGCGGTCCAGGACTGCGTATGCGATCTCCTGGCCATCGGACAGCAGGGCGGGGGCCTGCGGGTCCTCTTCGACGACCTCGGCCAGCACATTGGCCACGGTCGCGGTGCCGACGCGCGCCGCGTCCACCGCGGAATCGGCGGGGGTGACGGCGCTTTCGGCGAGGATGCGGGCGCGTTCGGTGGCATCGAGGATGTCGATGTCGCCGACCAGACCCTCGGCGTCTCCGACGAGCGCGTCCAGGATGCGGTTGAAGCGCGCGGCGAGGATGGCGACCTCGTCGGCGGTGAACCGGCTGCCCAGGTAGCGCATGGAGATGTCGATGGTCTCGCCCGCCATGATGACCAGGCTCATCGGGTAGTGGGTGTTGTCGTTGATGCCCACACCGCTGACGGACATGCCGTCGATGGAGCTGGCCGCGGCGATGGCATCCTTGTCCACCGGGTAGGACTCGAACGCCATGATGGTGTCGAATTCCGCTCCGGCGCCGGCCAATCGCTGAATCTCGGTGAGCCCGATGTGGTGGTGTTCGAGCAGATCGGCCTGATCGTGCTGAACCCGCTGCAGCAGCCCCGCGATGGTCAACCGGTCATCGACCCGGATGCGCACCGGCACCGTGTTGATGAACAGACCCACCATGGACTCGACACCGGGTAGATCACCCGGGCGACCGGAGACGGTCGCGCCGAACACCACGTCACTGCGCCCGGTCAGGCGGCCGATCAGCACCGCCCAGGAGGTCTGGATCAGCGTGTTCAGCGTGACATTGAGTTCCCCGGCGCGCTTGGTGAGCGCGCGGGTGCGGTCGGCGTCGATATCCAGTGTGTAGCGGCCGATTTCATAGTTCTCGTCGCGGGTCGCGGCGGGCGCGAGCTGGGTCGGCTCGCTCACCCCGGCGAGGGCGCGCTGCCAGGCGGCGAGCGATTCGTCCCGGTTCCGTCCGGCCAGCCAGGCCAGGTAGTTCCGGAACGACGCCACCCGCGGCAGCACCGACATGTCGCCGCGCACCGCGTACAGCACCAGCAGGTCCTGCATGAGCAGCGGCATGGACCAGCCGTCCACCAGGATGTGGTGGGTGGTGATGACCAGGTGCACCAGGTCGTCGCTGATCCGGAACACGTTGAACCGCATGAGCGGCGCCGCGGACAGATCGAAGTGATCGGCGCGATCGGCCTCGATCATCTCCCGCATGCGCGGATTGCGTTCGGCCTCAGGCAGATCCGTGAGATCGATGACGGTGAACGGCGCTTCGACGTGGTCCAGCACCACCTGGTGCGCCTGGCCGTCCGCGTCGGTGACGAACGCGGTCCGCAGGCTCGGGTACCGGTCCAGAATGGCCTGCGCGGCCACCTTCAGCCGATCCACGTCCACCACGCCGCTCAGGTCGAGCACGGTCTGAATGGTGTAGACGTCCACCGTGTTCTGGGTGAGCAGCGCGTGGAACAGCAGACCCGACTGCAGCGGCGAGAGCGGCCACACGTCGGACAGCGCCGGGTACGTCCGCTCCCACACCTCGATATCGGACTGCTCCACCCGCACCAGCGGCAGGTCGGACGGCGTGAAGCCGCCCGCCTCCGGCCGCTTGGCGTGTGCGGCCAGCGCGGTCAGCGCCGCCACGAACAGGTCGGCGAACTCCTGTACCCGTTCGCGCTCGAGCAGCCCGCGCGGGTAGGAGAAGGCCGCGCCCAGCTGCGGGCCGTCCGCGCCGTCGGTGACGATGGCGTTGATGTCGAGGGTGGCGTTGGCGGGCATGTCGGCGTCCATGTCGCCGTCGAGGCGGCCCAGGTCGTCGACCGGCACCCAGCCCAGTTCGGCCATGCCCTCGGGCACCTCGCCCGCGGACATCCGGCCCAGGTAGTTGAAGCTGATCTGGCCGACATCGCGCAGCTGCGTGGCGGTTTCGGGGTTGAGGTAGCGCAGCAGACCCCAGCCGAGACCCTTGTCGGGCAGTTCCAGCAACTGTTCCTTGACCGACTTCACGATGTCGCCCAGGGCGTTTCCGCCCTCGAAGGCATCGGCGAGATCCGCGTCGTTCAGGTCCAGTCGCACCGGGAAGGCGGCGGTGAACCAGCCGACCGTGCGCGAAAGATCCGCGCCCGGAACGATGTCCTCTTCACGGCCGTGGCCCTCGAGCTTGATCAGCGCCGAGCCGCCGGTGGTCTCCCCGCGCCAGCGCGCGACCGCCAGGGCCAGCGCCGACAGCAGACCGTCGTTGACGCCACCCCGGTACAGGCCCGGGACGGCGGTGAGCACGGCCTCGGTGACCGATGCCGGCACCGTGACCTCGATCCGCTCGACGGTGGCGAAGGTGTCGACCTTCGGGTCGAACGCCCGCGCCCCGAGCAGCGGATCCGGAGTCTCGGTAATCCGCTGCCAGAACGGCAGTTCCGCGACCCGCGCCTCGCTACGCGACTCCTCGACCAGGGCGTGCGCCCAGCGCCGCATGGAGGTGCCGGTCTCGGGCAGCGCCAGCGGCTGCTCGAACGCCACCTGCGACCAGGCCAGGCCCAGGTCCGGGATCAGGATGCGCCAGGAGACGCCGTCGACCACCATGTGGTGCGCGACGATGAGCAGCACGTCCCGGCGGACGCGCGCCTCGTCGGAGCCCTCGGGGGCGAAGGCGAACCAGACGAACTGCACCATGGCGGCATTCGCCGGATCCAGACGTCCCAGCGCCGCATCGAATTCGATGCTGCCGACCCGGGTCAGCTCCTCGTCGGAGATGTCGGCGGCCAGCTCGACCCGGTGCACCAGCGCGTCGACGTCGACGGCCCCGCGCGGCAGCGCCTCGAATTCGAATCCCTCCGAAGCATTCTTCGGATGGGCACTGCCACGGAGCCGCGACCGCAGCACATCGTGGTGGTCGAACAGCGCACCGATGGCCCCGACCAGCACCGCCCGCGTGATGCCGTCCGGCAGTCGCAACGGCATGGTCTGCGAGAACCGTTCGTAGGACGACCCACTCGACAGGATCGCGTGCATGATCGGCGTCAGCGGAATGTCGCCGACCCCGCCGCCCGGCAGTTCCGCCAGCTTCTCCTGCGCCGTGTCCCCGCCCAGCGTGGCGACCTCGGCCAGCCCCGCGACGGTTCGCTTCTCGAACACGTCGCGCGGCGAGAACACGATGCCGCGCGCCTTGGCCCGCGAGACGAGCTGGATGGACAGAATCGAGTCGCCGCCGAGTGCGAAGAACGAGTCGTCCGCACCGACCTGTTCGACGCCGAGCACGTCGGCGAAGACCTCGGCGATGGCGGCTTCCAGTTCGGTGACCGGGGCGCGGAAGTCCCGCGCGGTGAACACCGGCTCGGGCAGCGCCCGGCGATCCAGCTTGCCGACCGGGGTCAGCGGGATGGCGTCCAGGATCGTGATGGCCGTCGGCACCATGTATTCCGGCAGTCGGCCCGCGACATGCTCGGTCAGCGCCGGGATGTCGATGGTCCGGCCCGCCACCGGCAGCACGTAGGCCGCCAGGATGGTGGCCCCGGCCTCGGTCTTGTGGCCGACGGTGACCGCGAAGTCGACCGTCTCGTGCGAGGCCAGCGCGGCGTCGATCTCACCGAGCTCGATGCGGAAGCCGCGCACCTTCACCTGGAAGTCGTTGCGGCCCACGTATTCCACCTCGCCGGTGGGGGTCCAGCGGACCACGTCACCGGAGCGGTACATGCGCTCGCCGGCCGCGAACGGGTTGGCGACGAACCGCTCGGCCGACAGGCCCGGGCGGTCGTGGTAGCCGCGCGAGAGCTGGATACCCGACAGGTACAGCTCACCCGCGACGCCCACCGGCACCGGACGCAGGCGCGCGTCCAGGATGAGGGCCTGCATACCGCGGATCGGACCGCCGATGGTGACCAGATCACCCGGCACCAGCGCATCGCTGATATTGGTCATGATCGTGGTCTCGGTCGGGCCGTAGCCGTTGTGGAACGCACGAATCGTGCGGTTCTGCTGCGTTCCCTCTCCGATGGGCACCGCCCACTTCTCGACCAGGTCGGCCGGCACGGCCTCACCACCGGCGACGAGCACCCGCAGCGAGTCCAGACCCTTCGGGTCGAGGGTGGCGAGCGCGGCCGGGGTGATGAAGGCGTGCGTGGCCCGCTCGCGCCTGATCAGCTCGGCCAGTTCCTCGCCGCCGTAGACGCCCGGCGGGACCACCACGAGGGTGCCTCCCGCGCCGATGGCGAGCAGGTACTCCAGCACCGACGCGTCGAACGACGGCGAGGCGAAATGCAGTGCCCGCGAACCGGAGTCGAGGTGGTAGCGCACGATCTGCTCGGTCGCGAAGTTGGCGAGGCCGGAGTGCGTCACCACGACGCCCTTCGGCATGCCCGTGGTACCCGAGGTGTAGATCACGTAGGCCACGTGGTCCGGCCGGACCGGGGCCCACCGCTCCGCGTCGGTGACCGGTTCGGCGAAGTGCGAGGCGATCTCGGCCTGCACCATGGGATCGTCGAGCGAGATCCAGCCCGCCAGGCTCTTGACCGGCGGCAGCCCCTCGAGCTCGGCGTCGACCGTGAGGCCGAGCACCGCGCCGGAGTCGTTGACCATGTGCGCGATGCGGTCCGCCGGGTAGGACGGATCGACCGGCACGAAGGCCGCACCCGACTTGGCGACGGCCCAGATGGCCAGCACCGATTCGAAGGAGCGCCGGATGGCCACGGCGACACGGGTTTCCGGTCCGGCACCGCGCTCGATCAGCACGCGCGCCAGGCGCGAGGAGGCCGCATCGAGTTCGGCGTAGCCCAGGGCCTGGCCCTGGAACACGACCGCCTCGCCGACCGGGTTGTTGGCGACGGCCTCGGCCAGCAGCTGGGGCAGCACGCGCGGTTCGATGGCCGGACCGCCCGTGCGGGAGATCAGATCGGCGCGCTCGTCGGCGGCCAGGATCTCCAGGTCGCCGACCGCGGTACGCGGCGCGGTGATGATCTCACCGAGCAGGCGGAGGAACCGCTCCGCGAAGCCCTCGACGGTGGCCTGGTCGAACAGGTCACGGGCGTAACCGAATTCGGCGTACATGCCCGCGTCCGCGTCGGCCGGGGCCTCGGTCAGGGTGAGCATGAGGTCGAACTTCGCGATCTCGTTCTCGAAGTCGACCGCCGCGGCCCGCAGCGCGGGCAGTTCGAAGGAGCTGTCGGGCAGGTTCTCGAACGACAGCGCCACCTGGAACAGCGGGTGCCGCGCGGTGGACCGCTCCGGGTTGAGCAGCTCGACGAGCCGCTCGAACGGAATGTCCGCGTGCGCGAACGCCTGCAGGTCACTGTCCTTGGCCTTGGCCAGCAGCTCGGTGAAGCCGGCCTGTCCGCTCACCTC